>JAYVNO010000095.1:0-16516 GCA_043758415.1 Burkholderiales bacterium
GCCACGCGATACGCCAAAAATTTGTCCTCATTTGTCGCCTCCGTACAGATTCGATGCATGGTGTTGTGGCTTAATATCTCGTGACGACACTATCTAGTAGATTGATTCCTTGGTGCGCAGAGCGCACCCTATAAATTTCCAGAAGAAGCATCCTTTGTCGAACGCCCCCGAACCCATCCGCATCTCCAAAATTCTCGCGCAGCGCGGCATTGCGTCGCGCACGGAGGCCGACCGCATGATTGAGCGCGGGTGGGTGAGCGTGGGCGGGCGCGTGGCGATCCCCGGTGACCGCGCGTTGCCTGACGCCGAAATCGTGTTGTCGAACGAGGCGAAGGCGCAGTTGAAAAACGCGTTCACCATCGTCCTCAACAAACCGCGCGGCTTTGTGTCCAGCCCCGACGAAACCGGTGGCGCACGCGCGATGGGTTTGCTGGTCGCAGACAATTTTTGCGGGCTTGGACAACCGCCAAGTTTCTCAACATTTGGGCTGCGTGTGGCGGGCCGACTGTCGGTACTCGAAGCAGGCCTCGTCGTGTTCACCACTGACACTGCACTCGCACGACGGCTCGCTGCTGCTGACGTTGATGAGTCATGGCGCATCGACTTTGCAGCGCCACAATCACCAGAAGTCGCCGACAAAATCGTCGCTGAATTCGCAACGATTAACCAGACCGCGAAGGTCACAAAGGTAGAACCGAATTCGATCATGCTCACCACATCGTCGCTGGTCAAGGGTCAGTTGACCGCACTGTGCGACACGCTCGGTTTGCGCGCGACGATCACGCGCCTGCGACGCGGCGAAATCACGATGGGTGCGGACGTGCCCGAGGCGCAGTGGCGAGTTGTGTAACGCGATGAACGCAGCGACGAAAAACGCGAGCGGACAAATCCTGCTCGCCCCGATGGAGGGGTTGGTCGACTTCGTGTTGCGCGACATTCTGACCCGCGTCGGTGGCGTGGATCGCTGCGTATCCGAGTTCATTCGCGTCAGCGGAACGCTGCTGCCGAATCGCGCGTTCATCCGCGTGATGCCGGAGCTTTTGAACGGCGGCAAGACCTTTGCGGGCGTACCTGTGCGCGGGCAATTGCTCGGCTCGGACGCGACCTGTCTCGCAGAAAACGCAGCGCGCCTCGCCTCGCTTGGCCCGACCGGTGTTGATCTCAATTTCGGCTGTCCGGCAAAGATCGTCAACCGTCACGGCGGCGGCGCGATGCTGCTGCAAGACCCCGAATCCGTTGCGCGAATTGTCTCCGCGGTGCGCCGCGCTGTGCCTGCGCATTTGCCCGTATCAGCGAAGATGCGCCTGGGCTTCAACGACGACACTCGCGCTGAGGAATGTGCGCAAGCTATCGCCGACGCGGGCGCCAGCGAGATCGTCGTGCATGCGCGCACCAAGGCGCACGGCTATCGCCCACCCGCGTACTGGGAGCGCGTGGCGGACGTGCGCGCGGCAGTCGATATTCCGGTCATCGCCAACGGCGAAATCTGGACGGTCGCCGACGCGCTGCGCTGTCGCGAAGTGTCGGGTTGCAAAGACATCATGCTCGGTCGCGGCATGGTCACCGATCCGGGACTGGCGTGGGCAGTGCGCGGCGCGTCTGATAGCCAGCACAATGTGCAAGTGACGTGGCGCACATTACGCCCGCTCCTCAACGATTTCTGGGCGCTGGTCGCCACCCGCGTTGAGCGAAAACATCGCGCCGGTCGGCTCAAGCAATGGCTCAATTTTTTGCGTCGTCGTTATCCCGAAGCAGAAACTGCGTACGCAGCGCTGCGCACCCTCAACGACCCGGCGCTGATTGATGCGTGGCTGCAGAAAGATGGCGCAGCGCATCACGTTGAAATTAACGAGCCGGAAGCCGCTTTCGCCTGAACCGTACGACATGCGGCACACCGCACTTGCCTACATTTCCGTCGCCTCAATGATCGGTGGCAAGGTTCAATGCGGCGTATGAACTATTGCCTGCAACAGTTTTTCGCCGCTCGGTCAGGCAAGGCACCATTGCTTGCAGCACAAGCCGTGCGTATCGTCGAGATCGTCACCATCATCAACGGTCTGGGCGTGTCAGTCAACGGCGCAAATTTTGGTTTCACGCAGTCGCAACTTGCCGGTGGCATCAACACGCCTGCAAACGCCTACACCGCGTTTTCACGCAAACTCCTCGACCGCAGTTTGATTGCGGGTACGCAGCTTAACGCCAACGCCGTTTGCACCAATAACTAAACCTGCATGCCGCACTGTACTCGCCATTCCCAGCCACCGAAAGCCCCAACTACAGCATCGGCCACTGGGTGGAGGACACCTTGACCGGCGACGGTGCGTATTCCAGCGCAGGCAAATTCGGCTTCTATCCGTGGATCGAACCGACCATGGCGAACTACGGCGTATTGGCACGATTCGACGTGGGCGCAAACTCAGGTGCGGAGTCGCTGCCTTGCGGAAGGAAATTGCGGTTGGCTTGGGCGACTGGGTTTGCGGAGCAGTAGCTCCTGTTGTCAACAAGATGATTGCAACTTGTGTCTTTAGTCATGCGTCGGCATTTGTGCTGGCAATTCCTGCATTGCATGCACTCGGTTCATGAAAACCTGCTGGAGGTGTTCTGGGGTGGCTATCGAATATCGATCCTCCGACAACATATGACTAAACGAGCGTAGTGAATGAGGTTTCGAACCGACGCGCGCGACGTATTCGCTTAGGACATCGACGACATTGAATTTTGAAAGTCGATGTCCTTCAACGAACCAGTCATAGTCGTCAAGACTCATGACTATTGGCCGCAAAAATTGTTCTTTGATCCACTCAACGGAAAGCAACTCGTCCGCTGAACCTAAATACAGATCGGTTGATGTCACTATCAGCGAGTAGATGATTAGCGCTCTGTGTGGAGAGGAACGTATTGCACGCGCCACGCTCAGGAGTTGCTCATCAGCAGAAATCACTGTGGTCTTCAGGCTTGTCATCATGTCTCGTGAACTAGCAGCCGCACGCAGTTTTGAACTTAGATTTTTGCTCTTTACTTCAACACAGATGATCGCATTTTCAGTGATCAATGCAACGTCGCAACACTGCTGACCAGGAGCGATGCCAAATCGCGCTCGAATTGCGGTTTGGCCAAGCACTTCGGCGTTAAGGCCTCTAGTAATCTCGAGGGCGTACTTTTCAATCTTTCTTTCCCATGACTGGCGGACGCGCGTGTCGCAGTGTTGCTCAACTTGATCGGGAATGAATGCTTCTAAAAATCGTCTCAACGTTGGGCGGCTGATGGGCACCGTAACCTTTTCGGTTTCTAGACGAACACAAGGCGTGCGATACAGCAACGTTGGCTGAAACCACTCGTCAACAGAAATCTCACGGATTGTCTTGCGGTATTGCACTTGTAATTCGGGAATGGTGCGAGAAATTACGCTGAAGAAGCGACGAGCTTTTTCGTGACCGACAATATTTCCTAAATTCAAAATGTACTGTTCGCTGAACCACGGTCGATCATCCGTTGTTTGTCTCCACGCCATCATCGCAAGGTCAAAGAAGTCTTCCAGCGGCATCTGCGCTGCTTCGCACATTGCCAAATACAGAATGCTGTTTCTTTCTAGTGTTTGAGAAATTGCAATTTGCCTCGCAAACGCTGTCGGGTTTAAGCCTGCTTGATGAGGTGTCTGTGACAGCATTATTGATCGCATGAAAAGCGTCAGGTTTTCTATCTCTATTTTTCCCGCCGCTAGCGAATTCATTTGTTGCCAGCAAAGGCTGATCACGTCTCGAACCGTGTTGTGATCAGCGATCCTGTTCCCATATAAGCGTGGCTCGTCACGCAACAGGTAGACGATGAGGTTCTCTGCCACCCAAGGTATGCGGTGTGAGTCATCCGACTTCTCTGCGCTTGCAGGTAAGTTCAGGAAATAGAGAAGCGCATCAAATATTGATCGATACGTAAAGCGACGCATAGCGTTGCGCACAGGTTTTATTGCGTCTGCGTACGCTGCATCCGTCAATCCCGTAGCGCGAATCAATTGAGCACTGGCGATGAATGTTTAAGCACAGCACCGATACGCGAAGCAGGTTTGAATCGATAAGCGCTTCTTCACCGCTCACCACCCTCACGCGGCGCAGCACCGCCTTTCCGTGTGAGGATGCGTTTGAACGCGGCCAGATCTGCGCGCCCTTTGCGTTCGGCGAAGTAGTTGGCGGTGTTAAGCACCGCCAACTTTTCGGCTACTGCCGTAGCTACAAACTGGTTCATGCTGATGCCTTCTGACAGCGCCAGTTTTTCGACAGCGGCCTTGATGGAGCGCGGCAGGCGAAGCGGGTAAGTTGCGGTTTCACTCATGGATCATCCTTTGTTTCGCTGCAATATTCGACGCTTGTTTCGAGGCAGCACGACATCTGCACCGCAAGCCCCATCAACCTTTTGCCTGATCTCTTTTAACAAAAGCCGTAAGCCGCGATCAGCAAAACTATCCACCGCAGCTCGGTCCAGCCGCAGCTTGAACCGTCGGCACGGCCATGTCAAAGCGCACGTCCCATGAGTATTTAAGGCCGTCGCTGGTCTTGTTGCCCGTTGCCTGTCCGACAAAACGAGCACTGGGCTTGAGGCTGCCTGAGAGCGTCTTGAAGGCAAATTCCTTGTTGTCCTTCGGCAGATCGAACACCCATTGCCGCTGCGCCATCAGCGTTGATGCGTGTGACATCAACATTTCAACGGATTTCACGGCGGCTGCCTCGGGTACCGATTTGCCGCCGCTGGTGGCGCAGAACATGAGGTGCGTCATCGAACGCAACTTGCCCGACGGATCGCTGCTTTTCGCGTAAGAATTCATCTGAAACTCCGTTCGTTCCTGCGCGCTGATGGGCGTGGCTGAAAAGAGAATGGTCGCGCCTTTGTCATCGAGCACCGCGATGGCGCAGTGCGTCATTTCGACGTTCAGCGGTACGCAATGCCGCGTCGCTCGCGCGACGCGAATTCGCGGGTAAGAGATCGCATCAGCTCTGCTCCGAAAAGCCCATTCAACATGGGCTTAACGGTGATTTATGCCAATAATCGAGTTTATGAGTAGAAATGCGTATCCCCATACTAAATAAGGGTTGCATGGGGAAATAACAGAAAGCTGTTGCTGATCAGCGCTCTAGTTTTGCCTTCAAATGGGTTAACGAGCGGGTCAATTGCTGTTGCTTTGGCCAGTGCGTTAGCGCGTTAGCAAGTTAGCAAGGCGTGCATCGCTTTGCCAGACGGTGATGCCGCGCAGACGCGGTGTCACACAAACGTAACATCGTTGTCACAAAATACTGATCCATGCCAGCCACCATCCTGATTGTTGAAGACGAGCCGGCGATTGCCGAGTTGGTCGCCCTCCACTGCAAGCACGCGGGCTACGCGGTGCAGGTCGCCCATGCCGTCATGGACGCTCGCGATATCGTCGACGAAACACTGCCTGACCTGGTGGTGCTCGACTGGATGCTGCCCGACAAATCCGGCATCGACTTTGCTCGCGAACTGCGCAAGGACGACCGCACCCGCGATCTGCCGATTTTGATGCTCACGGCGCGCGCCGCTGAGGATGACAAAGTACGTGGCCTAGAAGTCGGAGCGGATGATTACGTCACCAAACCGTTTTCAACCAAAGAACTGATGGCGCGCATCAAGGCTCTGCTGCGACGTGCTGCGCCTGAGGCGTCCGACGCTGCGCTCGAAGTCGCGGGCCTCGTGCTCGACCCGGCAGCGCATCGCGTGATGGGCAACGGCACTGAGCTTAAAGTGGGGCCTACTGAATTCCGTCTGTTGCGCTTTTTGATGTCGCGACCGGATCGCGTGATGACGCGACAGGCCTTGCTCGACGGCGTGTGGGGCGACCATGTTTTCATCGAGGAGCGCACGGTCGACGTGCATGTGCGCCGCCTTCGCATTGCGCTGGAACCATCGGGTCACGATGCATTGGTAGAGACGGTGCGCGGTGGCGGTTATCGTTTGCGCAAACGATAGTCATTGGTGAGCCTCGCCAGCGGCCAAGCGTTGCCTGACGTTGCGCTGCGTCCCCGCCCGCTAAACTCAGCCGCATGAATCGACTGCCTCACACTATCGGCGTGATCGCGGCGCTCTCAATGGTGTTGTCCATCGTGTGGACGCCATGGATCGCTGCGGTCACGCTGGCGTTCGTCTGCGCATGGTTGGTAGCGCGCGTGCAGCAACGCGACCGGGCTACCCGCGAGCTCCTACGCGAGCCACAGGGCGCTGAGCGCGCGTTTGACGACGTCGTGGCGCTTCTGCGCGGCAAACTCAAAGAAAGCGAGCAGCAACTAAAGGATCGTGACGCCGAGATTACACAGCGCAAACAAATCACCAATGCAGTGCCCGATGGCCTGTTTCTGCTCGACGCGGGCGGCCGCATCATGTGGTGCAATCAGGCCGCGCTGGTCATTCATTCGCTCGACGCGTTTCGCGACATGGGCAAGCCGGTTGCGCAGTTAATTCGCGCGCCGGAATTCTCAGCGTACCTCGAAGACGAGTCGCGGCCTGAGCCCATCATTACGCTCAGCGGTCGCAGTATTTTGTTTCACTTGGAACGCAGCGCTGAAGGCGTACGCCTGCTGCTCACGCGCGACGTGACCGAGCGGGAGAAACTGGATCGTATGAGGCGCGATTTTGTTGCCAACGTGTCACACGAAATGCGCACGCCACTCACGGTGGTCGGCGGCTTTGTCGAGACGCTGGCTGACCTGCCGCTTGAAGAAGCAGAACGCAATCGCTATCTGCAATTGATCGGCACACAGACCACCAACATGCGGCGACTGGTCGAAGATTTGCTCACGCTGGCGCGACTAGAAAACGATCAACTGCCGCCAGAGGCGACGCCCACCGATTTGGCGTTGGTGGCCCGCGAAGTGCTCGCGGACGCCGAGGCGCTGTCCTCAGGCGCTCACAGCTTCGTCGCCACCATCGAGCCTGCTATGGTGATCGGCAGCGCGAGCGAGCTGCGCTCCGCGCTCGGCAATTTGCTGTCAAACGCGGTGCGCTACACGCCCACGGGCGGCCGCATTGTGCTGACAGTGCGTTGCGACCAGGACGTTGTCGTGGAAGTCAAGGACACCGGTGCCGGGATCAAAGCCGAACACATCCCGCGACTGACCGAACGTTTCTATCGCATTGACCGTTCACGCTCCCGCGAAACCGGCGGCACCGGCCTCGGGCTGGCCATCGTCAAGCACGTTGCCCAACGGCATCGCGCCAGGCTGGAAATAGAAAGCGAAACCAGTGGAGCGGACCACGGCAGCACGTTCCGGCTGCGATTTCCCGGTGCGGGGCAACAACGGTGACCCATCAATGATGGACGAGATCGTTTCAGGCCGTCGCCAGTTGGGCAAACGGTAGCGCCTGCTTAACCAGAATCACCGTACACGGCGCTTGCATTGCCACCTTCACCGGAATGGTGGCAATGAATGGCTGTAATTTAAGCCCGTGGGTGGCGGCACCGAGAACTAGAACTGTCACGTGGTTATTGTGTGCGAAATCAATCAGCGCGCCCGCGACGTCGCCCGATTCGAGCACGTGATGCGACACCTGACGACCCGTGAGATCAACGCCACGCACCCACTGCCGCTGTCGCTCCACGTGTTGCCCATAAATGCGCGTCTCGCTTCTGCTGTTATCGGTGCTGCTGGTATCTGACGAAGCAATCACGGTGACGCAGGCGAGGCGCGCGCCGGGTCGCGTGCCAAGCGTCCGATTCACCGCCACGCGCAGCGAATACAGCGTAGCGTCGGTCGCATCCTTGTACGGCAGCGCGACCATAACGATGGGCACCTGATCGATCTGCTCAACAGGCGGCGGACTTGGCCGGTATTGTTTGCCCGCAGCCTTGAGCCAGCGCTTGAGGTGCGCAGTCCATGGCGTGCCCTGCAGGCGGGTGCCGCGCGCGGTGATCAGCACCTGATCGGGATGCCCGAGATCAAGGGCGAGGTGCGCTGCGGACGGGTAGCGCACGGCCGCTTCCGGCTCCAGGCAGCGCAGAATTATTTCCTGTAGCCAGTCAGGCGTGCCCGCCTTAAGTGCGCGCGGTGGCGGCGGGTCCATCCACAATCGCTGACGCAGGCCACCCGCCGTTTGTGGCGCACCAAACGGCAGTGCTCCGGTGGCCAACTGGAAGAGCATCACGCCGATGGCAAAGATGTCGCTGCGCGGATCGCCGCGCACGCCGACGACCTGCTCGGGCGCCATCCACGCGGGGGAGCCGATGGCCTTGCGCATCTCCTCAGCGAGCAAGTCGGGAAAATGGGCGTGGTAGCTCAAGCCGAAATCGAGCAGCACGGCGTCGCCACTCGTGCGAATTACCACGTTGGCCGGCTTCAAATCCTGATGCACCACGTTTTGCTGATGCAGGCTGTGTACAGCTTTGGCGACCGCCTCGCCCAGGCGCGCAATGGTCAGCGCATCGGGACGAATGCCGGTGTCCCCCGCCTCATCAATCCAGCGTTGAAGCGGATGACCTTCGATGTATTCCATTACCAGATAGGGCACGCGCGTGATGTCACCAGATGCGACAAAGCGTGGAACGTGCGGCCCGCTCACCGACTGCAGAATTTGCGTCTCCACCTCGAAACCAACCAGGTTTTCTACGCCATCACCGGTGGCCATGCGCGGCACTTTCATGGCCATGCGGAAGCCCGGATCGTGTCCCGTGACTTCGTAGTCGACGCGGTAGACGTGCGCCATACCGCCCGCGTGCAGACAGGCTTCGATTACGAATCCATCAAGCGTTGCGCCTGGTTCCAGCAACTTCATTCGCCCCTCGACAAGCGCTCAGCAAAAAAATCTGGCAACCCGGCGGTACGAATGGCAGCAGCGGCCGCATGAAAGTCGTAGGCCACGCGTACAAACGTGAGCCGTTCGGCGTCGCGATCAAACAGGGCGTAGCCAGCCTCGGTGCGGCCATCGCGCGGTTGACCCACCGAGCCAATGGTTGCCAGCCACGACCGGTGTGCAGGCACCGGAATGGCTGTGCCGGGTGTCGGCAAAAACTGCATCATTCCGCGGCCGCTGCCCTGGTAGTACAGTGTTTGTCGATGCACATGGCCACCAAACACGTAGCGCACCTGGGCGTCCCTCTGCACAGCGGCGGCGAGGCTCTGCGCCGCGCTGCGCTCGTCCTGCACGTAGTGCCAGCGCTCCGGCGCAGCAACGCTTGCATGCACCAGCAAGGTCGAACCGTCCTCATGGGTCAGCGGCAGCGCATCGAGAAATTCGCGGTGTTCGTTGCTGAGCTGCGCGTGGGTCCAGCCAGCGGTTATTTCGCCCAACGCGCTGGCCGACGAACTTTCGGGCGGACGACACGCGAGTTCATCGTGATTGCCCTTGAGCACCCAGGCACCGCTGGCCGCCAGCGCCATCACGCGTTGCATGACGGGGACCGGATCGGCTCCATATCCCACCATATCGCCGAGTAGCGCAATCTGCGTTGCACCCCGCGCGCGGGCGTCGGCCAGACAGGCATCAAAGGCTTGCAGATTGGCGTGAATATCGGAGAGCAGGGCTAACTTCATCGCAGGTCAACAAAAGTAAATGGCATTGTTATCACGATAATACGGCGCGGGCGATTGACCGCATGCTTGCTTGATTCAGGTCAATCGCGCGCTCGGCGGGCACGGAGGTCGCCCCGTGCGTTAAACACGGCGGGCGTTTATGACCCCGTCCTCGCGGCGATACGTTCGGGTTCGGAAGGGTTTGCCCGATTCGCTAGACTCATACGAGCGACAACAGGGCACCTCTATTAATTCCTTGGTAGGGCGCATTGTGTCGTGGCGCGGTGCTCGCGCTTTTGCCAAATGCGCTCACGTGACCTGCGCGTACGCTCCGGTTGCTGCGCTCCGGGCCGACGTTGCCAACTGCGACACTGCATCCCCAAAAATGAATTACTAGAGGTGCCCAACAGCCATTCTTACGCGCCGGGGCGAGCTACGACGACACAGTTGCGGCCATTTTGTTTGGCGCGGCGTAGTGCGCGGTCCGCCCGGTCTAGCGCGGTAGTAAAAGAATCGGTGTCTGGAACTGGCGTGGCACCGATGGAAATGCGAAGCGCGCTGGCGAGCCCATCAACGGTCGGCGCGCTTTCGGCCGCACTTACCCGCAACTGCTCGGCCACAGTCATGGCAATGGTGCCCGAGAGCGCAGGCAGTCAGGCAAGAAACTCGTCGTCGCCCCAGCGCATCGTGTACGTCGATCTCGGTCCGGGCTACGCGCTACAAAGCGCTTCGAGTCCGCCGCTTGACCGCGCTTCTCGCGAAAAAAATGGTGCATTGCTTCACCCGTGCAGGGCATGCATCCGGTCGCGTGCGAATGGCTGAGTCGCGCACGCCGATTGCCGATTGCCGTGACCTGTCGGTCGCCTATTCCGGTTTTGACGGCTCAAAGAACAGCGGCCATTCGCCCCACAGATGCCAGGCACCGGGGCGTGCGCGAATGAGCGATTCGTATTGGGCAATCAGGGCAGCCAGACGCGCCTGTGGCGTGCTGCCAGCAAGCGCCGCAATGCTGAGCGTGGGCTGCATCGTGTGCTCGTCCCAGCCACAAACGAGCATGTACACCGGAACGCCCTGCTCATTCGCCAGCTCAAATGGCCGCAACGGAAAGTATCCGGTCCGGCCAAAGAACGGCACCCCAAAGCTGCCGCGCACCAGCACCGGCGGGATGTCGCTGGCAATGTAGACGTGGTGGCCGTTGCGCCAGACATCACACATCTTTTGTTTTACGCCGCCATCGTTGGTCACGATCAACGGCGAGCCGCATACCCGCTCGATCCATTTCAGGCGCAATATTCCGTAGGCGCGGGCAAACCGATCCGCCATACTGGGCCCGGAAAAGCCGCGGAACATGATGATCGAAATGCGCTCGCCAAGCTGGCGGAAATAGCGCGCCATCCACCAGCCACCACCATAGTGAAAAATCACGAACAACGCGCCCTGGCCCGCCGGGCGCTCAGCCGCGTTCACCTGCACATGGCGGCGAAACCACGCATCGCTGCGCAACAGCGACAACCACGGGTCCGCAAAATCGACCACTCGCGTGAGCCGAAGCTCCGCCATCACGACGTCGACTGGCTGCGGCAAACTGGCGGCGAGATATCCGACCCGCGCCTGCTCAATATCAGCCCGAAAAATCTTGGTGTTGGCACGAATGTGCATCGCCAGTCGACGCCGCAGTCGTGCCGGTGCCGATGCGAGCGCGATGGGATACAGCAATTGATCACGAATCCGTTCCCACAGCGTGGCAGGCCCCGCTGTCGTGCCGCCCGCCGACACCAGCGCCGTACCGATCAGCACGAAGACCATGCCCGCAACCATGTTGAACGTGATCGGTTCCGACAGGATCAACCAGCCCCAAAACGCGGCAAACGCAGGAAACAAAAAGGCCACGCTTGAGGCGCGTTGCGGGCCGATGGTTTTGATAAGATGAAAGAACAACGCATAGCCCGCCACCGTGCAAAACACCGACATCGCCGCGATGGCGCTCCACGCCGTGATCGAGGGCATGACGGTCGGCGCGAAGTAAATCCCCGGCAACAATAACCACACCGTCGCGCCCCAGACCATGCCCGTCGCTGCAGCCAAACCCGACTGCGCGCTGAGATAACGCTTGATCAGAAACGATGCGCAGGCGTACATGCTGGCCGCCAATACCGCCGCCACGATGCCCGCGATCACCAGCGGCGTCAGTGCCACCGGCTGCAGGCCCACCAGCACCAGCACCCCGGCAAACGCGAACACAATGCCAGCCCACTTCAACGCGCCGAGCGGCTGCTTAAACCACAGCCACATGATCAGCGCGCTCCACACTGGCGTTGTCGAGTTGGCAATCGCGCTGTAACCCGCCGGGATGTGAAGCGCTGCAAAGCTGTAGGCGATGAAAGGAATGGCTGTGTTGACGCCGCCGACTGCGAGATACGTCTTCCAGCATTTACGAAAATCCATTGACTGCCGCAGCGCGACCACCAGCACCAGCATCATCACGCAGGCCAAGCCGACCCGCGCCGCCGCCATTGAAAACGCACCGAACTCCGGCACCGCCACGCGCATGAACATGAACGCCGCGCCCCACAGCGCGCCGAGCAGGAGCAGTTGGCTAAATGACGAGGACTTCATTGGCGGCTCGCTGGCGTGGTCAGCTTTTTGCTGTAGCCCTTGTGTGATATGGGCTCAATAGCATTAATTGCATTAAGTCGAGTTAGAGCGTATTTATGCTTTAGCCCCGATGAAATAAGCCTTTCAGCCCAAAGCTGAACCTGATGTGACAAATGCGAAGACATATCGGAAGCGTAGCGGAAGCATGCCGTTGATGCTCGTTACCAAGATAGGGTCACTCCGATCTGCCGTCATTCTCGGCGCAGCCGGGAATCCAGAAAGCGGGCCATCGCAGTCGCGGCGAATTGACCTCTCCGTTTGCAACCCTCTGGATCCCCGCCTTTCGGCGAGGATGACGGCATGCGCTCTCATCGCGCTTCAATAGCGACTACATTCGCCTTTAGAGGCGCCCTTAAGTACATCGCACGGAAGTAAATCAATCATGCCCAACCCGCCGCCAAACGACAAAAAAAATCCCGCTGCCACTGGCATGCAAAAAGGCCTCACCAGCTACGGCGACACCGGCTTTTCGCTGTTCCTGCGCAAGGCCTTCATCAAAGGCGCGGGCTTCACCGACAAGGCGCTGGATCGACCGGTCATTGGCATCGCCAACACCGGAAGCAGCTACAACCCTTGCCACGGCAATGCGCCGCAGTTGATCGAGGCGGTCAAGCGCGGCGTGATGCTCGCGGGCGGCTTGCCCATGGACTTCCCGACGATCTCCGTACACGAGAGTTTCGCCGCGCCAACCAGCATGTATCTGCGCAATTTGATGTCGATGGACACTGAGGAAATGATTCGTGCGCAGCCAATGGATGCGGTCGTTTTGATCGGCGGCTGCGACAAGACCGTGCCCGCGCAATTGATGGGCGCGGCGTCGGCGGGCATCCCGGCGATCCAGCTCATCACCGGGTCGATGCTCACCGGCTCACATCGCGGAGAACGCGTTGGTGCCTGCACCGATTGCCGTCGTTACTGGGCGAAATTTCGCGCCGACGAAATCGACGCCGAAGAAGTTGCCGATGTTAATAACCAGCTCGTCGCGAGTGTGGGCACCTGCTCGGTCATGGGCACCGCGAGCACCATGGCCTGCATCGCCGAAGCGCTCGGCATGACGGTGCCCGGCGGCGCGTCCCCACCTGCCGTGACCGCAGACCGCATTCGTGTCGCGGAGGAGACCGGCGCACGCGCCGTGCAGATGGCGCATGAGCGCTTGACCATCGACAAAATCCTCACCCCCGATGCCTTCGAGAACGCGATGCGCGTGCTGCTCGCCATCGGCGGCTCGACCAATGGCATCGTGCATCTCGCCGCCATTGCCGGTCGCGTCGGCCTCGACATTGATTTGCACGCGCTCGACCGCATGGGTCGCGAAACCCCGGTGCTGCTCGATCTCAAGCCATCAGGCCAGCATTACATGGAAGACTTTCATCGCGCGGGTGGCATGGCGACATTGTTGCGCGAGCTCAAGCCGTTGCTCAAGCTCGATGCGATGACCGTCACCGGACGAACGTTGGGCGAAGAGATCAACGCGGCAGGCGATGGCTTTAAACAAGACGTAGTGCGCCGGTTCAACGATCCGATCTATCCGCAAGGCGGCATCGCCGTGTTGTACGGCAATCTCGCTCCCGGCGGCGCCATCATCAAGCAATCTGCAGCAGACGCCAAGCTCATGGAGCACGAAGGCCGCGCCGTGGTGTTTGAGAACGCGGCTGACCTCGCCGCGCGCATTGATGCACCCGATTTAGATGTCAACGCCGATGACATTCTGGTGCTTAAAAACATCGGCCCCAAAGGCGCGCCGGGTATGCCGGAAGCAGGCTATCTCCCGATCCCCATGAAACTTGCGCGCGCTGGCGTGAAGGACATGGTGCGCATTTCCGACGGCCGCATGAGCGGCACCGGCTACGGCACCATCGTGCTGCACGTCACGCCAGAAGCCGCTGTGGGCGGGCCGTTCGCGCAAGTGCGCACGGGCGACCGCATTCGGCTAAGCGTGAAAAATCGCGAGATCAGTTTGTTGGTGACGGACGAAGAATTAGCCAAGCGTGTCCGCGATAATGTCATCGTCGAGCCAACGGCAAAACGCGGTTATCTCAAGCTGTTTTTGCAGACCGTCACGCAGGCCGATCAGGGCGTGGATTTCGATTTTTTGCGGGCGGAAGAGCGCAAGGGCAAAACGCCCGATTAACGACCGCCCGCCACGTCAATCACCGATCCGGTGGTGTAGCTAGACCCGTCCGACAGCAGCCACACCACGGCCTCCGCCACCTCATGCGCGGTGCCAGCGCGTTGCATCGGCACCAGTGGCGACATTTGCGCCACGCGGTCCGGAATGCCGCCGCTGGCATGAATGTCGGTGTCGATGATGCCGGGGCGCACGGCATTCACGCGAATGCCCTCGGTGGCCACTTCTTTGGCCAAGCCCATCGTAAACGTGTCAATCGCGCCTTTGGCCGCCGCGTAGTCCACATATTGACCGGGCGAGCCCAGGCGCGCAGCGGCGCTCGACAGATTGACGATGCATCCGCCCTGCCCGCCATGGCGCGTGCTCATGCGCAGTACGGCCTCACGCGCACAGAGGAAGCTGCCGAGCACATTGATGTCGAACATGCGCCGCAACCGCGCAACGCTCATGGCGTCCACTCGCGACGGCATATCGACCACGCCCGCGTTGTTCACCAGCGCGCTCAGAGGGCCAAGTTCGGCGTCGATGCGCGCAAACATTGCCAGCACCGCAGTCTCGTCGGCGACATCCGCCTGCACGCAGATTGCGGTGCCACCGCCGTCGCGAATTTGCTTCGCTACGGATTCAGCAGCGACCTGATTACCATTGAAATTGATGGCAACAGCGTAGCCTTGTTTCGCCGCCAGCAGCGCAACCGCAGCGCCGATGCCGCGACTGCCACCGGTCACCAATAGCACTTTGCTCATACGGATTCGGGTGCAGGCAATGGTGGTGTCAGATCACTTTTTCGCCGCAGCCACTTCCAGCGCCAACTCCGCGCCGGATTTGTAGTGCGCCACCCGAGCAATCGTCGTCCGTTTGGTGCGTTGAATAAACGCGTTGCTGCCCGCGACTTCCTCCGCCCAATACTTGTCAGCCAGCGCACGGTTTTTTGGCACGTCCAGCAGGAACGCATCGCGCGAACCCTGACCGCCAAAAATGTAGAGCTTGCCTTCAATCATGCGCCATGAATCCGCGTCGCCGCCCCACGGAATGCCGTACACAATGCCGTTGGCGCAATAGCCGCCGTACTGTGGCTGATACTTCATTGGCTCTTTATCAAACAGCGCTTTGTTTTCCGCAGAGGAGAAGTAGAACGTCACGTTTTCAAACGTGCTTTTGATCGATGGATTGCCTTGCACGTCCTTGTTCTGCGTGAAGTAGGTCACCACATCGGTGCCCTTCATCATCACCCGGTCATTACCGTCAATGGCATGCGCGTTAACCGGCGACAGCTTACCGCTGGGGCTTTGCACTACCAATGGCGCGCAGGCGGCGAGCGCCAGAACAGCACATGACATCAGGGCTAATGCAACTCGTTTCATGGCAAATCCTATTATTGCTGCATCCACACCGAATGCAAACGCATTATCGCAGTGATGGCATGGCCATGACGATGCCGCTATTTTTTTACCTTCGCCAGTTCCGCCGCGACGTCAGCATCCGATTTGTAATGCGGCACCTTGAAGGCCATGCGCTTGCCGCGCTGCACGAGCGGGTTGTTGCCCTTCACCTCTTCGTTCCAGTATTTGTTCGCGTATTGCAGGTTCTTCGGCACGTCAAGCAGGAATGCATCGCGTGAATTTGCGCCGCCAAAGATGAACAATTTGCCATCAATCATGCGCCACGTATCGGCGTCACCGCCCCACGGAATGCCGTACGCCAGCCCGTTGGCGCAGTAGCCGCCAAACTGCGGCACGTACTTCATCGGTTCTTTATCAAACAACGCTTTGTGCTCCGCCGTGGCGAAGTAAAACGTGATTTTTTCGTATGTGCTTTTGATCGACGGCTGGCCCTGCACATACGCGTTCTGCGTGAAATACGCCACCACGTCCGCGCCCTTCAACATCACGCGATCATTGCCGTCCAACTCGACAACGTTGGCCGGTGAAATCGCGCCACCGGGGTTTTGTGTGACCAACGGTGCGCAGGCGGACAGTGTCAACGCGGCAGCAGCCGCGACAAGAAGCAAAATTCGGGGCATAACGTGTCCTGAGTAAATGTGCTCGGGGATCCGAGCGGTGAATCGTTGACTGACTAAAGGGCAACTCTAAAAATTCATTGGTGGGGATGAAATGCAAGGCGCACGGCGCGCAGCAACCTTCATTACCGCGCAGGTCACATGAGGATTGCGAGCACTGTGCAACGCCGCAGTTCGCCCGACAAATGAATTTATAGGAGCGCC
>JAYVNO010000096.1:0-5587 GCA_043758415.1 Burkholderiales bacterium
GATGCAGTAGTAGCTCATGGTGAGCATCGGCAGCGTGCGCTGGCGCAAGCTCCGCACGCCGTGTTCGCGAAGAATTCCCTCGATCAACGCCGGTGGATAAACCCGCGCCAGAAGGCTCGCGCTGAGGTGGTCAGACAGTCGTGCCCCAACGCCCAACGTTGCTTTCGTTGGTGCCACACGCGACCTCTTTCGCCTCCGTTGGGATGGCATGCACCATCGCCTAAAATCGATTAAAAGAACAGTATTAGCCTTGTCCAATGAGGTATGAGCCTAAGCGATTCTGAGAGGTCGAAATTCGGATGGTCATTTTCGAATCCTTCTGCCGCCCAGACTCCTAGGCGCGATGATGTTCCTGCCAGTTCAATAAAGTAGAACACGACCCCTTATGAACCCCGAGCGGTTCGCTACAACGGCAAATTCATTCCGCATTGCGACACCAGATAGGTGCGGATCGACGACCATGTTTTTCGGGAACACCGGGCGTGCCGAACGCGAGCTTCGCAGCGCTGGCGAGCGCGAACAGCATGGATTTCGCCGATGTCGGAAGAAAGTTCGTCGCGGCCACCTCACTGCATTCTCCCGTTCACTGTAAGCGCCCCGCTAATCATGGCACCATATGTACGCAAAATGGTGAGTAGATGTGACATATTCAACCAAGGAAAGGCGCTGTAGGGCATTTTGGCTCGCGTTTGGGCGTGGTCGACGGAAACAGCACTGAGTAGGAAGGGCGTCACAAGCCGACAGACGATTTCCGCTATTACGACGATGACTGCGCAAACGGGGAAAGTAGGGAGAGCTTCAGCCGCAGAAGCGCGGCACCCGCAAATCCAAGCTAAGGGGGCGTGGGCAAAATATTTTTCGAGCCGCCAACCTGCAACTCTCTCCGCATCGACCTATTGATTCGGGTCTCAGCGCCTTTACCCAAGCTCGCGCGGCATCCATGAGTGTGTCGAGTGTATGTCACTGAGGTACTTCCCAGACAGCCCGCGCCCGCCGCATGAGACTCGGATGCAGCACGCCCAATTTCGGCGTTTGTCCGTTCGGCGCTGTTGGCGGGACTTTGAACCACGTTTCGTTGAACGGTAGTTCTACGGTTTGTTTGAAGCTGAATTTGGTTGGGTAGCTCAGTCACGCCAGTTTGTAGGCCGCGCGTTCGGTTGGCGCGACGAGAAATTCGCCCGCGGATAGGCGATTAGTTTTCTGGCTTGTACCGTAGGCGATCAATACCGAGTAGCGCAGTACATCATCGTCGAAGACCTTCACTACTAGCGCTGGACGCGGTTTGGGGCCGGACTCTATGCCGCGATCAAGCGGGAAGTGGCACCAGACAATGTCGCCCGCCCCGGGTGCGGGCCACCAATGCAGGCCCATTCGCTAAAACAGGCTGGACTTGACCGACTGACGCTTGCCTCGCGGGCTCGATTTGCGAATCTCGCGCAGCTGTGCGGCGCTAAGCGGCCCATCATCGGCCTCATAAAACGGCAACACTTCGCGGGCCAACTGACGCACTGCGTAGTGCAGTACTTGTGTTTCCTTGATGCCGAGTGTTGCGGCTAACTGCGACAACGTCGCACGGCTGATACCGTTATCCGAGTCGGTGACGCGCAGGCGGAACAAGAGTTGATCGGGGCGGGTAGCGGTCGTCATTTTTCCCCAAACCTGTCAGGTGAATCTGCGCTATGTATGTCAATAATATATCTTTTGGCTATCACGTTTCTCATTGTCTTCACGGGAATCGTACGCATGACTCGACTGCGTGAACGATTAATAGATGCCGAAGCTTGTGGATGCAACTCCTGAAAAAAAAGGAGACACGTTGGACTTGCCCAATCGGCGGAAAGGCACTGCGGCCAGTGCAGCCGTGGTCTCGCAAATTGAAAAGGGCCGCAATTGCGGCCCTTTTTTTGTATGCGCTTTTGTCCGGCGGTTGCCGGGCGGCGCGTCTTCGCGTCGCTTATTGCGGCGGGTTCTTGATGTTGGATGCCTGTTTGCCTTTTGGGCCGGCCACTACCTCAAAGGCCACTTTCTGACCCTCTTTCAGCGAACGAAATCCGTCCATTTCAATCGCCGAAAAATGCGCGAACACGTCATCCGTGCCATCGTCTGGTTTGATGAAACCAAACCCTTTGGCGTCGTTAAACCACTTTACTGTGCCTGTCGTCATAAAATACTCCTACTTCCAAGCTTATTTTGTTTAGCGGCACATGCTGAAAACTCGACTTTTTTTGCCCCGTTTTTGATTCAACTAACGGCCACCGTGCGCCGTTGTACAGTTATTCAGCCCTAATCGTCAAGGGGATAATTGTCTTGGACGAAAATTGCGCACCGCAGTCCCCGCTGGGCCAGCACATGGCTGGCATGCCGTATGCTCTTGAAATCCTGATTTCACCACCGATATTTGTTGCTGCACGCAACAGGAAATCGTCACCACAAGTAGTTATTCGCAGCATGGCCGTTCACTCACCCAACCCGAACCACAATGCTCAAGACGACTCGGTACTCGAAGCCGAGCGCATCGACACCAAACCGCCCCCGATGTATCGAGTGCTGCTGCTAAACGATGATTACACGCCGATGGATTTTGTTGTGGGTATCCTGCAACAAGTATTTGCCATGACCCGCGAACAGGCCACGGGCGTGATGTTGCAGGTACACCGCACGGGCATGGGCACCTGTGGTGTGTTTACAAAAGAAGTGGCGGATACGAAGGTCGCGCAGGTTGCAGAACTTGCTGCGTCGTATCAGCATCCG
Source organism: Burkholderiales bacterium (assembly GCA_043758415.1). GTDB lineage: Bacteria > Pseudomonadota > Gammaproteobacteria > Burkholderiales > Casimicrobiaceae > Casimicrobium. The sequence continues at coordinate 2,752 of JAYVNO010000096.1, forward strand.
CTTCAGTGTACGATGGAGCCTAACTAGGTAAAGTCAGGTTCGATAGTCGTCCCGCCGCTGTTGCTATTTTGCAGCGGCAGTCACCCGTTGGCCCCGTGCCAACAGCAAGGCAGTTCAAATGATCGCGCAAGAGTTAGAAGTCAGTTTGCACATGGCGTTCGTGGAAGCACGGCAGAAGCGCCATGAGTTCATCACGGTTGAGCATTTGCTGCTGGCGATGCTTGACAACCCGAGCGCCGCCGAGGTGCTTCGCGCCTGCGCCGTTGATCTCGACGAGTTGCGCACCGCGCTCGCCAATTTCATCAACGAACACACGCCGCGTTTGCCCGCCAATAGCGAAAGCGACACTACGCCGACGCAGGGCTTTCAGCGCGTCATTCAGCGCGCGATTCTGCATGTGCAATCGTCGGGCAAAAAAGAAGTGACCGGTGCGAATGTGTTGGTGGCCATCTTCGGCGAGAAAGATTCACACGCGGTGTACTTCCTGAATCAGCGCGGCGTCACGCGACTCGACGTGGTGAACTACATCAGCCACGGCATCAGCAAAGTGCCAAAGGACAAAGCCGAGAAAGCCGAAGCCAGCAGCGGGGAGCAAGAGAAAGAAGAAGCCCCGCAAGGCGCACTCGAGAACTTCTGCGTCAACTTGAACGGGCAGGCTAAAGCAGGCAAGATCGATCCGATGATCGGTCGCGCCGCTGAGCTTGAGCGCTTGGTGCAAGTGCTGTGCCGTCGTCGCAAAAATAATCCGTTGCTGGTCGGTGAAGCGGGGGTAGGCAAAACGGCCATCGCCGAGGGTCTCGCCAAACGCATTGTTGACGGCGAAGTGCCTGACATTTTGAACAACTGCGTTGTGTACTCGCTCGATATGGGCGCGCTGCTCGCAGGCACCAAATATCGCGGCGACTTTGAAGCGCGTTTGAAGGCCGTGTTGAAGCAGCTCGCCGAGAAAGCGAACGGCATTCTGTTCATCGACGAAATCCACACCATCATCGGTGCCGGCGCTGCCAGCGGCGGCACGATGGACGCGTCCAACTTGCTGAAACCCGTGCTTGCCAATGGCGGACTCAAGTGCATTGGCGCTACGACCTACTCCGAATTCCGTCAGGTGTTCGAAAAAGACAACGCGCTCGCGCGTCGCTTCCAGAAGATCGATATCGTAGAGCCGTCCATTAGCGAAACCATCGACATTTTGCGCGGCTTGAAGTCAAAGTACGAGACGCATCACAGCGTCAAATATTCGCCAGCTGCGATCACGGCCGCAGCTGAACTGGCTGCGCGTCACATCAATGATCGTCATCTGCCGGACAAGGCCATTGACGTGATCGACGAGGCCGGTGCCGCGCAGCGCATCCTGCCGAAATCGAAGCAGAAAAAGACCATCGGCAAAGCCGAGATCGAGGAAATCGTAGCAAAGATTGCGCGCATTCCCGCAAAGACGGTGTCGACCGATGACCGCAACAGCCTGAGGACACTGGATCGTGATTTGAACAACGTGGTGTTCGGTCAAAGCAAAGCGATTGAAGCACTCGCCGCCGCCATCAAAATGGCGCGTAGCGGGTTGGGTAATCCGCGTAAACCGATTGGATCGTTCCTGTTCTCAGGCCCGACCGGCGTCGGCAAAACCGAAGTCGCAAGGCAGCTCGCGTTCTGCCTCGGCGTTGAGCTTTTGCGCTTTGACATGAGCGAGTACATGGAGCGTCACGCGGTCAGCCGCTTGATCGGCGCGCCTCCGGGTTATGTCGGCTACGATCAGGGCGGACAGCTCACCGAGGCCGTCACCAAGCATCCCTATTGTGTGCTGCTGCTTGACGAAATCGAGAAGGCGCATCCGGATATCTACAACGTGTTGTTGCAAGTGATGGATCACGGCACGCTCACCGACAACAACGCCCGCAAGGCCGATTTCAGGAACGTCATCATCATCATGACGACCAACGCAGGCGCGGAGACGTTGACCAAAAACGTGATGGGTTTCAACAACACTAAAGAGCAAGGCGACGAGTTGGAGGCGATCAAGAAAATGTTCACGCCCGAGTTCAGAAATCGGCTTGATGCGACGATCAGTTTCGCAGCACTCACCCCCGAGGTAATTCTGCGCGTGGTCGACAAGTTCCTGCTCGAACTCGAAGGCCAGTTGCACGAGAAGAAAGTCGATCCCGAGTTCTCACAAGGGCTTCGCGATTACCTTGCGAAAAAAGGCTTCGACCCGCACATGGGCGCACGGCCAATGGCTCGCCTCATTCAGGACACGATCCGTCGTGCGCTGGCAGACGAGCTGCTGTTCGGCAAGCTGGTAGGCGGCGGCAAAGTCAGCATCGACATCGATGCCGACGGCAAAGTGAAACTCGCTTTTCCAGCAGCCGATACGCCAAAAGAGGCAGCGGAAGAGGTGGTGGCTTAGGCTGCCAATGTCCAGCCCATGTGAATCGTCGGCACGCTCAATCGCAGCGAATTTGAACTCAATCCAGTTGAGGCGCTGCGGCGCGGTGCCGAGATTGATCGCAAGATGAAGCTCATGCTGCCGCCGCATCCACGCGGCATTTGGCGTGGTACGCATGAGTTTTTCAATCGCATGGATGATGAGCGCGCAGCCGCAATGGCTCGGTGCGTCAGCGAAGCGCCGCTCGCCTATCCACCAACCTCAGATTGAGCGTTCAGTCGTAACAGTTTTTCTCTGAAAGCCTTATTGAAAAGGGGCCAGAGGTAAAAAACCATGCTAATCGACTTTTGGCATAAGTCGGATTCCAGTTCAAAGTGCACAGGCAGGGTGCAAGAGGGATGCTAACTCTCTGGGAGTCATCCAGTCGAGGGATTTACGAGGATGATCGTCGAGCAG
>JAYVNO010000097.1:0-16429 GCA_043758415.1 Burkholderiales bacterium
TTCGTGACTTTGACTACGACCATCTTTCTTCATGACCATTGGAGTCTAATAATTCAGAAAAGTTCACGTTTGTCTCTTAAATTTATGACTTATGAGTAAATAAGCTTCCTGCGACTAAGTTGCTGACCAGAATATCGCACGTCAAAGGCGTCCTGGCGCGGCTCCGTGTTAACGCTCACCACGTTTGCGGTGCGCCTCGGCTTTACTCGGCAAACCGCCGGGCGATTTCCCCCACTGCCTCTTCAATGGCGTCGCGCAGCGCTTTATCAATGCTCTCTTTTCGGGCACTGACGTATTCTTCGGTCGGTGCCAGCGCTTGCGCCACTTGAGCCGCACGACCACGAAACAGTGTGTTGGCCAGCGCGCTGGTGAGTCCGCCTGCCTTGGTTTCCTCGCCCTTGATTTCACGGCGCACGTCAATCGCGTCGACCACGATGCCGCTCTCCACATCGGTCACCCGCACATCAATAGCAATGGTGTCCGACGACCAGCCTTTGCCCGCCGCAGCGCCCGCGAGGCCAAGGCTGAACGAGGTTTTGTTGGCATCGGTAGTCGCCTCGCTCACGGTGGCCTCGAACATGTACGTGGCGCCCTGATACTGCGCTTGGCCGGATTGCCCGGTGGTCATGCCTTGCTGGTTGAGCGCTTTCTCAGCGGCGATACCCTCGGCCAGTCGCGCGCGTTCGAGCACACGAAATTTGCGGGTTTTAACCAGCGCCGTCATAAACATGTCGGTGGCCCCGCGCGGCGTCACCTCGGGCACGCTGGATCGAAATTCGCGAATCGTTACCGTCGGTCGATCTGCAAAGCGGTTGCTCGCTTTCGACGTCGGCGCGTTCGGCAAATTGCCTTGGTGGGGCAGGGCTGGTGCGCCGCCCGGTGCTTGCCCCGGCTGGCCCGATTGCGGAACGCCCGGTTGCTGCTGTTGCTGTTGCTCCGAGGTCAAGGGCGGGAGTGTTCCGGCCACCTGCGCTGACGCAGCGCACTGCAAAGCGGCCAGCAGCGCTGCGGCCCAATGTGAAATGTTCATGGGATTCTTTCGCAAAAAATTTGGACATGAAGGGGCGAGATGAAGTGGCCGCAAAAGCCGCTCGAGTCACTTGACGGCCATAAGCACATCGAAAATGGTTGTGTCGCATCGCTGGTTCTTGCCATTCGGGCTTACCTCCGAGTCAAGCGATGTGGCCGAGAATCCGCTGTCTGCTGCCCGCACCGGCTCCGTCAACGGCACCACATCACCGTCCGCCCCGTTGGCCATGTGACTGCAAGGCGCGAGTGATTGCGGCCTTAACTACTCAAAGGCACTTTTATTCGGTATGCGGCCATGAGGTGGCAAACGCGGCGCACCTCGTAGGCGACTGAATGCGACGCTGCCTCGTATCACGTCTGCGACCATCTTGAGCGCGTCACGGCCGTGAGACGAAAATCTTTGTGGGCACCGCTGCTTTTATGTGACGTTTATTGGGGCAGCACCGCTCTAGGCGTGGAAGGCCTGCCCGCTTTTTGACGTGCAAGGCGTCGCGACTCGGCAAATTTGACAATTTCCTGCAAATCCTCATCCTGGATTTGTTCCGTTCTAGCCATGTTCCCGCCTACATGTTGACCAGGCGCTTTGCACGGACAAGGCTTGAACGAATTCGGATCGGCACTGCCAGCTTGATCCCACAAGCCAAAATTTGCGGAAACAGAACCCGTCATTGAGAACCCCGTTCGTCCGCCTTGATCGTCCTCAACGAAGACATACAAGCAGTTCACATAGGGTCGGAACTTCGACGTTTGAGCTACAACGTTGATGGCAGGGCCAGAGCTCCAGTGTCCCGTCTGAGATTGCGGGCTGAGAAGCTGACCGCTTAATGAATTGTTCAGCCAGACTTGAACGTTGTCGTCTGCACGCAGTTTGGCCGTCAAACTGAGCGCACTACTTTGGGTCGGAGTTTGCACCAGCGCTTCAGGCATGACGCAAAAGCACTTTCGATAGATTGTGTAGCCCGGATCGTACTGCCCAGTACCCGAAGCACTGGTGCCCGATATGAAACCACTGATCCAATTTCCAGAACCAGTCGAAAACCAGCTGCCCAGGGGCACCACATTTGCCGGACTGACAGGAAGTGGGACGACTAAAGGGTATTTCGATATAACTTGCCAGTACGAATCTGTTGTGCCGATGGCAAAGTACCCAGCCGTGGCATGGTTGAAGCTAGTATCAAGTTTCACAATGGTACTGGCAATGCTGGCCATACTCGCTGCAGAAAAAGCCAGTGCGGCAAGCGCTTTGATTTTCAATTTCATGATGATGTTCCTCTTTCGGTTCAAGTTGGAAGGGCGAAGCGCGTTGGACTGGGAACGGTAACGTCTTCATTTTTTCGGTGAAGTCGCAACACCCACAAATCGCTACATCCTCTCAAACGCGGGCAAATAGGAAATCCGGCCAAAATTAATCTTCTCAGACGACGTCATATTGCTTCTGGGCGCATCGCAGTAGCTGGGCCACGCACGACAAGCAACTTGGTGCCAATGCGACGTCGAAACTCCACTCATGCTGTGTGTCTATTTCGGTGCATCAGGTCGCAACACCGCCCGAATCATGCCGACGATGGCATCGTTGGTGCCCGGAGGATCGGCGGGCGGTGGCACGCACCAGTAATCGGCGCCGAGCACGCGTATGCCAGCGGGAATGCGTTGTGTCGCTAGCTTCTTAATGCCGTAGCCGTGTTCGAGCGTGAATTCCTGCTCGAAGACGCCGTATAAGTATCCGGGATCCGATTGCTGGTGGCTCAGAAGTACGAGCGAGGAGCGCTCAAGCGTGTGCGCACCCGCTGCGGCATCGTTGCTAGCTGATGCGCTCATCGACACATCAAACTCGCGCGGCAGGTCAAGCTCTGGCGAGTCAATGTCGATGGCGGGCCAGCGAAGCTCCACTGTGGTCAATGCGTTTAGGATGCTGGCTTTGTCGTTCCTTTCCATGTGTCGTAAAAAGCGCGGCAGTGGTGCGATGATAGGTTTGGGTACACCCAGCCACAGTGCTGGCACCACGCCGCAGTTGGCATGCAACCATGCGTGTCCCGCCCAGCTTCTGAATCCGCCTGCGCCGCTTAATACGAGCGGCATTGCGACCCAGTCGAGCGCCGTTGCGATAAACGCGCTGCACGTGTCCAAGTTTTCGGAATGCTGCAACATTTCGCAATACCGCGTAGCAGATCAACGGTATCGCGACGCCCATCGCAGCGAGGATTTTCAGCGCTGTGAAGACTGAGTCAAACGAATCCACGGCGAGCCCTCTTTAGTTGACCCACCGCAACCCCTACCGCGCACAAAAAATATCGGCGGACGCGTGAAAATGAACTTGAGGTGGGTGTTTCGGATCAACGGTTTCGGAGCAGGAATGCAGCCGGAGCGACGAGTAGCCATAGGGGCTACCTCGATCAGCACATTCCTGATCGATCCGGCGCTCAAGGCCACGGAAGAAAATCGTCTGCGGCATGGCGGCGTGCCTATAGGTGACGCCTATTTGTGGGCAGCCGGATGCGCGTGACACACCCAACTTGAGCGGAACGTTGGCGACTTTAAAGTGGTTCCGATGACCGGGTGGCTCGAGCGCAAATGCGGAGGCACTGCCCGTAGCTTCGTAAACGGGTTGGTGAGCACCATGCGATTGGGAACTCGCAGGCGCGGGCGGCGCATAGCCGCAGCACAACGTCACGCGAAAGTTTGAACTCATCGAATGCGGCGGATGCACATTGCGCGCGTCGGTGCAGGAGTTATTGAGTAATCCGCGCAGCGCTTGACCGGTCGGGCACTTGTTGCGCAGAAAATCACTCCGCAATTTGCTGGCAAGAAATCCGGGGGTGGCGACAGCGCACGATTGGTCGCCATGACCGCCAGCAAACGCGGGGATTTGGCTTGCACAGTGATTCACGCTCCCGACGTTGGGTAGTGGATGAGTTTGCCCGAATGCGCTGCCGATTCCGAGCAGCGCCGCGCAGAGCGCGCCGCTTGTGAAGACAGCGCGAGTGACGTGCGTTGAGGTAACCGGGGTGGCCAATAATGGTGTATGCATAACGGGTTCCTAGGTGGTGAGTCGTTGATTTCGGCGCATGGGGTTCAAGCCCCGCGTTGCAGTCAACGACTCAAACGTGGTTTTGCGAAATAACCGGCCAACGCTGCGGTGGATTTGCTCCACTGCGCGACGCGCTGTCGAACGAAAAAAAGCGGCCTGCTTTCGCATGCGCCGCTTCAAAGGAGGATTCGACATGAACGAAGTGCCAGAGCTGACTCGCATCCGTGCCTTTGGTGGCTCCGGTAACTTCGACGAATAGCGCACTTCACACACTCAAACGCAGAGTGCCGACATATGCGGCCACTGCTGGGCGATACAGGACACTTTTACGGATCAAGTGCGATGCCCTCAGTTATGGGCGTTCCGCGTCCTACGCATTTTTCGCTATCAGCTTTGTAATGAAAGGCCCATTCAATATGGGCTTAGAGCCGGTTTTCGTAAAAAGTCGATCACAATTTAGCGTTGTGAACACTTCGGTCGCATGTAGTTATCAAGCGTCCCAGACGGAGATGGCGATACAGTGCTCATTTTTTCTCGACCTCAGCGGGCGGACGAGGCGGCGAAATCTGTACAGTGAACGGCAAATAGGCAGGCTTGATTGGTACTGTCCACGCGCTTGGTGTCACCACTCGCGGCGTCGGGACGGGCGCGGGAGTATTACCGTCAGTGGCACTACTCTCCGGAAAGGTTAACTTGCACGCCGTCGAATATTGCTGTATCAACGTCGGTAGCTTCGCGTCCGGTTTCGAGGCGGTCGCGCCCAAACGATTGGTGGCAGAGCCCGCTTTGGACTGGTCGGCGTTAGTCAACGAACCACCGGACTTATTGTCGCGTGGCCCCACAAGCTCGAGAAGATTCTGCGCAGGTACATTTAGGAAGAGTGACAATCCTTTTGCTGCCTGATCGGAAAGGTCAACACACCATGCCTCTTGAATCACAGTGGTGCCGCGTCCGGGGATGCTCAGCGCAAGCGTTGCGCTTCGTGGCGTGCTTGCGGCGCGCGCCGTAGTCAGTGGCACGTCGTGTGTGACTCCGGAAGTTGGGTCTGTTCGAGTAAAGAAAATTTGCAAATTTTTGTGCGACGGGCTGTCACTTGTATTGACGATAAACGGCTGCACACAATACCGATTAGCCGTCGCACTGAGGATCTGTTTGCTGCTACGCGCACCGGGCAGAATCGGATCGGTCGCGTACACAACGCCGGGTCCAGGTCCCGGGTTAGGGCCAGGGTTGGTTTGCGACAACTTCCGGAGCGCGCCGGCCATTGCAGATTTCGGATAGGTGTCCTTCCAAGTGAGGTCTACGACTTCGCATTGAGGTCGGTCAGCGTAGGCCACATGATTGATTGTTCCTCCGCCATCACCGGCAAATCCGGGCGGACCACCGGCAGAGGCGACACCGTGAACTAGTGTGGAAATGGTGGCTGCGATTACGCCGCAGCGTACGCGTGTCAGTGTTTTCATAATTGATCCTAATCAAGTATTGGGAATTGCATAGTGGGGGTCGCGCCCGACTCAGTTTCAAGTCTGCGAATCTCTGACTGCATTGCTGCAATGAGCGTAATGTGATCGTCGCGTCCCGTCGCGACGCTGCGAAGAAGCGCTCGCAAATCGCGCGCTTTAGTCATCGGGGTCGCGGTGCGGTTCAATAACGTGCGGTAGGCCTCGCAGCGTATGCGTTGGGGATGGTTTGCCGCGCGCGTATTGCTACGAATGTTGCAAGACTTTGCAATGTTTTCGCTTGATGCGTCGTACTGGCTCAAGCGCGCTTCGGCCACTGCAAGCCATTCAAAAGTCACTGCCAGTTCTGGATGGTCGACCGAAAATTCAACCTGTTGACGCTTTAGTGTTTCGGCAATAAGTTGATGAGCGTCACTGAACTGGCCTTGCCGAATCGCCAACTCAGTGCGCAGCGCATTGACTCGCACGCGCCAGAGTTTGTGCGAATCGAGCACGCGCGTCGCGGCGTCAAACGACTGCGCCGCTTGGGCAAAATCTCCGGCACTCATCAAAACCCGTCCGGCCACCATATTTGCAGTAGCCACTCGCATCGGTTGATCACTCGCTAGCTCGGGTGCCAAAAACTCATTTACATATCGTTGCGCTAGGGGCAGATCGCCTGATCGCTCTGCGGCGAGGACGGCGATGCGACGGGCCGCAGCGAGGTTGATATTCACGTCGCCAAAGCTCTGCTCAATCGCCCGAATAGCCGCTACCGCCTGCTTCGCCGCCTCAAGGTAATTGCCAGCATCATGCTCAAGTTGAGCGAGCATCGTGTAGCTAGATACCGAATCGAGCAGCCCTCGACCGCTACCCGTCAGGTCCATTGCAATGGACTTTCCGAACCCGTCACGCGCTTCGTTGATCTCACCGGCATCGCGGGCGATGGCCGCACTGGTAGCGTAGGCGATAGACAGGTACTTACTGGGATTTGGCAACTCGCGCTCGGCAAACGCCACAGCCTCTTGGGCCACGCGGCGAGCCTCTGGCAGCCGCTTTTCGTTACGGTGCTGATCCGCGATAGAACACAGCGCAAGCGCAATGCGTTCTGGCGACGCGCCGTCGGCCACACCCCTTTGGTGCGCAAGAACAAACCATGGCATCGCCTCGACATTACGCGCGACAATCGTGCTGGATGCAAGCGCATTGCCCAATGCGAGCCGCGCATCAGCTATCGTGTTCGGGTCAACGCCTCGCACCGTCGCGATCACTGCCAGACGACGTTGTTGTGCAGCGAGCGACTCCTCTGGCAGGCCAAGCCGATCATAGATTTCACCGATCTGCTGCAACACTAACCCGTGCGCTTCGGCATCGTCGGCGAGTTCACGTTCTGCGGTCGCAAGTCCACGCTCCAACACTTGCCGTGCGAACGCGGTGGATGTCTTGCTTTTTTCCGGATCAGCACTCGCGAACAAGCCTGCAAGGAATTTCTGCGCTGTATTCGCTCGTTTGGCTTCCTTGTTCGCTCGCGCCGCACTCGCGGTGGCAACCTGCGCCTGCCAAACGGCGACGCCTGTGGTCGCGAGCAGGGCCGTTACACCCAACAAAGATGCAGCGACTGCTACCCGATGCCGAGCCACGAATCGACTGCCGCGATACCACGCGCTGTCCGGTCTTGCGTTGATGGGTTGCTGCGCGAGATGTCGTCGCAAGTCGTCAGCGAGCGCCGCCACTGTTGGATACCGCTCATCCGCATTTTTCTTGAGTGCTTTGGCGAGAATGGTGTCGATGTCGCCCGCCAGCGTTCGACGCAGCGCGACTTCGGTGGTTTGTCGCGCTTCGAGCGCGTTGGTGCTGACGAAACGAGTGGACGCGTTAGCTGGGTTGGCCGTTAGCACTGCGTCTTCGAGCGCGCCACGTGTGTCGCGTTTGGGCTGATACGGCGCGCTACCCGTCAGCAAGCGGTAGAGCATGACGCCGAGGGCGTACACATCGGTGGCTGTGGACAGTCTGCCGCTGTTGATTTGCTCGGGGGCGGCGTAGGCCAGGGTGATCGCAGCGCCAGCCATTTCGGTGAGATCGGTGCCGGTTGAAACGGATGTGGCGGAGTTTGCAGCCGTGCTGATTTCGGGCAGCAGTTTTGCCACACCGAAGTCAAGCAATCGCGCTTGCCCGTTGCCGTCGACCAGCACATTGCCGGGCTTTAGATCTCGGTGCAATACGAGCTGTCGATGCGCGAACTCTACTGCGTCGAGCACTTGTAGATAAAGCGTCAAGCGCGCCTTGATCGTTAATCGATGGGTGTCGCAATACGTGTCAATCGGCTCACCGGCAACGTATTCCATCGCCAGATACGGTTGGCCCGTATCGCTGAATCCGGTGTCGTAGAGGCGCGCGATGTTGGGGTGTTCAAGCTGCGCCAAAAAGTCGCGCTCGCGCGCAAAGCGTTCACGCAGCGACGAGAGTGCCGCGGGGTTGTCGGAGGTCGCCGGCAGCTTCACGGCGACGTCGCGCTTTAACCGACCGTCGGCGTAACGCGCGCGCCAAACGCTGCCCATGCCGCCGCGTCCCAACAATTCGATCAGCTCAAACGGGCCGATCTGTGCGCCGATTTCGCCGTTGGATTGATGACGCGCTTCGCGATCCGGGCGCGGCAACGTCGCCAGCATGTCGTTGGTTTCGACCCGATGATGCGCGCTGAGCAATTTGCGCAATAGCGGCGCGACCCGTGGTTCGGCAGCGGCGATCTCGTCAAGCCACGCGTCGCCCTGCTCAGGCCGCAGCGTGACGGCGGTGTCCATGAGCGCGAGGGCGCGTTGCCAGTGGTCGGAAGGAAGGGTCATGAGCGCTTTTTTGGCGGCAGCGGGCAAGAACGGGTTATGCACTCAAACGCAACGCGATGCGGAATCCGGCCAGCGGCGACAGGTTTTATTCGTCTAATCGTGTTCCAGCAATACCAACAGCGCCGCGCGCGCCTTTTGCCACTCACGGCGCACCGTGCGCTCCGAGACGCCCAGCACCTCGGCAATTTCGGCCTCAGTCATGCCGCCAAAAAAACGCATCTCGACTAACGCAGCGAGATCCGGGCTCAGGTTTTGCAAGTCTTTCAAGGCGATGTCGATGGCCTCCACGTCGCCGCCGGTGGCAGAAAGGTTTGCGATTTCGGTATTGAGCGTGAGGTTGGCCTGGCCACTGCCCCGACGCTCGGCGTTGGCCTCGCGCACGGCGTCGAGGATCACGCTGCGCATCACTTTCGAGGCGTAGGCGAAGAAGCGCTGTCGGTCCGGTATCGCCAACGTTTTTTGATTGGCCAGACGCAAATAGCTTTCGTGCAGCAGCGATTCGGTGGCGAAATCCTGCTTAAGGTTGGCTGCATACAAGCGCGAGTGAGCCAGCCGTTTGAGCTCGTTGTAGGAGACTTCAAACAGTTGCTTTACCGCTTCGGTTTCTCCCGGCTTCAACCGCGCGATGGCTTCGGTGATCTCTCCGGTCATACCGCTCCCCGTTTTCAATTTCTTTGCTTTTTGCTGATGTGCGCTCAGGTCGGCGACACGCTGCTGTCAGAGAATACAGGCTGTTGCGCAGAGGGGCCAGCTTTGCGCGCGACGTTGTGGCGCGCCTGCCCTGATCGTCGTTAAATTCGCACTAAAACTCTCGTCGGCAAAGCAACAGCTTTTTGCTTAAATCCTTATTTCAAATGGGCGTAGCGCTGCAAAATAGCAACAGTCGACTATTGACTTTTTGCGCGCCTAAGCCCAATTGCAACAAGGAATAGCGTAAAAAGTTGATTGTCAAATTTGACGCCACGGGCATTCCCGCGAAGCTTGTACTGAGCCGGACGAAGGAGCGGAAATCTAGATTTGGAAATCTCGCACATGCTTCGCCTGTTCGCACGGGGGAGTGTCGGAGCGACCAGGGCCGCGCCTACAAAAAACATCCGGCGCTGTGTCTGGGTTCCCGCGCCTTCGCGGGAATCACAGAGAGGCACCGGTGAGGAAAAAAGCACCCATGTCCGCCCTATTTCTGCGCTTTAAGCACGCTAGTCGCCGCCGTCACCAGCCCGGCGATATCGCTCAAATTTTGCGGCACCACGATTGTGTTGCCTGCTTTCGCGATCTCTGCGAACGCCGCCACGTATTGCTCAGCCACCTTCAAATTGACTGCCTGCAAACCGCCCTGCGACTCAATGGCTGCTGCGATCTTGCGAATGGCCTCGGCGTTCGCTTCGGCCTTGGCCAGAATCGCCGCCGCTTCGCCCTGTGCCTGATTGATGTCGGCGATCTTGTTGCCTTCTGACTTGGCGATGGAGGCTTCCTTCTGGCCGACCGCGATGTTGATCTGCTCTTGCTTGCGGCCTTCGGACGCCGCGATCAGCGCGCGCTTTTCACGCTCAGCCGTGATCTGCGCTTGCATGGCGTGCAGGATTTCTTTCGGCGGCGTCAAATCCTTGATCTCATAGCGCAGCACTTTCACGCCCCAGTTCATGGCGGCTGCATCGAGCGAGTTCACCACCGCGTGATTGATGGTGTCGCGCTCTTCGAACGTCTTGTCAAGTTCAAGTTTGCCGATCACGCTGCGTAGCGTGGTTTGCGCGAGCTGCGTGATGGCGAGAATCGGGTTGCTCGAACCGTAGGTTGCGAGGCGCGGATCGGTGATCTGGAAATAGAGAATGCCGTCGACCTGCAACTGCGTGTTGTCTTTGGTGATGCACACCTGTGGCGGCACGTCGAGCGGCACTTCGCGCAAATCGTGCCTGGCTGAAATGCGGTCGATGAACGGGATGGTGAAGCGCAGGCCTGGTTCAAGCACGGCGTGAAACCGTCCCAGCCGCTCGACGACCAGCGCGCGTTGTTGCGGAACCACGCGGATGGATTTCGCCACCAGAATGACGCCGACGATAAATATCGCCAGCGGTACGATGGAACCTAATAGACCATTCATGATGTCTCCGAGTGCGCTAGAAAACGCGTTGATGTAACCGTTAATGTCGTTGAGTTTTTGGAAGTCGGTGTTGCGTTGCCACTTGCCCGACGCGATGTATTTGATGCTGGCGACGGCGGGCAGTATGAAAAAAATTGACCGCATGACCCATTTGCGTATCAGCTTCGGATCCCAACCTGGGTCGCCGCTGGCAATGGGCGACGGCGAGGAGATCGGCTGCGGCACCGATTCGTCGTAGCCGAATCCGGGCGATCTTTTGGGCGTGGGCGCGGTAAGTGGTGTAGGCGCATTTCGTGCGGTGTTGGAAGTTGGGCCTTTGCCGCCGTTTTGTTTCGCCACCCAAGCTTTGAGCCGCGATTCAATTTGTTTGCCTACATCGTTGAGCAACCGCGACAACGGGTCGTCGCCGGGAGGTTTTTGAGAACTTGCCATCAGGTTCGGTCGGGCAGCTTCAGGCCGTCGCCGGGGCAGGCCCGAGCACCAGCACCGCGCCGCGCATGTCCACTATCACCATGTGCTCGCGCTTGGGCGTGGCGGGCGAATCAAGTATCGCGTCCCACTGCGTACCGCGATACGCCACGCGTGCGCTGTTGTCGTCGCGCCATTCGAGCACGCTGACCCGCGCGCCGATGTCAAGGTTGTTCGACAGCTTGGGCTGTGAGGCGTACTTTCGCTTCCACTGCGTGATCGCGATGGTGCCCACCACCTCAATCACCGCCGCCACGCCCCACTGCCAACTTGCATCAAAGCCCGTGTAGGCGACCAAGCCACCTGCTACACAAGCTAGCGCGACTACCAGCAAGTAAAACGTGCCGGTCATCATTTCGACGCCAACCAGTATCGCCGCCGCAATCCACCAAAGGTAATAAAGTGCCATGTCTTATTTCTCCGTCGTTGGTACGCATCATACGGATGAATGCACGCAGATGAAAGGCTTTTACCCGCGAGTGGAGGCGCGTAACCCGCTGGTGGTCGCAGGCTGGCACGTCTGAGCAGTTTCAGGCTCCCTCCCCCAGAAATATAGGGTGCGCTCCGCGCACCAACCGCCACAAGGTGCGCAGAGCACACCCTATGACCCCGGTTTGACGCGTCTCCCGCAGCGCACAAAAACCGTCCCGGCACCCCGTATAATCAAAGGTTTAGCGCACTACGCGCTATCAACACAATTACCGGTTCCGATACCTGCACCATGCCGATTTACGAATACGCCTGCCCCGACTGCGGCCACCAGCACGACCACCTGCAAAAGCTGGCCGACGCGCCAATTGCTGCCTGCCCCAAATGCAGCAGTCGCAAGTATTACAAGAAGATATCTGCTGCTGGCTTTGCACTCAAAGGCACAGGATGGTACGTTACCGACTTCAGGAACGGCAACACAGCGCAAAAGCCCGGCGACAAGAAAGCGGAGGACGGCGCAGTCGTGCCGCAACCGAGCGGCGACAGCAAACCAGCGGACAGCACACCCGCAAAAACCGATGGCGCAGCCGCGCCTGCAGCCAGCACGCCAGCTGCGGCACCGCCGCCCGCGCCCGCTCCTGCCCCGGCTGGCACCGACCAATAAGGCCACTGCGAGCTCATTGTGATTAAACGGTACTTGCTGGCAGGGTTGCTCGTCCTGGTGCCCATCGGCATCACCCTCTGGGTACTGCATTTTTTGATCACTTCGCTGGATCAAACCATCTTGTTGCTCCCATCCCAGTGGCGTCCGACCTGGCACGGCGAGCTGATCCCGGGCTTCGGCATTATCCTGGCGTTTTGCCTGTTGCTGGTGACGGGGGTGGTTGCCAGCAACGTTTTCGGCAAGCAATTCGTCAAGGCGTGGGACAACTTGGTTACCCGCATTCCGGTGGTGGGCGGCATCTACAAAAGCGTCAAGCAGCTGAGCGACCCGGTGCTGTCAGAAAACGGTCACGCATTCAGCAAAGCCGTGCTCATCGAGTTTCCGCATCCGGGCTATCGTTCGTTGGCGTTTCTAACCAACAAAGTGGAAGGTGAGCTCGCCGCCCTTCTCGGCGACGACCATGTGGCGGTCTACATTCCCACCACGCCAAACCCGACGGGCGGCTACATGTTGCTGGTGCCCAAGTCCCGCATCCAGCCGCTCAATATGTCGGTCGATCAGGCGCTCAAGTACATCATCTCGATGGGCGTTGCCGCGCCGCCGAATCCGAGCTCGGGCGAGCTTGCGCGCTGGGCCGCAACCGTTGCCACGCCCAACGACAGCGTCCGAAATTGATCGGGTGGGTCGCGCGCTTAAACATTAGCGAACGCGGCTCTCCCGAACCAAACCTTTCAGTTTCACATTCACGCCTCCCATTGGCGACATTCCCGCCCCTCGCCGTCATTCTCGCGCAGCGGGAATCCAGTAGCGTAGTCCGCGCGTAGCGCACATATTGACGCTTCGCATAACACACAGACTGGATGCCCGCTTCGCGAGCATGACGACAGAGGGTATTGAGCCGCATCTAATTTTGCAGAGAAAACCATGACATCAAGAACTACCTACACAGGCCTGGTCGACACCAAATACATCGACCAATCAGTCACCCTCACCGGCTGGGTGCATCGTCGTCGCGACCACGGCGGCGTAATCTTCGTTGACCTGCGCGATCGTGAAGGCATCGCGCAAGTCGTGATCGACCCGGATCGTCCCGACGCCTTCAAGCTCGCCGAAACGCTGCGCAACGAGTTCTGCATCCGCGTTACCGGCAAAGTGCGCGCACGCCCGGAAGGCACCGCAAACAAAGACATGGTTTCCGGCGGCATCGAAATCTTTGCGCATGAGATCGAGATTTACAACGCCTCACTCACGCCACCGTTCATGATGGACGAAGAAACCGTCAGCGAGGAAGTGCGCCTGAAATATCGCTACCTCGATCTGCGTCGCCCGCAAATGGCGAAGAACCTCATGCTGCGTGCCAAGGTCGCTCGCGCTGCACGTGAGTATCTCGACGAGCGCGGCTTCGTCGACATTGAAACGCCCGTGCTTTACAAGAGCACGCCCGAAGGCGCACGCGAGTTCCTGGTGCCGTCACGCATGCACGACGGCCAGTTTTACGCGCTGCCGCAAAGCCCACAGCTCTTCAAGCAACTACTGATGGTTGCGGGCTTTGACCGCTACTATCAAATCGTCAAATGTTTCCGCGACGAAGACCTGCGCGCCGATCGTCAGCCTGAGTTCACGCAGATTGATATCGAGACCTCATTCCTCACCGAGTTCGACGTGCAGGACATGATGGAAGGCCTGATCAAGCACTTGTGGAAGAAGGGCCTCGGCGTTGACCTGCCCGCCTTCCCGCGTTTGCCGTATTCGGAAGCGATGAGCAAATATGGCAGCGACAAGCCTGACCTGCGCGTCAAGCTCGAACTCACTGAACTCACCGACGTGATGAAGACCGTGGACTTCAAAGTCTTCCGGGGTGCGGCCGATTTGAAAGATGGTCGCGTCGTGTGTTTGCGCGTTCCGGGCGGCGCAAAAATCTCGCGCAAAGAGATCGACGACTACACCGCGTTCGTCGCCATCTACGGCGCGAAAGGGCTGGCGTGGATCAAGGTCAACGACGTTACGAAATTGAACGAAGAAGGCCTGCAAAGCCCGGTTGTGAAATTCCTCACGCCCGACTCGCTCGCGCAGATCATCAGTCGCAGCGGCGCGCAAAGCGGCGACATCATCTTCTTCGGCGCGGACCGCAAAAAGGTGGTCAACGACGCGATGGGCGCACTGCGCGCAAAGATCGGCGTGCAACACGGTCAGGAACTCGGCTTCTTCGAAAAAGGCTTCAAACCGTGCTGGGTGGTGGACTTCCCGTGCTACGAGTACGACGAAGAAAACAAGCGCTATGTCGCTGCTCACCACCCGTTCACCAGCCCTAAAGACGAGCACTGGGATTTGCTCGACACCGATCCGTCACAGGTATTGGCGAAGGCCTACGACGTCGCCATGAACGGCTGGGAACTCGGCGGCGGATCAGTGCGTATCCATCGCCCCGAACTGCAAGCCAAACAATTCGCCACGCTAGGCATCAGCGAGGAAGATCAGCGCGCCAAGTTCGGCTTTTTGCTAGACGCGTTGCAGTACGGCGCACCGCCGCACGCAGGCATCGCCTTCGGCCTCGACCGGATCGTCACCATGATGTGCGAAGCAGAATCGATTCGCGACGTGATTGCTTTCCCCAAGACGCAACGTGGGCAGGATTTGATGGTGGATGCGCCTACGGTGGTGACTGAAAAGCAGTTGCGGGAGTTGCATATTCGGTTGCGGAATGTGGTCATGGCGGGTTAAAGTACTAGGGCAGCACAATTTCGGTATCGCCTTACGAACTCGAAGAACTACTTCGTCTCATTGGCCGGAGGCGAAAAACAAAGGACGCAAGATGAATAAACGCGATTTTTGCAAGTACGCCGTCGTCTTAGGTATCCCGCTAGCCCACAGTAGAAATGCGGATGCATTTTTTTTGCCTTTCCTTGCTTTGATTGGGCGGGCATCTGTCCAATCGCTGGCAAGTGCAGCTGGAGCGGCACGAGCGAGCACACTGGTGTCGGCAGCAGGGAGGGCGAAGTTCAGTAACAATCCGCAATTTACGATAGTGCCGCCTGGAAACACGGAGCTGCTTCGCCCCAGATTGCGCATTAGCAACTCAAGGACGACCCAGCCCTATCGCTCGCCAACAATCTACATCCGAGAACTCAATCTGACTTTGAACGAGCAACGAGACATTACGATTCAGCCCGTGAACTTCCCGGTAGGGTATGAGGGGCACTACGACGCGTTTCTCGGGAACCTGATATATCGACAAGGTTGCGACTACTTGAGGGAAATTGTCAGCGTTGACGAATGTGGCTGCGAGGCTCGGTGGCAGCCTGAAGCAATATCAATTTTGGGCACACCGAGCGGACCTCCGCCGGAACGCCCCTTTTCTCCTCCAACGCTTGCTCCTCGTGACGGCCCCATTCCCTATCGTCCGGGCGATCACAACCCATGTTCCTACGCTGGCACTGTCCCCGTCGAATGGGTAAATGGATCGATACGATGCGGGTATCCGCGATAGACCGTAGCGAGGCAGGGTGCGCATCAAGCCCGTAAGGCGGAACGTTTACGGTTCCTACTTGTGCCACCGCCGCAGGCATTTCAACCGTCACGTTGTCGTCCACCGCGTTTGGCGGAACGCCTTCGACCGAGGTAAGGTTCGCATCAAAATGCGCACCGCTGGTTGCTTGAATGAGCATGGGCGAGCCCGTAGGTCGGAACGCTTGCGGTTCCGACTTGCGCCGCCTCCGAAGGCATTTCAACTGTAACGTTGTCGTCCACCGTGCTCGGCGGAACCGCTTCGAGTTCCGCCCTACTCTGCATTCCAGCAACTCCTGCACATATCAATGTCGGCGTAGCGAGGTAGGGTGCAAATCAAAATGCGCACCGTTCGTTACCTGCGCAACCATTGTCGAATTGCTAACGCGGTGCGGACTGTGGTGCACACCCTACGATTTAGTCATAACGGGCGGAGGTAAGCGCTACTATCGCGTGCATGAAGACTTCAATAAAACGCGACGCAACTGGCATGCGAGCAAGCTACAAGCGCTCTGATTTCGGTGAAATGAAGCGCGGCGCATTCGTCGAATTGGCTCGGCGGGCGCTTGAAAAATCAGCAAACGCAACGCTGTCTTCGGACGGTCGAATCACCGTTCCGAAAATCGTGCGCAATGCATTGAATTTGGAACTGGGCGAAGTGATTAGCTTCACGGTTCACGCCGACGGCACCATTATCTTGGGAAAGCATCCCGCCTAATTTCGTCAAGGCGTAGCTCGCAGGGTGCGTATCAACGCACCTCGTAACACTCCGCGCGAAGCGCAAGACTTCAATCCACGCTGACCGGTATCAAATCGGGTGCATTAAAAACACACTCGACGGAGCGCGATCTATAATCCTTACGAAACTACAGAACGTAAGGAAAACCATGTCTACGGCCACCCTCACCAGCAAAGGCCAAACGACAA
>JAYVNO010000098.1:0-16415 GCA_043758415.1 Burkholderiales bacterium
GTCGATTCGACAAAACGTGCTGCTGATGCACGTTTTGATTGGCTGGAACTGCATTGCGCGCACGGTTATTTGCTGTCTAGCTTTATCTGCCCGCTCACCAACGTGCGCACTGACGAGTACGGTGGCAGCATCGAGGCACGCTGTCGTTATCCGCTGGAAGTGTTCCGCGCGATGCGGGCGGTCTGGCCCGAGCATTTGCCGATGAGTGTGCGCATCTCCGCGCACGACTGGGCACCCGGCGGCAACACGGTCGACGACGCCATCGTCGTTACGCGACTGTTCAAGGTTGCGGGTGCTGATTTTATTGACGTTTCCTCGGGGCAAACCACGCGCGAGGCCAAGCCAGTTTATGGGCGCATGTACCAAACGCCATTCGCAGACCGCATTCGCAACGAGGTCGGTATCCGCACGATTGCGGTGGGTGCGATCAGCGAGGCCGATCACGTCAATAGCATCATCGCAGCGGGCCGTGCTGACTTGTGTGCAATTGCACGACCGCATTTGGCTGACGCGGCATGGACGCTGCACGAAGCCGCAAAGCTCGGCAGCATGGCCATTGACTGGCCGAAGCAATATTTGAGTGGCCGCGACCAGCTTTATCGCAATCTTGCTAAAGAGAAATCCGTTGCAGCCACGATGACCGTGTTGAGTGCGGCGGAAGTTGCTGCGAAGCAGTTGGAGCTTTGAGGCGCGTATGGATCTAGAAGCCCGCGCCCACGAAGACCATCACGACGCCCTGCGCCTGTGGCTGCGCATGCTGACGTGCACACAGTTGATTGAGCAGCGCGTGCGCAGTCGCTTGCGCGAGCGGTTCGAAACGACGCTGCCGCGCTTTGACTTGATGGCGCAACTAGAGCGTTCGCCGGAGGGACTCAAGATGAATGAGCTATCGCGGCGCATGATGGTCACCGGCGGCAACGTCACTGGCATCACCGATCAGCTTGAAGCAGAAGGCCTCGTTGAGCGCTCGGCGGTGGCGAATGATCGTCGCGCATTGTGTATCCGGCTGACTGAGGCGGGACGCGAAACGTTCGCCGACATGGCCGCCGTGCATGAGGACTGGATCGTCGATGCGCTGGGTGGACTCTCCGAGCGCGAGATCACCACGCTGCATAAATTGCTTGGCAAAGTGAAACAACATATGAACCAAAGTGTGACAAGAAGCGAGGTGGCAGTATGAATCCGGGCAATCCCATGGCGAGCGGATTTCGTCCGATGGCTGACTTTGTGGCGAAGCATTTTCGCTTTGCAGTGACCGGCGAGGGCGAGCGCCGCATCGCGCACGTCACGCTCAATCGCCCTGAACGAAAAAATCCGTTGACCTTTGATTCGTATGTCGAGTTGCGTGATGTGTTTCGCGATTTTGCGTACGCGACCGACATCAAGGCCGTGATTATTTCGGGCGAAGGCGGCAATTTTTGTTCGGGTGGCGACGTGCATGAAATCATAGGCCCACTCACCACAATGACAATGCCCGAGCTGCTCGCTTTCACGCGCATGACAGGCGATCTGGTCAAGGCGATCAAGACCTGTCCGCAACCCGTGATCGCAGCGGTTGACGGCATTTGCGCTGGGGCTGGCGCGATGATGGCGTTGGCGAGCGATATGCGACTGGGCACGCCAAACGCGAAAACTGCCTTTCTGTTCACCCGCGTTGGGCTCGCAGGTGCGGACATGGGCGCATGCGCACTGCTGCCGCGCGTGATCGGGCAGGGGCGGGCGGCTGAGCTTCTGTTCACTGGTCGCGCAATGACTGCGGAAGAGGGTTCTGCGTGGGGTTTTTTCAACTCGTTGCACCCGTCGGACGCGTTGAGTGCGGCTGCGACGAACCTCGCCGAATCACTGGTCGTCGGGCCAAACTTTGCTCACAGCATGACCAAAACCATGTTGCATCAGGAATGGTCAATGACCATCGACATGGCCATCGAGGCTGAGGCGCAGGCACAAGCTATTTGCATGCAAACTCAGGATTTTCATCGCGCGTTTCATGCGTTTGCGGCAAAGCAGAAACCGCAGTTCGAAGGTAATTGACGATGCATCCCGATCAACGACATCTCGGCTTGCCGTTCTTTGACGATGTGCATCGCGAACTTGCTCGCGATCTTACGGCGTGGGCTGCCGAGCAAACAATCGACGAATCGGGCGACCGTGCTGCTTGTCGCCAATGGGTTCGTGCGTTGGGCGACGCGGGGTTTCTGCGCTGGTGCGTGCCGGCATCGGTAGGTGGCGCGTTGTCCGAGCTGGACTCCCGCGCGCTCGTGGTGGTACGAGAAACACTTGCGTTCTATTCGCCACTGGCAGACTTCGCGTTTGCCATGCAGGGGCTCGGAAGCGGCGCAATCACGCTGGCTGGAACCGATGAGCAGAAGCGTGCGTATCTCATTGCCGTCGGACAGGGCAACAAGATCGCGGCCTTCGCGTTGTCTGAGCCGCAAGCGGGATCGGATGCGGGAGCGCTATCAACGAGTGCTGTGCGTGATGGTGATAAGTGGGTGTTGAATGGCACCAAAACTTGGATCAGCAATGGCGGGATTGCCAACTATTACTGCCTGTTCGCGAAGACTGACGCCGCCGCAGGAACGCGAGGGATCAGTTGTTTTTTGCTTGATGCAACGACACCCGGACTCGACGCCTCGCAACACATTCACGTGATGGCTCCACATCCCCTGGCGACGCTGGAGCTTACCGATTGCAGGGTTCCTGCGACCGCGCTCCTTGGTCCCGAAAACGGTGGCTTCAAGCTCGCCATGCAGACGCTTGACATCTTTCGCGCCTCGGTTGCTGCGGCAGCGTTAGGCTTCGCGAGGCGGGCACTGGTTGAAGCGACGACCTATGCGAAATCACGAAAGATGTTCGGGCAAACACTGGCCGACTTTCAGCTCACCCAGGCGAAGCTCGGGCAAATGGCCGCTGACGTTGATGCGGCAGCCTTGCTCACGTATCGCGCGGCGTGGTTGCGAGACGACGCGGTGCGCCGGGGCGCATCCACTCGCGTAACCAGTGAGGCCGCAATGGCCAAGATGGTCGCCACCGAAAACGCGCAGCGCGTGATCGACGCTGCCCTACAAATGCACGGCGGATTAGGCGTACAGGTAGGCACCAAGGTCGAATCGCTTTACCGCGACATTCGTTCGCTGCGCATTTACGAGGGCGCGACCGAAGTGCAGCAACTCATCATCGGCAAGGCATTGTTGGCGGGAGGTTGAGCATGAAACACATAGGGTGCGCTCTGCGCACCGTTGCTTCGAAGTGCGCAGGGATGTTCGCACTTGAAAACGTTTGGTGCGCGGAGCGCACCCTATGGTTTGGCTCGGAGGGAGGGCTATGACCACACAGATAGACCGATTCGTTCATGATCGAATGCCTGTCGCTGAGGACATGCCGCAGCTGATTTTTGAATTGCCCGAGTTGCAGTTTCCGGACAAGCTCAATGCGATTGTTGAATTGCTTGATCGCAACGTCGTCAAGGGTAACGGTGATCGAGTGCTGCTCCGCGATGCGCACGAATCGTTGACTTACGCTCAGGTGCTTGATCGCGTGAACCGGCAGGCGTGCGTGCTGGTGGAGGACATGGGCTTGGTATCCGGCAATCGTGTTCTGCTTCGTGGCGCTAACAGCATCGAGATGGCCGTGGCATGGCTGGCTGTGGTGAAAGTGCGGTTGATCGCGGTGGCCTCGATGCCGATGCTGCGGGCGCGCGAACTGACGGGCATCATTAATAAAGGGCGGATTAGCCACGCGTTGTGTGCGACCGCATTGTTGACCGAGCTGCAAACGGCACAAGCGCGATGCCCCACCCTGAAAAACGTGTTGACGTTTGACGCGCTGGCTGAATCGGCGAGCCACAAGAGCACCGACTGTCCGGCTGCAATGACTGACGCGGACGACATCGCGATCATGGCGTTCACCAGTGGCACCACAGGCGCGCCAAAGGCGGCGCTGCACACGCATCGCGATTTACTCGCCGCATGTGAAGCGTGGCCGCGACATGTGTTGCAGGCAAATGCGGACGACGTCACCATCGGTTCGCCACCGCTCGCGTTCACGTTTGGTCTGGGCGGAATGCTTGTGTTTCCGATGTGGGCGGGCGCCAGTGTGTACTTTGCCGAAAGCGGTTTAAGCCCCGAGCTGATGGTCAAAGCGATCAGCGATGCGGGCGCGACGATTTGCTATACAGCACCGACGTTTTATCGGCGAATGGCACCTTACGCCGAAAAGGTGCCGATGCCTTTGTTGCGGATTTGTGTGAGCGCGGGCGAAGGTTTGCCGGATGCGACGCGCCAAGTCTGGAAACAGGCGACCGGCATCGATTTGCTCGATGGTATCGGCGCAACCGAAATGTTTCATATTTTTATCTCAAGCGCGGGCGCAGACGTAAGGCGCGGAGCCATCGGCAAAGTGGTGCCCGGCTATCGCGCCCGTGTTGTTGACGATCAGGGCGATCCAGTTCCACTGGGCACTATTGGTAAACTCGCTGTGATCGGCCCAACGGGTTGCAAGTATCTCGACGAACCGCGACAAAAAAAGTACGTGAAGAACGGTTGGAACTATCCCGGCGACTCGTTCGTAATGGATGAAGACGGCTACTTTTTTTATCAGGCGCATGACGACGATATGATCATCACGGCGGGCTACAACGTGGCCGGACCGGAGGTAGAAAATTGTCTTGCGCAGCATGATGCCGTAGCCGAGTGCGCTGTGATTGGCCAGCCAGACGCCGAGCGCGGCATGATCGTGAAGGCGTTTGTGGTGTTGAACCCCGGCGTTAGAGCGGACCCGGCGACCGTCGGCGTGTTGCAGGACTTCGTGAAAGCTAATCTCGCACCGTACAAATATCCACGACAGGTCGAATTTTTGTCGCAGCTACCACGCACTGAAACCGGCAAACTGCAACGGCATCGTCTACGGCAACCGGATATTGAAAAATGAAATTGCTACAACCCGCAGAATGGTTGTCACCCAAGGGCTACGCTAATGGAATTGCTGCAAAGGGTACGCTGGTGTTCGTGGGCGGGCAAATTGGCTGGAATGCCCAGCAACAATTCGAAACGGACGACTTCATCGCGCAGACACGGCAGGCGCTGCGTAATATCGTTGCCGTACTGCATGAAGCCAGCGCCGGACCGGAGCACATGGTGCGCATGACCTGGTACATCGTGGATCGCGACGAGTATGTGGCGCGTCTCAAGGAGCTCGGCGCTGTTTATCGCGAGATTATTGGCCGTCACTTCCCAACGATGAGCTGCGTTGAGGTGTCCCGATTGGTCGAGGCTCGCGCCAAGGTCGAGATCGAAGTCACGGCGGTCGTGCCCGACGTTACTTGACGCATCCTAAGAGTTCTCTGCTATTGCCTCTGCGGTGGCATAAAACTCCGATACCGCTACATACTTCGATCTGCGCTCCTCGTCTGGCATACTCCTTAACAATAACTAGTATTGCCAAGACATAAGGAGACAGCATGAAAAAAGTGGAAGCGATCATCAAGCCGTTCAAACTTGATGAAGTTCGTGAAGGATTGGCCGAGGCCGGGATTACCGGTTTGACGGTGACTGAAGTGAAGGGGTTTGGTCGTCAACGAGGGCACACCGAGTTGTATCGTGGTGCTGAATACGTGGTGGACTTTTTGCCCAAGACCAAGGTGGAGCTGATTGTGGTCGATCAAGACGTAGACCGCGTCATTGAGGCTATCGTCAAGGCGGCGCGCACCGGCAAAATCGGCGACGGCAAAATATTTGTGTCAAATGTGGAGCAGGTGATGCGCATTCGCACAGGTGAAACGGGGGACGCGGCCATTTAGTCACGGGTACGTCTATTTAAAATCTTAAATCATCAGGAGAAGATACAGTGGCAATGATGGACGAATTCAAGACCTTTGCGCTCAAAGGCAACGTAATGGACCTGGCCGTGGGTGTCATCATCGGCGCAGCGTTTGGCAAGATTGTCGACTCGATTGTGGGCGACCTGATCATGCCCGTGGTCGGCAGAATATTCGGTGGGCTGGATTTCTCCAACATCCTCATTGTGCTGGGTGATAATCCGAACAAACTCACGTCTCTGGCCGATTTGAAGAAGGCGGGTATCGCTACGTTTGCCTACGGAAACTTCTTTACGGTCTTGATCAATTTCCTGATTCTGGCGTGGATCATCTTTATGATTGTCAAAGCGATGAATAAGATGAAGAGGGCTGAGCCAGCTCCAGCACCGGCGGCAACGCCTGAAGACGTAGTGTTGCTGCGCGAAATTCGCGACAGTTTGAAAAAGTAAAAACCCTACGTTGAGAAATAAAACCGACCAAGTGGTCGGTTTTGTTTTTTGCGGCGGTTAAACTTTGATATCGACGCGGTCTGGGCTCCGGTAACGGCGCTGGCGCGGTAAAAAATCATTTGGAGGTTGTATGGTTCTACGTATCGTTGCTGCGGCTATGGCTGCGATAGTCGTCGCATCTGCGGTTCAAGCCCAGATCAAGGTAGGTGTCACCGTGTCTGCCACGGGCCCTGCAGCGTCTCTCGGCATCCCCGAAAAAAACACGTTTGAACTACTGCCAAAAACGATAGCAGGGCAGACGGTGACCTACATTGTGCTCGACGACGCCTCGGACACAACCAAGGCAGTGACCAACGCCAAAAAGCTAATTTCTGAAGACAAGGTTGACGTGATCGTCGGCTCGACCACGACACCGAATTCGTTGGCAATCATCGACGTCGTTGCCGACGGTGAAACGCCGAACATCTCGATGGGTGGTTCAGCCCGCATCGTTGACCAGGGCAACCCCAAAGCGCGCTGGGTGTTCAAGACCCCGCAAAGCGATTCACTCATGGCGGATGCGATCGCCGTCCACATGAAAGCCAACGGTGTTACCAGCATCGGTTTTATCGGTTTCAATGACGCGTACGGCGAAGGTTGGTTGCAGGAAATGCGGCGCTCTGCCGCCACGGCGGGCATCAAAATCACGACCGAGGAGCGCTTCAACCGGACCGATGCTAGCACTACGGGTCAAGTGCTCAAACTGGTGGCGGCAAACCCGCAAGCCATCCTGATCGCGGGTTCTGGCACGCCCGCCGCCACGCCACATAAAGAGCTGGTGGCGCGCGGTTTCAAGGGCAAAATTTATCAGACGCACGGCGTTGCGAACTCGGACTTTTTGCGCGTGATGGGTAAAGATGCCAACGGCGCACTGCTGCCTGCAGGCCCGATGCTGGTCTACGAGCAGTTGGCAGATAGCAATCCAGTCAAAAAAGTTGCCAAGGAATACGTCACAGCGTACGAAGCCAAATTTGGTCCGCGCTCGACGTTTGGCGGCCATGCGTTTGACGCGTTCACGTTACTGAACACAGCAGTTCCCGAGGCGTTGAAGGCGGGCAAACCGGGCACCAAAGAGTTTCGCGCGGCACTGCGTAATGCCCTTGAAAACGTCAAGGATGTGGTCGGCGTGCATGGCGTGTTCACCATGTCGCCCGGTGATCATAACGGCCTCGACAATCGTGGTCGCATGATGATGACGATTAAAGATGGCAAGTGGCTGATCACTAAGTAATCGATTGGTTGCGACTCAACGCAAAGCGGGCAGGACGTAGTTCCACGCCCGCTTTTTTACGATCTACGCCACTGAACTGACGCCCAGAATGGACGCAACCATTGCCGCGCTGCTGACGCAAGACGGCCTCACTAACGGCTCAATTTATTGCCTGCTCGCGCTGGCGCTGGTGCTGGTGTTTGCCGTCACCCGCGTAATCTTCGTTCCGCAGGGCGAATTCGTTGCTTTCTCAGCGCTGACACTCGCCGCGTTCGAGCAAAACAAACTGCCCGGAACTGTATGGCTGTTGCTCGCGCTGGCAGCGGTTGCCGCGTTTGCTGATGTGGTGAGCCTTTGGCGTGAGCCGAAGCGGATGCTACGCTCGATTGCAGGCACGAGTTTGCCCGCCGCGCTTGCCGCGTTACTGGTGTGGGGTGTTGCCTCTGCGCAATTGCCGTTTTCGATTCAGGTGCTGACGACCATTGCTGCTGTCACGGCGATGGGGCCTGCCGTTTACCGGCTGGCATTTCAACCGATTGCCAGTGCGACCGTGTTGACGTTGCTGATCGTGTCGGTCGCTGTGCATTTCGTGTTGACCGGTTTGGGATTGCTGTTTTTCGGCGCAGAAGGTGTGCGCACCACTGCGTTCACCAGCGCAACGTTCTCATTGGGTTCGGTCAGCATCTCAGGGCAGAGTCTGCTGGTTTACGCGTTCACTATTTTTCTGGTGATCGCCATGGCGCTGTTCTTCAAATTCACCTTGTCTGGCAAGGCATTGCGCGCGACTGCGGCCAACCGCACCGGCGCGCGACTGGTTGGCATTAGCCCCAACTTTGCGGGCAGCCTGAGCATCACGTTGTCTGCCGCGATTGGTGCGGTATCCGGCTTGCTGATCGGGCCGATCGCAACGATCTATTACGACTCAGGATTTTTGATCGGACTCAAGGGCTTTGTCGGAGCTATTGTCGGCGGACTGGCGAGCTATCCGATTGCAGCGGCGGGCGCGATTTTTGTCGGACTCGTTGAATCCTTTTCTTCGTTTTGGGCAAGCGCATACAAAGAAGTGATCGTGTTCACGTTGATCATTCCGGTGTTGTTGTGGCGTTCTTTAACCACAACGCACCATGAGGAAGAGTGAGGTGAAAACACTCCCTGTGACGAAAATATTGGTGCTCGCCGTCGTCGCAGTCATCGCGCTCGCGCCGACCATCGCCCCGGCGTTTTACGTCACCCTGCTTAACTACATTGGTCTCTACAGTCTGGTGGCGCTTGGGCTGGTTTTGCTCACCGGTGTGGCAGGGCAGACGAGCTTCGGGCAGGCCGCGTTCGTTGGGCTTGGCGCGTACACAACCGCCGTGCTCACCACGCAATACGGCTGGTCGCCGTGGCTCACGCTGATCGTCGCGTTGGCCATCACTTTGACGGTCGGCTATCTGCTCGGCCTCATCACGCTGTCGATGGGCGGGCATTACCTGCCGCTGGCGACCATTGCCTGGGGCATGTCGCTGTATTTTCTGATGGGCACGATTGAGCAATTTGGCGGCTTCACGGGCATCACCGGCATTCCTCCGGTGACCCTGTTCGGCGTCTCGCTGGAGCGCGAAAATCATTTCTACTATTTCATCTGGATCGTGGTGCTGGCCGCGCTTTGGGCTGTGGCCAATCTGCTCGATTCACGGCCCGGTCGCGCCATTCGCGCGTTGAAGCAGGGGACGACGATGGTCGAGGCGTTCGGCGTGCATCCAGGGCGCACCAAGACCGCCGTGTTCGTCATCGCGGCCGTGCTCGCGTGCCTGTCGGGCTGGTTGTATGCACATTTGCAGCGCTTCGTAAACCCGACGCCGTTCGGCATCAATCAGGGCATTGAATATTTGTTTATGGCCGTGGTGGGCGGCGCGGTGAGTGTGTGGGGCGCGGTGCTTGGTGCGACGTTCGTCACGTTGCTGAAGACTTGGTTGCAAGACCTGCTGCCCAAAATCATTGGCGAAGCAGGCCAGTTTGAAATCATTGTGTTCGGCATTTTGCTGGTGCTGATTCTGCAATATGCGCGTGATGGGCTGATGCCGTTTTTGCAGCGCTTCGTACCCGCGACTAAACGAGTGTTGCCCGCCGCCGGGGACCGCCTGCAGCATCGCGCGATGCCGACCGCAAACGAGCCTGTCCTCACCGTGGACGCGGCGCGCAAAACATTCGGCGGCTTGGTCGCGGTGTGCGATGTGACATTTGACGTAAATGCCCGCGAAGTCGTGGGTCTCATCGGCCCGAATGGCGCAGGTAAAAGCACCTGCTTCAATCTGATTTCCGGCGCGTTGGAGGCCACCTCTGGCTCGATCAAATTCATGGGGCAAGAGCTGATCGGCCAGCCTGCCAGCGCGATCTCAAAACTCGGCTTAGCGCGCACGTTTCAGCACGTCAAATTGGTCGCCACGATGACCGTGGTGGAGAACGTTGCGCTGGGTGCGTATCTGCGCGGCAGCAAGGGCATCATCGCGTCAGCCTTGCGCCTGAACAAGGAAGACGAAGCCGCTGCGTTGGCGGAGGCCATGCGGCAGCTGGAGCGCGTGGGCTTGGCCGAACATGCGCACGATGCCGCGAGCAGCCTGCCGCTGGGCAAACAGCGTGTGGTGGAGATCGCGCGTGCGCTAGCGTCCGATCCGATTTTATTGTTGCTGGATGAACCGGCTGCGGGTCTGCGTTTCGCGGAAAAACAGCAACTCGCAGCGCTGATCAAAACGCTGAAAGGCGAGGGCGTCACTGTGCTGCTGGTCGAGCACGATATGGACTTTGTGATGGGTCTCGTGGATCGGCTTGTCGTGTTGAATTTTGGGCAGAAACTGGCGCAGGGATTGCCGGAAGCCGTTCAGGCTGATGCGGCGGTACGGGACGCGTATCTTGGCGCGTAAATCGAGCGCTCATAGGGTGCGCTCAGCGCACCAAAACTTTCGCGGCTATCAATCGTTCTGCGGGAGCCGAAGTTGGGTGCGCAGAGCGCACCCTATGTCGGTTAAGTGGAGTGTGCGATGAGCGAAACAGTGCTTGAAGTGTCCGATCTGCACGTTGCCTACGGTCAGGTCGAGGCGGTGCGTGGCGTGTCGCTGTCAGTGGCGAGCGGGAAAATCGCGACGGTGATTGGCCCGAACGGCGCAGGCAAAACCACGCTGCTTGGCGCGATCATGGGCCTGCTGCCTTCCCACGGCGCGATTCGTTTTGCCGGTGAGCGCATCGACGGGCGCGACACCGAAGCAATGGTGCGCCTCGGCATGACGCTGGTGCCCGAAAAACGCGAGCTGTTCCACGAAATGACGGTGCTGGAAAACCTCGAACTCGGTGGCTTTTCCCGGCGTCGTTCAGGCGAATCGAGGGCTGCTCTGATGCATACGTTGGAGGAGGTGTTCGCGCTGTTTCCGCGCTTAAAAGAACGGCAACCGCAGCTTGCGGGCACGCTATCGGGCGGTGAACGGCAAATGCTCGCCGTGGGCCGCGCGTTGATGGCGAAACCAAAATTGTTGTTGCTGGATGAGCCTAGCCTCGGCCTCGCACCGCTGATTATCCGAGACATTCTGGCCACGATTTCCCAACTGCGCGACACGGGACTCTCAGTCCTGCTGATCGAGCAAAACGCCCGCGCCGCGCTGAAAACGGCCGATTACGGCTACGTGCTCGAAACCGGCGAACTCAGTCTGCAAGGCCCCGCCGATGCGCTGCTTCACGATGATCGCGTGATTGCTACCTACCTTGGAAAACGATAGCAACTTTAAAGCTAAAAGCTGTTTGCAATTGGGCTAAACGGCGTTTTCGTCAATAGTTGAGTTCTGCATTTATCGGCGTCTGGCCCCAATGTATGCGGGCTTTCATCGATAAAGTTGTTGTTCGGCTGCGATACGTGTCGACGCGGTAGTACCACCCCCATAGCCAATGCAGCCGCGACGCGCTACATTCCCTGATCGGCAACTCCGCCCTTTTGTTTTCTCTCACGGAGCAAATCCCATGAATCACCCGCCCGTCACGCAACTTCAAATCGACCAGCGCGTCTACGATCTTTACGACGAATATTGCCACGGCAAGATTGATCGTCGTGAGTATCTCAAACGCACTTCAGCCCTCGTCGCGCTGGGCATACCCGCGCTTGCAATGGCGAGCTCACTGTTGCCGCAGTACGCAAAAGCGCAGACGATTTCGTTCACCGATCCGCGCATCAAAGCGAGCTACGTGACCTATCCGTCGCCCGGTGGCAATGGCACGGGTGAATCGTTGATGCGCGGCTACCTCGTGCAACCCGCAGGCACCGGGCCGTTCCCAGCGGTGCTGGTCATTCACGAAAATCGCGGTTTGAATCCCTACATCGAAGACGTAGCGCGCCGCGCCGCCGCTGCGGGCTATCTCGCGCTAGCTCCGGACGGGCTCGCACCGCTCGGAGGCTATCCCGGCAACGACGATGATGGCCGTACCATGCAGGCCAAGCTCGATCAAGCCAAGCTGCGCACCGACATGCTGAACGGCGCAAAGTGGGTGAAGGCCCATAAACTGTCCACCGGCAAGCTGGGTGTGACCGGCTTTTGCTGGGGCGGCGGCACCAGCAACTATCTGGCAACCGCGATGGGCGGCGATTTGCAGGCGTCTGCTCCGTACTACGGCGCAGCCGCGGAAACCGCGAGCGTCGGCAATATCAAGGCCGCATTGCTGATTCATTTTGCCGCGAAGGACGACGGTATCAATGGCATGTGGCCCGCGTACGAGACGGCGCTCAAAGCCGCAGGCACCAAATTCGAGGCTCACACCTACGCCGACACCCAGCACGGCTTTCACAACAATTCCACGCCGCGCTATAACGAATCCGCCGCGAAATTGTCGTGGGATCGGACGATGGATCATTTCAAGAAATATTTGACGTAATTAGGCTCGTCCTGAAAATCGGCGTCATTCTCGCGAAGCGGGAATCCAGAACTGGTGGCCGTCGCAATGACGTTAAGCAACGGGTTAGCGACGTTGAGCTTTCTGGATACCCGCCTTCGGCGGGTATGACGGCAGGTTTGATGGGCGTCGCAGGAATGCATGTGCTACCCTCAGCCATCTAGGTTTCATCCCGATTTTTGATGTCTGCTTCACTCGCCACTGCGCAATCGCTGCTCCTGACCCCTGCCAATCTTTCACTCGACCAACTCGCTGGCACACTCGGCGGGTTGACGTCGCGTGGCGTTGAATACGCTGACCTGTACTTTGAGCATCATAAAAGCGAGAGTTGGTCGCTGGAAGAAAGCATCGTCAAAAGCGGCAGTTTCTCGATTGAATCGGGCGTTGGCGTGCGCGCGATCACCGGTGAGCAAACGGCTTTTGCGTACTCGGGCGACATTGGGCTCGCCTCCATCACCGCCGCTGCCAACACGGTAGCCGCCATTGGTCGTGCCGGACAAAGTGCGTCGGTCGCTGTCAAACCCACCGGCAGCGGCTCCACGCTCTACACCGCCGCCGATCCGCTCGCCTCCATCAGCGACGAGGCGAAGATTGCGTTGCTGCGCGAGACCGAGTGCGTCGCCCGCGCCCGCGACCCGCGCGTCACGCAAGTCATGGTCAATCTCGCGTGCGAGCATGTCGTGATGTTGGTGATGCGCAGCGACGGCGTCATCGCCTCCGACGTACGCCCGCTGTGCCGCCTGAACGTGACTGCCATCGTCGAGAGCAACGGCAAGCGCGAGCAGGGGCGCTCCGGCGGTGGTGGTCGTTACGGTTTTGAGCGGTTCGACGCTGCCTTCATCGCCAAGCGCGCCTTTGAGGCCGTCGACATGGCGCTGCTGCAACTTGATGCGCGGCCTGCGCCGTCGGGCGTGATGCCGGTGGTGTGCGGCCCTGGCTGGCCGGGCGTGTTGCTGCATGAGGCGGTGGGTCACGGGCTTGAGGGTGACTTCAACCGCAAGGGCTCATCAGCGTTCAGCGGGCGCATTGGCGAGCGCGTTGCCGCGCCCGGCGTGACCGTGCTCGACGACGGCACGCTCACCGACCGTCGCGGCTCGTTGACGGTTGACGACGAAGGCACGCCGACCAACGCCACGGTGCTGATTGAAGACGGCATCTTGAAAGGCTACATTCAGGACACCATGAATGCGCGGCTAATGGGGCACGCACCCACCGGCAACGGTCGTCGTGAAAGCTACGCCCATCTGCCGATGCCGCGCATGACCAATAC
The DNA here is from genome assembly GCA_043758415.1 of Burkholderiales bacterium. Classification (GTDB taxonomy): domain Bacteria; phylum Pseudomonadota; class Gammaproteobacteria; order Burkholderiales; family Casimicrobiaceae; genus Casimicrobium. The sequence continues at coordinate 13,695 of JAYVNO010000098.1, forward strand.
CTACATGCTGGGCGGCCAGCAGGATCCGAAAGAAATCATCGCGAGCGTCGAGAACGGCATTTACGCCGTGAACTTCGGCGGCGGGCAGGTCGACATCACCAGCGGCAAATTCGTGTTCACCATGGACGAGGCCTGGAAAGTCGAAAACGGCAAACTGATGTATCCGATCAAGGGCGCAACGTTGATCGGCAACGGCCCTGATGCGCTCACCAAAATCACCATGATCGGTAACGACATGGCGCTCGACGAAGGCATCGGCGTCTGCGGTAAAGAGGGCCAGAGCGTGCCGGTGGGCATCGGTCAGCCGACGCTGCGTATTGAGGGTTTGACGGTGGGTGGCACTGCATAGTTTGCGGCTGGCGCTCGGGTTTTGTAGGAGCGGCCTTGGCCGCGCCCCCCCCATCAGCGCAGGAGAAATCGCGGCCACGACCGCTCCTTCACGACACGTCGGCGGATCATGAAAATATTTGGCGCTATTAGCCACGCATTTACGTCCTGACTAACGAACCCTCAACTCGGCGATCACCATGAAAACCACGCTTCGTTTTTCCCTCATCCCAATCCTCTGTGCGACTGCATTGCTCGCCGCGTGCGGCCCCAGTCCCGAGCAGGTCGCGCGCGAGCAGGCCATGAAAAATCTTGAGCAAGCTGCCAGAGACATGGAGATTGCGGGCAAGAAAATCGAAAGTGCAACGGCCAAAGGTGGGCAGGACGTCGGCGCGGCGATGGGCGACGCTATGAAGGCGCTCGGCGCTATCGCGGGTGCCGCAGGCGGCGTGGTGGGTTCCGGGAGCTTCGATCCCATCGATTTCCGCAAGCTCAAAGAAGCGTTGCCACAAGAGCTGGCCGGATTCGAAAAAGGCGACAGCTCCGGCGAAAAGAACAACGCGTTTGGCATTTCGGTGTCCGAGGCGAAGCAGTCGTTCCGCAGCGCTGACGGCAGCAAAAGCGTCCGCTTCGAAATCACCGATCCCGGCTCGCTGGCTGGCCCGTTCGCGCTCGCCAACATGTGGATGAATGTCGAAATCGACAAAGAAACCAGCGACGGCTATGAAAAAACCGCTTCCGTCGGTGGCCGCAAACTGCATGAGAAATGGAATAAATCAGGCAAACACGGCGAAGTGCAAACGGTTGTCGGCAACCGCTTCATGGTCGAAGTCGACGCGCGCGGCATTGACATGTCGGACGTCAAAGCATTGTTGAGCAAGGTCGACATTGCCAAGCTTGAATCCATGAAGGCCGACGGCAAGAAGTCCTGAGCTTCGCCTTCACACCGTGACGTCATACTCGCCGAAAGCGGGTATCCAGAACGTGGCGAACAGCGATGTGATTTGAAGTAATTGCCGTGGCCGCTGCTTCTGGATCCCCGGCTACGTCGAAGATGACGGAAAAAAGTCAGATGGGCAAACCGCGCTTAAGAATTCCCGCAAGAAGCCACGCTCGCTGTAGCCATCAATTCATCAAGCAACGCAATCGAAGACGCGCCCGGTACTGAATACGGGTCAAGCACTGCCTTGGCGGAGTACTTGAGCAGGATCGCCAGATTGACACGATCAAACGACACCTTACCCATCGACCAACCGGCAAACTTGCGCTCGGTCACTTCTTCCATGTGCAACAGTTGCACGTCGTTGTGGCGCGGGTCACGCGCGATGCGGTTGTAGGTCTCGCTCACTTCTTTGCGACCGCCTTCGAGAAGCTGCAAAAAAATGTAGTTGTTGGTGCAAAGCACACCCGTGATGCCATTGGTCGGATTATTCTTTCTTGACGCGTGCAATATCGAATCCAACATGGGTTGCGTGACGACTTCAACGGCGCGGCTGACGTAGGTGAGACGGATCAACATAACCTATGCTTTTCTGCTGTCGACCAGCGCCAAAAATTCGCGACGCAAATTGGCGTCTTTCAGGAACGACCCGCGCATCACGCTGTTGATCATCTTCGCGTCCACGTCCTTCACGCCACGCCAATGCATGCAAAAGTGATCCGCCTCCATCACCAGCGCCAGTCCGTCCGGCTGAATTTTGTCCTGCAACAAATGGGCCAACTGCGACACGGCTTCTTCCTGAATTTGAGGGCGACTCATCACCCAATCGGCAAGGCGCGCATACTTTGAAAGACCAATCAAATTGGAATGTTGATTGGGCATCACACCGATCCACACCCGCCCCATGATTGGACAAAAGTGATGCGAACACGCCGACCGAATCGTGATCGGCCCCACAATCATCAGCTCGTTTAAGTGCTCCACATTCGGAAACTCCGTCACCGGCGGCGGCGGCACGTAGCGCCCACGAAACACCTCGTTCAAGTACATCTTGGCCACGCGCTTGGCCGTGTCCTGAGTGTTGTGATCGCTTTCGGTGTCAATCACCAGGCTCTTCAACACCTCACGCAGCTTCGTCTCTATCTCGGCCTGCAACTCGGGCAACTCGCCGTCGCGAATGAACTCGCTGATGTTGTCGTTGGCATGAAAGCGCTTGCCCGACGCCTTGATGCGATGCCGCACCCGCTCGCTGGCAGGCATAGCATCAATGTCACGCTGCGCACTAGCGCGAGCGGCGGTGTCGGTAACAGGGAGGGATTTTGTGGCGGTCATCGGGTACTGCTTACTGCTGGTGGTGGCCGGAGGTGAGATTCTCGCATTATGGGAGATGGACTAAAAAGCAGACACCACTACCCTACCGCGCCAACCGTCACTCAAGCGAACCCGTAGGGTGG
>JAYVNO010000099.1:0-5556 GCA_043758415.1 Burkholderiales bacterium
CACATCGAAATTGTGTGCTTTCTGAGAGTTCTATGCGAGATATTTCTTAGCTCAATGCGCTCGCTACCTGGCTTGTGGCGCTTTTGCAGGAACGACTAACTACTTTTTCCGAGCGCGCACGGAACGACTCCCGATTTGCTCAGTGCCCTGCGTGTCACGAACTTCAAAAGAATCTGCACATCGCCTCGGCGCACCCAGAACACTGTGCACCGGCTTGATTCGGCAATCGCGTTACCGCCCGCACATGACTGCCCATAAGCGACCGTTTGCGCACTGGTCCCAACGAACACGGATAATGTCGTGTCGCGGCTTGCACTGCTCTCCTTATGCCACCAGAAATAGTCACTCTTCAACACAGCGCAGCGTTGTGGGGGTTCGTCTTGTCTTTCGTGTTTGGCGCGGTAACCCAGCGCAGCAATTACTGCACGATGGGTGCGATTTCTGACATTGCCAACTTTGGCGACTGGACGCGGGCGCGGATGGCGATAGCGTCAGTCGGCGTGGCGATCATTGGCGTAGCGCTGCTTAAATTCACTGGCACGGTTGACATTGCAAAATCGTTTTACGTGGCGCCGAAATTGATCTGGCTTTCGCACATTGTTGGGGGGCTTTGCTTTGGCTTTGGCATGACGCTGGCAGGTGGCTGCGGCAGCAAAACGTTGCTGCGCGTCGGCTCGGGCAGCTTGCGGGCGCTGGTGACGATGTTGGTGATGGCCGTGTTTGCCTGGTTCACTTTGCGCGGTGTGCTCGGCGTGTTTCGTGTGGCCACGTTTGACGCGGTGGCGCTGACGTTGCCCGGCACGCAGGATTTGCCGTCACTCATCGGTGTGGCGGGCCCAGCGGCGATGATTCTGGCGGCGGTCATCGGTGCCCTATTCGTGGTGTTTGCGCTTTTCGGTGCGCAATTTCGCGCAGACAAATGGAACTGGATCGCGGGCATCGTCGTCGGCTTGACGGTGATTGCCGGCTGGTATGTGTCAGGCCGCGTTGGCTTCATAGCGGAGCATCCTGAAACGCTGGAGGCGGCGTGGGTGTCGACCAATTCCGGGCGTCCCGAATCACTGACATTCACGGCGCCGCCCGCTTATCTGCTGGAGCTTCTCGGCTTCTGGAGCGACAAGAGCAAGTTCGTGACGTTTGGCATCGCCAGTGTGTTGGGTGTAATCGTCGGATCATGGGCGATGTCGCTCTTGACCAAGACATTTCATTGGGAAGGTTTTGCCTCGACTGAAGACTTGGCCAACCATCTCATCGGCGCGGCGCTGATGGGCTTTGGCGGCGTGCTGGCGATGGGCTGCACGGTGGGTCAGGGGCTCTCGGGCATGAGCACGCTCGCTGTCGGCTCAGTCATCACGGTCGTCGCTATTGTTGTCGGCTGCCGTGCCGCGCTGGCTTATCAAATGTGGCGGCTGGATCGCGCATAGCGAACGTCTGGCAGCGCTGTCCTGATATCGCGCATAAATTGCCGGATATCGCGAGAGTTAGCAATTTGAATGCTGTGCAGTTCGCGATAATGACGGCATGCAAGACACGCAACACTTCTCTCCCGTAGCGCCGCCCGCTTTCGACATTTCAGGCAAAACCAGCAACCCTAATACCGGGTTACGCGGCAACTACGCTCTGATGGCTGCGGACTTCACCGTGCAGCAGCGTATGGACGATTACACCGATGAAGAACAGGCGCGCTGGCTGCGGCTGGTTGAGCGGCAACTTGCGCTGATTCAGGGTCGCGCCTGTCACGAGTTTTTGCATGCGATCAACGGCCTGACTGCACTCGACATGCGTCACGGCATCCCGGAATTTGCGGCGGTGAATGTAGCGCTCAAAGCCGCAACCGACTGGCAACTGGTGGCGGTGCCGGGCTTACTGCCGGACGAGGTTTTTTTCACCCATCTTGCCAACCGCCGGTTTCCGGTGACGGTGTGGCTGCGCGATGAAGCCGAGTTCGACTACATCGTTGAGCCGGACCTATTTCACGACTTTTTCGGCCACGTGCCGATGCTGTTTACTCTCATTTATGCCGATCATTTGCAGGCGTATGGCGAAGGCGCGCTGAAGGCAAAACGGCTCGGCGGGCTCGACTGGCTGGCGCGGCTTTACTGGTACACCATTGAGTTCGGCTTGATTCGCGAAAACAGAAAAATTCTTGCCTATGGCGCAGGCGTTTTGTCGTCGCCGAAAGAACTGGTCTACGCGCTGGAAAGCCATGTGCCGCAACGCTTGCCGTTCGATGTGATGATGTCAATGCGGACGAAATTTTTGATCGATGACGTGCAAACAACATACTTCGTTCTGGCGTCGTTTCAGCAATTGCGTGACGACACCGGGCCGGACTTTGCGCCACTGTACGAAACGTTGCGCAAAGAAGCTGTTTGAACCGTAGTTAGCACGTTTGTTCGAGTACAGCTTTCTACTGAAAGCCTTATCCACTTGGGGCTCAGGCGGCTTTTTTACCTGAACCCGACTTCTTCGCTTTTGCCCCGCCAGACCCAGTCAAATCGTCATTTGCGGCTAAAGTTGGCGTCAGCGCGTTGAGCGCTGCGAGCCACGGATCGCGCGCTACGCCGCCGAATGCTTTGGTCAAAAAATCGATAAACACACGAGTCCGCGCGGGCACGTGCAGGCGCGTTGGCATGGCCGCATAAATCGACAGCGTCAGCACACGCCAATCGGGCATAACCCGCTCCAGACGGCCGTTGCGCAGCCCTTCCTCGGCAACGAACGACGGCACCGCCGCGATGCCCATACCGGCGAGTGCTGCGTGATACAGCGTGTCCAGATGCATCGTTGACAGCGCCATCGGTGGCTGATCCAGCGTCACCGTTTTTGGCGTTCTGCTGGCCTTCGCAGACTTTGCGCCATCTAGGCAATCGCCCGCTGGGCAATACTCAAACGTCGTTTGATGATTGCCATCCGGCGAATACGGCAGCAGCCATTCATGCTCCCCCAGCTGATCAAGGCGCGTGGGCCGCCCGTGCTGGTTGAGATAGGCGGGTGTGGCGCACGCGATCATCTCGGAATGGGCGAGCAGCCGCGCTACAAAGTTGCCCGTTTCAAGCGGGCGCTTTAGCGTGAGGATGGAAATATCGTGGCCATCGTCGACGCTGTCGACGATGTTTTGCACGGTTAATTCGATGGTGAGCTTTGGATATTGCGCCCGAAGCGTCGGCAGGTGCCGGGTCAGCTGGTGCACGGTGATCGCAGGCGACGCCAGCACGCGCACCACGCCGCGCGGCTCCGCGGTCTCAAGGTTGGCCACCGTCTCCGCATCCTCGACGTCAGCGAGGATGCGCGTCACGCGCTCTAAGTAGCGCTCGCCCGCCTGGGTGAGCGCGAGGCTCCTCGTGGTGCGGTTGAGCAAGCGCACGCCAAGGTGTTGCTCAAGATCGGCAATCAGCCGCGTCACCACGGCGGGCGCCAAATCAAGCTTGTCAGCCGCCTTGGTAAAGCTGCCTTCGTCAACGACCCTGCTGTAGACGCGCATGGCGCGGAGCTGATCCATGGGGCACCTCTAGTCTTTGTTTCATGAACGGGCCTGTAAACCCCGACCCTGCGGCTTCGGTGTTATTCAACCTCCACATTGTTGACAAATTATAAATAAACAATTGATTTCTGTCCTATTTATTCGCGTTATGACAATGCCTAACATTCATTTCATCGATACAGCAACAGCAGCCTGTTCAGACCGTTCTCCCAAGAGTAGTGATAGAGAACGGTGTAAACAGGCCCCCGTTGCTGCGTCGAAAAAGAGTCGTAAGGAAACGCCATGGTGGCCGACTGAACGATGTACTTAATCTCAAAACTAGGAAACTAAAATCATGAACGTTAAATCTCTCCTCCTCGCCGCTGCTGTTGCTTCTGTTTCCGTTGGCGCTTTTGCTAACAACTACGACAACGGTGCCGAATTCCAAGTCGCCCAGCTGAGCGCGCCGTCACAAGCACGCAGCACCACAGGCGTCCGCACCCCTGAAGCGTCGACTTTGTACTCGTCACGTAGCGACATCAACCCATTCGTGGCAGTTGACAAGAGCGACACCCGCACCCGTGCTGAAGTTCGTGCCGAAACCATCCGCGCACTGAACAGCGGCGAAGCCCGCGCACTGCGCGCCGCTTACGCTGGCGGCGCTCAGTAGTTCGTTACTGACCGTGCATGAAAAACGCGCCTTCGGGCGCGTTTTTCATGCACTCGCTAGGTTTAGTGCCGACTACCACTCCGCACTACCCTCGGCTTCGGGCCACAGGGCTGGAAAGTAGAAGCGCAACGCGTGCAGCGGAATCCCAAAACGCAACTTGCCCTTCGGCGAATCGGACACAACAAGACGCAAATCAAACAACGCGCGCAACAAGCGCTCGGCCGTGCGCGTCTGCAGCCCCGTCATCAGCTTGAACTCGCCGCGCTCCATTTCTCCAGTCAGAAACATCATGCGCAGCGGCTGCAACGCCTCCATACGCACCTGCGAATCGGCGCGATGACTGTAGAAGGCAAGGCACGCCGCGATGCGATCCGGCAGGGTTCGCATGTCGAGCATCTGCGTCATGAACTGCGCCTGATCGATGCAGACGCCGAGAAAAAACTCAATGAACTCGATCAGCCCACCTTCCGTCAAGTTGCCGCGACCATCGAGGTCCCCGCGACGCGGCTGATCGGCGCTCACTTGCCGCGCGTAATACTCCGACTGACTGCGAGCCAGTCCGCGCAACGGCGACCAGATGCCGTTGGTGAGCCCCATCGCATACAGCAGCGTATGCGAGTGCAGCCGCGCCACGCGACCGTTGCCGTCCGCAAACGGATGCACCCATGCCAACCGGTGATGCGCGGCGGCGACGGCCAGCACCGATAGTTCGCCTTCGCGAATTGCGCTGTAGAACTGCTCAAAGCGGCCCAGAAACGCGGGGATAGACTGCGCTTCCGGCGCAATATGCGCGCCCGGCAAAAACGGGCTGCTGTCAGATGACAGGCATTCTTCCGGTGGCAACGGACTGAACAGGATTCGATGCAGCGACTGGATCGATGCGGCAGACAATAACTCGCGCCAGCCATAGGGTGCCATCACTTGCTCTGCCACCTGCTCCGCAGCCAGACGCGACAGTGCGATGCGTTGCTTGCGCTGAACATCCTGCTGCGGCGAAAACTCCTTGCGCAGCGCCTATTCGATCTCCACGGGCAGCGTGTGCTGGCCCTCAATCTTATTCGTGTAGTACGAGTTCATCGCCCGCAGCAGCGGTGCCAACGACAGCATCACGCCCTGATCGGCCTGACCCGAGGTGGACAGCGCCAGCTTTTGCAATTCGTGCGCGCGTTCAAGCAAAGCGTCACGTCTTTCGCTGGCGGGCAGCAACGGTTCGAACTGTGAGGGAATAGAGGACAAACTTGTTTGGCGAATTATATTTTTTCCATAACTCATTGAAGTTCCTTACTAAAAACAAGGCGGTTTCAAGCCCCAAGTGCAACAAGGTTGGTGAAATGTTGATGGAAATCGAAAGTGCCTGGCATAAAGAGTTCGATGGGGCAGCGCCAGTTGAGTGATTTGCGGGGCCGGGTATTGAGTTGCCACG
>JAYVNO010000100.1:0-5546 GCA_043758415.1 Burkholderiales bacterium
GGTCGGCCCTGCGGGTGAGGAGATCTACACCGACGAATATGGTCGCGTCAAGGTGCAGTTCTTCTGGGATCGCTACGGCAAGAAAGACGAAAACAGCAGTTGCTGGATTCGGGTCAGTCACCCGTGGGCGGGTGAAAAATGGGGCTTCATTCACATCCCGCGCATTGGGCAGGAAGTCATCGTCGACTTCATCGGTGGCGATCCGGACTACCCGATGATTACCGGTCGTGTTTACAACGCCGAGAAAATGCCGCCGTACGACCTGCCTGCCAACAAAACGGCGAGCGGCATCAAGTCGCGCTCGACTAAAGGCGGAAGCCCGACTGATTTCAATGAAATCAGGATGGAGGACAAAAAAGGCGAAGAGCAGCTGTACATCCACGCCCAGAAAAATCACGATACTGTGGTTGAGCTTGATGAGTCACGCACCGTCGGTCAACACCGGCAGACACGCATTGAGAAAAACGATTCCCGCTACGTTAATCAGGACGACCTTGAGGTGATCAACGGGGTGCAAAACAACCAGATTGAAAAGGATCAATCCACGACGGTCAAGGGGAGTCAGCACAACACGGTGACACTAGACCAGTCGAACATGGTGAAGGGCAATCGCACGCAAAACGTGGAAAAGGACGTAAAGGAAGAGACCGGCGGCGACCATCAGGAGACGGTGAAGGGCAATCACAACTTCTCGGTGACGAAGAACGAGACGATCATGATTCAGGGCGATCAGTCAACCTTTATCACAGGCAAGCGTAACGACACCATTACCGGCGACACCACAGTCACTACCACTGGAAAGACAGCCCTCACGTCGATTCAGGGGTACTCGGTTTTCGGTGGCCTGAGCTACGGCGAGACTTGCGTGACACGCTCGGCGGACGTGAAAGGCACGGACACCACCAACATCTTGGGCATGCAGACCGAGGACATCAAAGGTATGCGCAAGACCACTGTCATGGGCGGCGACGTGACAACGATTACGGGAGTGCACACGCACTCGGTGACCGGTATAAGCACGGTGTCCGCAACCGGCGTGATGAGCCTTTCGTCGCCGATTGTGATCTCAGTTTCTGGGGGGGTCGTCACGGTCACAGGCGCGACCGCCATCAACATGGCAGCTCCAATCATTTCGATGTCGGGCGGTTTAATCAATATGACGGCCAGTGCGATCACGATGACCTCGCCTGCCGTAGTGGCGACCGGGGCTTTTGTGGGCGCGATTTCCGTGATCTCGCCGCTGATCGGTAAATGCCCGACCAACATCGTCTGAACTCGGCTATGTCTGACGTAACTCCTGACACCTTAACCGCGATGCCGACGGACGCGGTGCCGCTACCGGCAGCCGTGCCTGAGCGCTGGTCGCACGAGCGCATTCGTGCCGAATTGGTGTCCGCGGACGCGATGAACCGCACTCACGCGTTGGCGCAGGCGCTGCAGCCTGACGCGCCGCTTGATAGCTGGATGCCGGAACTATTACGTTGCGTGGAGCTTTCAAGGGGCGACGGTACCGCGCTCTTGCTCGCGGCCACGCTGTTCACGCAACTGAAAACGCAATCGGCGAAAGGCGCAGCTTTGCCGTGCGTAGTGTCGCTGGTGGCTGTTGACTCGCCAGCCCCTGCGCGGGGCATGGCCGCGAACGCCTTGTGGCTGTATCAAAGCGTGCCGACTGAAGCATGGCCAGGGCTCGCGCAAATGGTGTTCTCAGTCGAGGCGGGGCTGCGCAAAATTGCCTTCAGTACGGCGCTGCCTCACGCGGTGGCGGGTGCGCCGTGGATTGCCAGCATCGCCGCTCAGGTCGGCGCTCAAGGCTGGACGCCCGAGGGGCTGGATCTGCTCGCGGCGAGCGCGGGTACGTCGGACGCAAAAAAACAGCAGATTGAAGACTATGTTTTGCGCACGCTTAAGGGCGAAACGAATATTTCAATCATGGTGGCGGGTTACGCGGCGCTCGCCCGCCTGAATCCGAAAGGACCGGGCGTAGTGGCGCTGACGCAGGTGGTGGCGGCTGCGCCGCAGTGGTCCGATTCCATGCTCGCGCTCACCGCACTCAGTCAAATGGGCGAGCTTGCGCGCGCAGCGATTCCCTTGCTTGTCAAACAACTCGTCGAAACCGACGACCCCGAGCGCGAAGACGCGCTGTGCAAGGCGTTGCTGGAGATGCGGATCAGCGACCGCGAGGTGCCCCTCGGCCACGTGGTGCAGAGGATTGAGTCTGGGCCGGATCAAAGTGTCGTTGCACACTGCATTTTTTTGTCCCTGCATCGAAAACCGTTCGCACGGCTTGCCCCCATCGTGGCGGCTCGCTTTGCCGATGTATCCACATCCGAGCCGCTAAAGCTCGTGCTTGACGCTGTCCACGAAATGCTGGCGGGCACCGTGTTGCTTGCTGCGACCCCAGCCAACAAAACCTGAATTTAAACTGGAGAGCGCTCATGGCAGGCCCCACCGACAAACTCGCAAAATCCATTGAAGACACCAAGGCGTTCATCGACACCGCCAAGGAGAAGATGGACAAAGCGAAGGAACTGCTTGACGACAATGTAAAACTTGTTAATCAAGCGCGCGAAGACTACGAAGAGATTAAAGGGTTGGTCGAGCAGGCAAAGCTCGATGTAGCGGAAGCTGTCAAGGCGCTCGGGGAGGGTGCCAAGGCGGCGGGCGATGGCAATCTGCCTGCGCTCGTGGCAACAGTTGCGAATAACGTGCCGAAAATCATTGCGGCCATTGCACGGTACACGAAGGTCATAGCGAACCTGAAAGAAAAGGTTGAGAATTACAAGAAGGCGGTCGAGAAAAATATTGAAGTCGTCAAGTCGTTTTAGTGAGCTTTGCGCCGCAACGGCCACATGGCCGCATCGAGACAGAAGAACAGATCGAGGATTAGCAGATGGGTGATCGCAGTCGTGTGGTTTGGTCGGAGGGCATGTTCCTTCGACCGCAGCATTTTCAGCAGGCGGAACGCCATCGCGAGTTTGCGCAGTTTCAATATGCGCTGACCAGCGAAGGGCATTTCTGGGGGTTCAACAGCATCGTGCTTGATGCTTCATCGCTTGCCATTGGCAAGATTGCGATTGCCAGCGCCGCGGGCGTGTTTCCAGATGGCACGGCGTTCGCGTTTCCTGAACCCGATGAGCCTCCGAAGTCAATTGATATTTCAGAAACACTTAAAGGCAAGCGCATTTTTTTGTGCCTGCCGGTGTATCGCGCGAGCAGCGAGGAGGTTTCGTTTGATGACGATGCCCGGTCGCTCGCGCGTTACAGCGTCAGCGACGATGAAACCGCAGATCAAAACTCGGTGGCCGGAGAAGCCGCCCCTATCCAAACTGCTAACCCACGCGTTCGTTTGCTGCCTGAGGGCGAAGTGCCCGAGGGCTGGATGACCTTGGGGGTATGCCACGTCACCGAGCGGCGCAATGACCTCTCCGTTGCTTTGACCGAGTCCTACATCGCACCTGCAGTGGTCGCGCACGAAAGCGCGGTGCTCTCGGGCTTTCTTCGCGAGTTGGCTGGGTTGTTGCACCACCGCGGTGAGGCGCTCGCCGCTCGACTTGCGTCACCCGGCAAAGGGGGTGTTTCTGAAATTGCAGATTTCCTGATTCTGCAGCTGGTCAATCGTTTCGAGCCGCTCATCATGCATCTGTCGCAATTGCGCACGCTGCATCCCGAGCGACTCTACACTGAGCTACTCATGCTTGCGGGTGATTTCACGACGTTCACCCGTGACACTCGTCGTCCGAGCGAATATCCATCGTACAACCACGACGATCTCTCGGGCTGCTTCACGCCCGTGATGAATGATTTGCGCAGATCGCTGTCGATGGTGCTGGAGCAAAACGCATTTCAGATTCAACTGGAGGAGCGTCCTTACGGTGTTCGTATTGCCATCATTGCCGACAAAGAACTTATCAAGAGCGCGGTGTTCGTGCTTGCGGTTTCGTCGGGGCTGCCGGGCGAGCAGGTGCGCAAACAGTTTCCGACACAGGTCAAAATTGGTCCGGTCGAAAAAATCCGTGATCTGGTCAATTTGCATCTTCCGGGCGTTGGGCTGCGACCGCTGCCCGTGGCACCCCGGCAGATTCCATACCACGCGGGCAATAATTATTTCGAGCTTGATACATCCAGCGAGTTCTGGCGTGGTATGGAGCGATCAGGCGGTATGGCCATGCACATTGCCGGCGATTGGCCTGAGCTCAAACTTGAATTTTGGGCGATTCGCACATGAGCACACCCGCCAATCTTGATCCGTTTGCCATTCTTGCGGGAACCGGTGGCGCTGTGCCTGTGGGTAACGCCGCACCTCCGGTGCCGGGTTTCGCCGAAGCACCACCGATGGGTGAAGCACAGGTCGCCGCCGATTTACCGGAAGTACTGAGCGGCACTAATCCGCTGGCTGTGGCTGCTAACCCCCTGCTAAATTTGATCCCGCAAATCCGCGTGATGCCACATCACCCTGACCCAGCGCAACTGCGCGATTATCTGGTTGAGCAAGTGAACATGTTCGAGCGCCGCGCCCGCGAAGCCAACGTGTCGCCAGAGACGGTAATTGCTGCTCGTTATGCCCTCTGCACCGCGCTTGACGAAACCGCTGCCAAGACGCCTTGGGGCGGCGGCGGACAGTGGTCACGGCACTCGCTGCTGGTGACCTTTCATAACGAGACGTGGGGCGGCGAAAAATTCTATCAGGTGCTGGCTCGGCTGGTGCAGGACCCGAAGAAGCACTTTGATCTGATTGAGCTGATGGCGGTTTGCATTGCGCTTGGCTTCGAGGGCCGATTTGGTGTGGTGGATAACGGTCGCAGCCAACTCGATACGCTACGCCGTAGACTGGTCGAAATTCTTGACGGTGCGCGTGGCGAGTATTCCAAAGCGTTGTCATTGCACTGGCGCGGCGCTGAAGCTGACGGTAAAGCAAAGTGGGGTTTTCTTCCGTTATGGATTTGCGTCGGTACGGTGCTCGCGCTGTTAACCGGAATATTTTTTCTCTACTACTTTCTGATTTCCGAGAAGTCGAGTGGCACCTACAGCGCTATCAGCGCCATTCGTCCGCCCAAGGCGCAGGCACTCAAGCCGCAGCCAGCTTCGGTGGCCCGTCTACGCAAGTTTTTGCAACCGGAAATCGATGAGAAGTTAGTGACGGTGGATGACCAAGCCGATAAAAGCGTCATTGTGCTGCTCGGTGACGGCATGTTCGACAGCGGCTCGATTGAAGTCAAACCGCGCTATCAAATCGTGATTCAGCGGGTGTCTGATGCGCTGAACTCGGTGCCCGGCACGGTGCAGATATCAGGCCACACTGACAATCAGCGGATTCGAAGCTTGCGCTTCCCTGGAAATTATGAACTCTCCAAGGCGCGAGCCGACGTGGTGCGCGACATGATCGATGCTCGCCTGGTGACCAAGGGCCGCACTCGCGCGCAGGGTCAGGCGGAATCGACGCCGATTGACACCAATAGCACGCCCGAGGGACGGGCTCGTAACCGTCGTGTCGAGGTCATACTTGAGGTGCCGCCTGCCGAGCGTGACCGCGAACTCAATTCAGTGGC
>JAYVNO010000101.1:0-5534 GCA_043758415.1 Burkholderiales bacterium
AGAAGCCAGACGCTGCGTGTTTGCCTACATCGAGGGCTTCTACAACACCACGCGCATGCAAACGTCCCCCAACTGGATGTCACCGCGCGAGTTTCAGCGGCAATTTGACAATGCGCTTCGCGCAGAAAAGCAACAGACAAAATATTTATCGGAGAGCGAGCGTAGCGAGCCACTTCCCCCAAACCCAGCCTTCTCACGCGGCTACTAATTGCGTGGGTTAATCACTCAATGAAATGTTGACAGGATCAGTTGAATGCGGGGTTGGATTCCTGACGGTCTTGGTCGTAGTCCGGATCGCCGGGAACGACCACACGCCCGGTGATCAAGCCCTCCAGCGCAGCGAGCGTCTGCCACGACAGCTTGCTGTGCGGCGGCGCTGCGTTCTGCGCAGACAGAGAGTGGAACTGAGCGACGTGGCGCGCTTTGCGCAGACGCGCGGGACTCTTGCGATGGGCCGTGGTATGTACATCCTCCCAGTATTAGGTTGTTGCCGTCGGACAGTTCCGGCAGCGCACAAAGCATAGGGCATCAAAACGTTAAAATCAAAGTTTCCCGTTTAAGCTTCAAGTGTTCGCCACGCGAGCAACCGAGAGCGTCATCAATCAGGCACATGCCCGCCCCATTTCAGACCCCGCATGGTTCAACCATGATCTCGATGCGCGGCTCTGCCACGCTTTCCCAGTTCCGTCAGGACAAACTTGTTGCCGCACTCGCTGAACATCGCGTGACCGACGTCAGCGCCGAGTTCTGGCACTTCGTTGAGCTGAGTCGTGAGGCCACGCGCGATGAACGGCTTCAGCTTGATGCGTTGCTCGCGTACGGCGCGGACGCCGAGCCGAGCGAGTCGCATCAACATGCGTTTCTCGTGGTGCCGCGTCTCGGCACCATCTCGCCGTGGTCATCGAAAGCCACTGACATCGCGCGCAATTGCGGCCTGAGCTTCGTGCAGCGCATCGAGCGCGGCGTCTGGTACTGGGTGAACTCGGAAGGCCCGTTGCCGAAGGAGGCGAAGCGCGCGATTGAAGACGCCAGTCATGACCGTATGACAGAGGTCGTGCTGACGACTATCGCTGCGGCCAAAGCGATTTTTGATACGCACGCAGCGAAACCACTAACAACGATTTCACGCACACCGTCCGCACTAAAAATTGCCAACGGCGAGTTGGGATTAGCGTTGTCGGACGAGGAAATCGACTATCTGGTCAAAGCGTTCGACAAGCTTGACCGCGATCCGACCGATGTCGAATTGCTGATGTTCGCCCAGGCGAACTCCGAGCATTGCCGCCACAAGGTGTTCAACGCGAACTGGACGATTGACGGCGTTGCGCAGGATAAGTCACTGTTCGCGATGATCCGCAATACCCATGCTGCGAATCCATCCGGCACCGAGATCGCGTATTCGGACAACGCGGCGATTTTGACCGGCGGCGACGCGTTGCGTCTTTATCCCGATGCGAACAGCTTGTACGCCGAGCACGCAGATCGCACGCACTATTTGGCCAAAGTTGAAACGCACAATCACCCCACCGCAATTGCGCCATTTGCAGGTGCTGCGACGGGCGCAGGTGGCGAGATTCGCGACGAAGGTGCGACGGGTCGTGGAGCGGTGCCGAAGTCCGGCCTGACCGGATTCACCACGTCAAACCTGCGCCTGCCCGGCTTGCCACAACCGTGGGAAGCAGCGACTGCTGAAGTCGGCAAACCGGAGCGTATTTCGTCCGCGCTCGACATCATGATTGCCGGCCCGATTGGTGGTGCGGCGTTCAATGATGAGTTCGGCCGCCCAGTGTTGGGTGGCTATTTCCGCAGTTTCGAGCAGAAGGTCGGTGATACGGTTTATGGCTATCACAAGCCGATCATGATCGCGGGCGGCATCGGTGCTGTGTCTGATCTTCATGTTCACAAAATTGCGTTTCCCGCGGGCACATTGCTCATTCAGTTGGGTGGCGAAGGCATGCGCATCGGTATGGGCGGCGGTGCGGCATCAAGCATGACGACGGGCCAGAACACCGCTGATCTCGACTTCGATTCAGTGCAACGCGGCAACCCCGAAATGCAGCGTCGTGCGCAGGAAGTCATCAACGCCTGCTGGCGTTTGGGCGAGGCCAATCCGATCCTTGCGATTCACGATGTCGGCGCGGGCGGATTGTCGAATGCATTGCCAGAGCTCGTGCACGGTGCTGGCACTGAGGCTGATCCACGAGGCGCGTTGTTTGACCTGCGCCAAGTGCTCACGCTCGAAGCCGGAATGAGCCCGGCCGAGATCTGGTGCAACGAATCGCAGGAGCGCTACGTTGTGGCGATTGCGCCTGCGTCGGTTTCGTTGTTCAAAGCTTACTGTGAGCGCGAACGATGTCCGTTTGCGATTGTTGGCGTCGCTGACGGATCGGGTAATTTGACCGTGGCGGATGCCAAGTTCAACAACAAACCGGTGGATATGTCGCTGGATGTGTTGTTGGGCAAGCCGCCGAAGATGGAGCGGGTGACAACACGCAAATCGACGGAATCCGCAGAAGCGCAGACAGGTGTGAAACTGAAGCTGCGCGATGCTGCTTACCGTGTCCTTCAGCATCCTACCGTTGCTGACAAAACTTTCCTCGTCACCATCGGTGACCGCTTCGTCGGTGGCCTCACGGCGCGTGAGCAAATGGTGGGGCCGTGGCAGGTGCCGCTGGCAGACGTTGCAGTCACGCTGCGCGATTTTGTGGGGAATGCAGGCGAGGCGATGGCGATGGGCGAACGCACGCCACTGGCTGTGCTGAACGCACCCGCATCGGCGCGTATGGCAGTGGCCGAGGCCATCACCAACATTGCGGCTGCGTCCATCGCGTCGATCACCGACATCAAGCTCTCCGCCAACTGGATGGCGGCAGTGGACGTGCCCGGTGAAGACGCGGCGTTGTTCGACGCCGTGCATGCAGTCGGCATGGAATTGTGCCCCGCGCTCGGCGTGTCGATCCCGGTCGGCAAGGATTCGATGAGCATGCGCACGGGTTGGAACGTTGGCGACACGAGCAAATCCGTCCATGCACCCGTGTCGCTGATCGTCACCGCGTTTGCCAACGTGACCGACGTGAAAAAAACGCTGACGCCGCTGTTAAAAATTGATCATGACAGCGTGTTGCTGTTGGTAGATGTCGCGCGCGGCAAGCAGCGTATGGGCGGCTCGATCTTCAATCAGGTGCAATCGACAATGGGCGCAATCGGAGTTAAGGTGCCCGATTGCGATTCGACCGATGACCTGAAAACGTTCTTCGCGGGCGTGCAATCGCTCAACGCGAACGGCCTGCTGCTCGCGTATCACGACCGCTCCGACGGTGGTTTGTTCGCGGTACTCGTCGAGATGATGATCGCGTCGCGTGCGGGTTTGACTGTTGCGCTTGATCCAGCAAATCAGGACGCAATGGCCGCGTTGTTCAACGAAGAACTCGGTGCTGTGATTCAGGTGCATCGCGCTCACATCGACAAAGTTCGCGCTGCATTCGGTACGTTGCCCGTAGAAGAAATTGCCACACTGCGCGACGACGGCAAGCTCATCATCGAGCATCAGGGCAACAACGTTTTCGACGAAGCGCGGCAAGCGTTGCACGTCGCATGGAGCGCGACCAGCATCCAGATCCAACGCCTGCGCGACAATCCGGATTGCGCGGATTCCGAGTTTGATCGCGTGTTTGATGATGACGACGCGGGCTTGGTACCTCGCGTGTTGTTCGACGCTAAGGTCAACATCGCCGCCCCGATGATCGCGGCCAACATCAATGTGGGCTCACGCCCGAAAATTGCCATTTTGCGCGAGCAGGGCGTCAATTCGCACATCGAAACCGCGCACGTTTTCACCATGGCGGGCTTCGATGCGTACGACGTTCACATGACTGATTTGCAAACCGGTCGTCGCTCGCTCGACGAGTTCAAGGGCTTTGTTGCCTGCGGTGGTTTCAGTTACGGCGACGTCCTCGGTGCGGGCGCGGGCTGGGCGAAATCGATTTTGCTCAATGCCGAATTGCGCGAAGAATTTCAGGAATTTTTCACCGCGCCTGATACTTTCGCTCTCGGCATTTGCAACGGTTGCCAGATGATGGCGCACATGGCGCCGATCATTCCCGGCGCGGAACATTGGCCCAAGTTCGTGCGCAATAGCAGCGAGCGATTTGAATGCCGCACCGTGCTCGTCGAAGTCATGGAAACGCCGTCTATCCTGTTCAAAGGCATGGAGAAAACGCGGTTGCCGATTGTCGTGGCGCACGGTGAAGGTTTCGCCCAATTCAAGGACGAAGAACATCTGGAAACCGCACAATCGCTGGTCACCATGCGTTTCGTCGACAGCCTCGGCATCGCGACTGAAAACTATCCACTGAACCCGAACGGTTCGCCGAGCGGCATCACGGGTTTGACGACCAAAGACGGTCGCTTCAACGTGCTGATGCCGCACCCTGAGCGCACCCACCGCGTAGAAAATTTCTCGTGGCATCCCGAAGGCTGGACGCGCTCACCGTGGCTGCGCATGTTTGAGAACGCGCGGGTTTGGTTGGGCTAATAGCTTTTCACCGAAAGGCCCGTCCTGTATGGGCATAAAACTAATAAGTGACATAAATCGACTCCTGATTAGCAAGCTGGCTCAGGAATGATTGACTGCTGTGCTGTATGTATGTACAGTATTCTTTTCAAACATTGGAGCACCGCCGTGCCCATGAACCGTATCCAGTTTCAGCCCGTGCTCTCACTGTCGGAGTTTTTGCCCAACTACGGCGATGAGGTGCAGTGCGAGGCCGCCGTAGTCCAGGCGCGCTGGCCCAACGGTTTTGTCTGCGATCATTGTCAGTGCACCCGTTTCAGCCCCACTCACAATGGGCGCAGGCTCTGGCAGTGCAAGGGCTGCGACTACCAGAGCTCCTCGATTGTCGGCAGCATCATGGAGCACACCAAACTACCGCTCACTACTTGGTTTCTGGCCATGTTCTGGATGACGCAAAGCAAGGGCGGCATTGGCGCGCTGGCGCTTAAGCGCCACCTCGGGGTGAGCTATCCGACAGCATGGCTGCTTCGCCACAAACTCATGCAGGTGATGTTTGAGCGTGAGCAGGCCACCGTTTTGTCCGGTCGCATTCAGATTGACGATGCCTTCTTGGGCGGTGAGCGGCCGGGCCGCCAAGGCCGGGGCGGCAACAAGGTGCCCTTCCTGGCTGCCGTGGAAACCGATCTACGGGGTCGTCCGCAGATCGTGCGCTTTGATCGGGTGGAGAACCACGGCAGGGAGGCCATCCAGAAGTGGGCGACCAAGGCCATTGCGCCTGAGAGCTTGGTGCTCTCCGACGGCTGGCCGGGGTTTCAACAGCTCGCAGCCCTCGTGCAGTGCCATGAGCCGCACATCACTGGACGCGGACCCAAGGCGGCTAAACTTCCGGAGTTCCACTGGGTCAACACGGCGTTGTCAAATTTAACCGAGATTCTCCATTAGGAAGAATCAAGCATCGACGTGGGTAGGCGAGGCGGGTCGAGGGTGACGCTCCACAGGCCTGCAAACCATGCGCGGCGCT
>JAYVNO010000102.1:0-16294 GCA_043758415.1 Burkholderiales bacterium
GCGGTGCTCGCAATCCTCACGTACCAGGGCGTACGCTCCGGTTGCTGCGCTCCGGGCTCCTAACACTGCATCCCCAAAAATGAATTATTAGAGGTGCCCTGTAGTTGCAGGGTGGACACCCAGTGCCCGCCAAACGTTGGCCAGTCGAGTTTTTCGGGAGTGCAACGCCAGGTCGGCACGGGGTACGCACGCTGCAGAAACGCTTCGCGAAGCCCGATCATTGTCGCTACAGATGTTGAGCGTACGCTCCGATTTCGCGCCCTACAATGACTTATGGCGCAACATAAACTCAGCAAGCTCTTCGAGCCGCAATCGATTGCCGTAGTGGGTGCCTCGGAACGCGAAGGCAGCCTGGGACGCGCGGTGTGGCAACGGCTGCGTGCGCACGCCTATAAGGGACGAGCGTTCGCTGTCAATCCCAAGCACAAAAAAGTATTTGATGAGCCGTGTTTTTCGCGTTTCTCCGATTTGCCAGAACGCGTTGACCTCGCACTGATTGCCGCACCGGCCTCAGCATGCGTGAACATCATTCAGGATTGCGGCGCAAATGGATGCGGCTACGCCTTGATTTTGTCGCATGGCTTTGATGTCAATTCAGGCAACAGCGAAAGTGAAAACAACATCAAAGCAGTCGGCGCACTGGCGCAGGCTGCGCGCGATGCGCGTGTTCGCATCATAGGTCCGGGCGCACGCGGCTTGTTGCGCCCGCGCATTGCGCTTGATGCATCGGCGATGACCGATGTGGACTCCATGCCGTCGCCGGGTTCGTTGGCCGTACTGTCGCAATCCGGTGCGTGGCTTTCGATCCTGCGCGATTATGCGGCAGGCTCGTCAATCGGCTTTTCAAGCCTGCTATCGCTAGGCGCTTCGCTCGATCTGGATTTTGGTGAGTTGCTGGATTATTTTGCATTTGATGCCTACACCTCAGACGTGTTGCTCTACATCGAAGAGGTGAAGAACGCGCCCGCGTTCATGTCCGGCGTGCGCCAGATTTCGCGCATGAAGCCGGTCGTTGTGTTGAAGGCGGATCGCGCTGATTTGCATCGTGAAGCCGACGGCACGCACGCCACCGTGCTTGCGCAGCATGACCGCGTGTTCGAGGCAGCCATTGCACGCGCCGGCGCGGTGCGCGTGGAGACCGCCATGCAGATGGTGAGCACTGCGCGACTGCTCGCCGGCGAGCGCAGTATTAAGCGGCATCGCGTTGTCGCCATCAGTAACGGTCGCGGTCCCGGGCTGGTGGCGGCAGACGCCGTGCGCGCGCGGCAACTCTCAATTGCACCATTGTCGGTGGCAACGCGCACGGCGCTGCGCCAAGCGTTACCGCCGCACGTACTCATTGGTAATCCGTTCGATCTGGCGGGAGACGCCACCGCTGAGCGCTACCGCATCGCGATGAACGCGGTGCTTGCTGACGAATCAGTCGACGTCTGCGTGGTGCTGTTCTCTCCGCAGTCAATTGTCAGCGCGGTCGACGTTGCCACCGAAATTGTCGCGGCGGCCAAGGTGCACCGGAAAACCGTGCTCGCCGTGCTCGGTGGAGGTGCGAGCGTGTTGCCGGCACGGGCGCTGCTGGATCAGGCGCGCATCCCGCAGTTTTTGAGTGCAGAAAACGCGGTCGACGCTATTGGTTTTCTTGAAACATTCGCGCGAAACCAGTCGCTGTTGCGGCAGGTGCCGGAGCAAAGCGTCGATGGCTTCGCGCCGCATGTCGAGCAGGCGCAGGCGATTATTGAGCACGTCTGGGCGGACGGTCGCACTCGACTTTTTGTGCATGAAGCGCGACAGTTGCTCGGCGCCTTTGGCATTGCCATGACCAACACCGCGATGGCGCGCACGCCGACGGAAGCGGTGACGCTTGCTGACAGTTTTGGCTATCCTGTGGTGCTGAAAGTGGTGTCGCCGGATATTTCGCACAAGACCGATTCGGGCGGCGTGCAACTTGATTTGCGCGATGCCAGATGCGTGCGCCGCGCTGCCAAAGAAATTTTTGACACGGTCGCATGGCGTGCCCCGAATGCGCGCGTGCTGGGTTTGACGGTGCAGCCGTACGTGCGCCATCGCGGTCAGCGTGAAGTGTACCTGGGCCTTGCCAACGATCCCACGTTCGGTGCGGTGATGGGTTTTGGCAGCGGCGGCCTGGCCGTTGAGCGGGCGGATGATGTTGCGTTTGAGTTGCCACCGGTGAACGACGTACTAATCGCAAATTTGATTTCGCGCACGCGCGTCTCACGCCTGCTTGACGCCTACGGTAACGTGCCTGCAATCAATCGAGACGCGCTCACCACCATGATGCTGCGCTTTTCAACGCTCGCCTGCGTGTGCCCCGAGATTGCGGCGTGCGACCTGAATCCGGTGGTCGCGTACGAGCACGGAGCGGTGGCCCTGGACGCACACATCGTGCTGCGCTCACGCGCCGAGGTTGCGCGAATCAAAAAACTTGGACGCTATGGTCATCTGGCGGTTTATCCGTATCCGCGCGAACTGGAAGAGGAGGTCACGCTAACGAACGGGCGGCAACTGCTGATCCGACCGATTCAACCGGAAGACGCAGAACGTGAGCGCGCCTTTGTGGCGCGGCTGTCGCCGGAGACGCTGTACTTTCGCTTCATGATGCCGGTACGCGAACTGCCACCTGCAATGATCGAGCGTTTCACGCAGATTGATTACGGTCGCGAACTGGCGCTGGTTGGAATTGCCGACGAAGGCGCGCAACAAAAATTCGTAGGCGTTGCACGCATCACGCCAACCACCGTGCCCGCACGCTGTGAATTCGCCATCGTGGTCGAAGAAACCATGCAGGGATCCGGTCTGGCGCACATCTTGATGCAGCGCCTGTTTGACGCCGCCCGCAGTCGCGGCTACAGCGAGATCGAAGGCGCAGTGCTCAGAGAAAATCCGCGAATGATCAAATTTTGCGAGTCTTTGGGATTCCAGATCCTGCCAAACCCGGACGACACCAACGAGCGAATTGCGCGACGTGAGTTGACCGACTGACCTTCTACGTCTTGCGCAACCGATAAGCCGATGGCAGGTCGTGCAGCATCCGACTTGGTCGGCCGAAGCCCGGCTCCGGCGCAAAACGAATCGCGTTGTAAATTCGCGCGAACTCTGCGAATTTGCTTTGATGCGCAGGCCAGCGCAGCGCAGCGCGCGCCATCACCAAGGATGCGGTTTCGTGGCGATCAATCCTGAGGCCTGCTTTGCTCAAGCGAGATCGGACCGCACGCCACGCGCGCACCGCAGGATCGATTTTTTGTTCGGTACGCTTGATCCACAACCACCAGGCCAGCCCCATCAGTGCGCCGCTGGCAGTGATCGCAAGCAGCATCCAGCCAAGGGCGGCGAACGGGTTGATGCCGTCCAGCCCCAGCCCCTTCAGCAACTCTTTCTGACGGTCGCGATCAAAGCCGATCACCCATTTGGTGTAGCTGAAATTTGCCTCTTCCCACACGTCGGTGAGTCCAGAAAATGAGAACCAGCGCTGGGTGTTAACAAACATGCGCTCAGTCTCTGGCAGCGACTCCTGAATGCCGCGCTCGATACGGTCAGGCGCTACGGCTGCTGTCGGATCAACGCGTTGCCACTCGCCATTGATCCACAC
Source organism: Burkholderiales bacterium (assembly GCA_043758415.1). Lineage (GTDB taxonomy): Bacteria > Pseudomonadota > Gammaproteobacteria > Burkholderiales > Casimicrobiaceae > Casimicrobium. The sequence continues at coordinate 3,605 of JAYVNO010000102.1, forward strand.
CTCAGTCCAAGCATGTGCATCGCTCTGACGCACAATCATGTAGCCGGAGGGATGATATTCGCCGCCTTGATACCCGGTCACTACGCGCGCTGGGATACCGCTCGCACGCAACAGCAGCACGGTTGCGCCCGCGTAATGCTCACAAAAACCGCGACGACCTTCAAACAAAAATTCATCAATTGCGGTGAAGCCGCGTTCGCCCCCATACAGCGGCGGATTAAGCGTGTAGAAGAACTTTTCAATATTAAATAACGTCAGCATCGCGCGAACACGCGCTGCCGGGTCGGGATATTTGGCGGCTAGATCAGCAGCTAATGCGCGGGTTCGAGGGTTCAGGCTGGGTCGGCCGGTGCGCAGCTCTGGGCTGTTGGCAACCGGTTCGGGAGCAGGGTAGTGGCCTCGGGCGAACGACTGGGCGCGATACTGCGTGGCACCCGTTGCCGCGCTCTTGATGCCAATTTGTTGCGCGTCGGTCAGGTAGGCTGTTCGCTCAACGGCAGGGCCAGATGGATAGGCAACCGGCAGCTCAAGCACAGGCAGCCAGCGCGAGTCCTGACGTTCAACCGTCACCGTGTAGTCAACGGCCTCCCGGGCGTGTTCTTCCGGCGTGAAACCGATGAAATCTCCTCGCATCTGACCCGCTGTTTGTGCGCCAACGCTCCAGGTCACGCCGTCAAATTCGCGCAACACCGGGCCGCGCCAATACAGCGCTGAGTTTGGTGGTTTGCGTTTTTCAAATTCGACACGAAAAGCCGTTTCTTTCGACAGAATGAGCTTGGCAATTTGACCGGGACGCATTTCGTCGGATAGCCCTGTCGTTGCGGAGCTGGTGTCGCGCATGCCCCACAGTGGCGCCGTTGCGCGAGGGAACAACACAAACAACATCGCGGCGAGCGGGATGCCGAGCAGCGTGTGCGCCGCCGCGCCCTTGACGTGCGGCCACAAGGATGAGCGGTCATCAGATTTCGTTGCGGGCGCGTCAAATAAGCGCATCGCTGTAACAAAAATAATAATTACGGGCGGCACACTCAGCGCGGCGAGCAAACCTAAGTTCTCGAAAAAGCTTGCGACGTAAAGCACTAGCGCCATGCCCCACACCACCATGAAATCGCGTGTGGACTTTGCTTCAATTAATTTCAACGGTCCGAGAATAAATAGCAGCGCGACACCCGAATCGCGACCGAACAATCGGCCATATTGCTGAAAAACTAGCGCTCCCGCTGCCAGCGTGAGCAGCATCAACGTGGCGCGCCACAGCATCGCGCGTGGCGGCAGTTTGATGAGCATGCAGGCGACGAGCGCGACCATGCCCGCAACCGCGATCATGGGCTTGATGGAGAGAATGTTTGCCGCCTGCGCCAGCGCAATGGCAAATGCCATAAAGCGACGCGCGCGTAAATCGGGATCCATCGCGAGACGCTTCGGCACTTTTGCTGCTTTTGTTTTGCCTCGACCCGTGAAGCGATTACCCGGTGACCCGGCGGATGTACTCATCGCAACCCCCGCAGCGCTTCGACACGTTGCGGATACACCGCTAGCAACAGCGACGCGTCGGCAAATTGTTGTGACCCATCAGCGAGCGGCAGATGGCCATTGGGTAGCGTCAGCTCGTACGCGCAGTTCTCGTTGTTTGCCCGCAAAAGCCACGCAGCCATCCGTGACAAGCGTGCCTCAGTATCGGTCAAATTCACTGCTTGCCACGACAACTCGATCTCTTGTCGATGACCGCTGTCGCCGGTTCGCGTGTACCAATCGCCCGATTTCGCCACCTGCTTCCACGCCACGCGCTTCAGCGAATCGCCAGGAGCATAGTCACGCAGACTGTCGGGGTCGTGCGCGACGTGAAGATTGCGCGACGCCGAGCCGTCGTTGTTGCCTGCCATCAACGGCAGCGGCGGCGGTGGCGTCTCTGGCTCCGGCTCAATCACGCCCAACCATTCAAAATGGACGTAGCTCCAAGCCCGAATCAGGCCGTACGGCGCTCGGCTTTCGACCGCAATGCGGCGCAACGGCATCAGTCCACGCTGCGTTGGCGAAAACACCAGCGGCACGACATCCGTGCTGTCCGCCGCCACGGCCAGCGGCCAGCTCTTCGCGATGATTTTGTGGGCACCATCGGCGCGCGTAGTCAGCGAAACGCCGTCACGAGCGCGATCCGGCGACGACAACGCTACCGAAAAGACGAGCGATTCTCCGGGTTTGCAATGCGGCGAGCGCCCCGCGCGCACCATCAATCCTCGCAGATTCCGATAACTCACCAGCAGTGCCGCCTGCAGCAATCCTGCGAGCAAAAACGCGACCACGAACGCCAGAGAAAGTTGATAGTTGATGCCCACCAGCAACAGCACTACAGCTGTTGCGATCACGAACAATCCGCGCCCCGTGGGCAACAGATAAATGCGTCGTTGCACCAGCTCTACTTCGTCGGCAGTTGTCGCCGTGTGGCCAAAGCTTACGCGCCAGCGTGCGCGTTGACGAGACCACCATGATGGCGACGACGAGGCTTCAAGCAATACAGCAGCGTCCACCGACAAGCTCTACGGTGCTGAGACGCCGACCAACACTGCGGTGGCGAGCTGGCTGCTTTTGGTCAGGCTGTCGTGGCTTGCACTCAGGCGGTGGCTGACAACCGCTGTCCACACCGATTGCACGTCGTCCGGCAACACGTGATCCCGACCCGACTGCAGCGCCTCTGCCCGCGCCGCACGCAGCAGCGCTAACCCTGCGCGCGGTGATAACGGGCGCGTCGCGCCGGCGCGGCTGGCGCTCAGCAATTGCTGCACGTAAATTAACACCGGTTCCGAAACGTGAATCTGCTCGATCAACAATTGCAATTTGGCGAGGGCATCGGGTGCGAGCACTGAGCTGAGCTTGATGGCGCGGGCGCGGCGATCACCGCCACGCAGCAACGCGATTTCGGCTTCTGCGCTTGGAAAACCGAGCGTCAGTCGCATCATGAAGCGATCAAGCTGCGATTCGGGTAGCGGCGACACACCCACCTGATCCAGTGGATTTTGCGTCGCGATCACGAAGAACGGTGCTGGCAGATCACGGCTCACACCGTCGACGGTGACTTGCCGCTCTTCCATCGCTTCCAGCAACGCGCTTTGTGTTTTTGACGGTGCGCGATTGAGCTCATCGGCTAGCAGCACCTGGGCAAAGATTGGCCCCGGCGTGAAGCGCATCGTCTGTGATGTGCCATCCCAAATAGACAAGCCCAGCAGGTCAGACGGGAGCAAATCATTGGTGCACGGCACCTTGTTGTAGGCAAGGCCAAAGGTCTTTGCCAACGCCAGCGCAAGCGTTGATTTGCCGAGGCCCGGTGCATCTTCAATCAGCAAGTGTCCTTGCGCCAACAGGCAGGATACAGCGAGACGAGTGACCTCGGATTTGCCCAGTACAATCGAATCGAGTTGAAGATGTATCTCGTTGAGCAGTTTGCTCGCGGTCAAAATGTGCGGCGATGGGGACACGAAATAAATTCCTGAATCGTGAAAGTGATCAAAGTATGTCGTCAGTGCATGGTCAACCCACGTCCACGGCTTCGGTTGCCACGGTCTCGCACGCTGACACGGATACGCAGGTAACCGAGCGCCGGGTTTTTTTAACCGCTTGCTCCGCCAGCCTCGTCGCAGCGGCGTCGCAGTGGGTCGCCGCGCAGTCGCCCAAGCGTATTGCCGCACCGGCAACTGCGGCTGGCAAGCAAGACAAGCGGTATGCAGGCAGCATATTAGCGGATGAGCAGGGCCAGCCCGTTCGCGCAAGCTCGCTCAAGCCACTCACCAATTATTTATTTCATTATCCCTTCGTGGCTACACCCTGCCTGTTGGTGAGCCTTGGCCGTGATGTCGGCGGCGCTGGCGCGAGAAAATCAATCGTCGCTTTTTCCGCCATCTGTTCACACAAGCTCGCTTATCCCGCGAAGGAAGTGAGTTTCATCCGCTTTCAGGCGAACGCCTCGTCGCGCAGTGAGGCGGAGCGTATTCACTGCTGCGCCGATCACTCGGTGTACGACCCGGCTCGCGGGGCTGCGGTGGTGACCGGCCCTGCCCCGCTACCTTTGGCCGCGATCATGCTCGAATACAACCCGCGTGACGATACGCTCGTCGCGGTGGGCACGTCGGGTTCCGATCAGTTCGATCCGTTCTTTACGAAATATGAATTCAAGTTGAATATGGAATTTCAAGGCAAGCCGAGAAGTCCGGTGGCCGGTAAAACGCAATTGCAGGAGCTGACGCAGTTTTGCCGTAACGTCGCCCAATGTTGAGCTCAAATGTTGACGTTGGTGCAACGCCGCCGGGCAGCACAGGAACAACCACCGCCGCAGCCATTATGGTTCGCAATTTGAAGAAGTCTTACGGTGCCGTTGACGCTGTTCGCGGCGTCACGTTTTCGGTAGCTCCGGGCGAAACAGTGGGATTGCTGGGCGGCAATGGGGCGGGCAAGACGACGACGATTTCGATGTTGCTCGGCGTACTCAAGCCGACCGCCGGAAGCATCGACTTGTTGGGATTGTCGTTGGCCACGCATCGCTATGACATCTTGCCGCGCATCAATTTCACCTCCCCGTATGTTGATCTGCCTAAGCGCTTATCGGTGGTTGAAAATCTACGCGTCTTTGCCGGGTTGTACGGCGTGCGCGACGGCAAAAAGCGCATTGCAGAATTGCTGGGTGAACTGGATTTGAAGGAGGTCGTAGATCGCCCGTACGCCAACCTGTCGGCGGGGCAGCGCACGCGAGTGAGCCTCGCCAAATCGTTGCTGAATTCACCCGAGCTGTTGCTACTGGATGAACCCACCGCATCGCTTGATCCGGACGTTGGCGATCGTATGCGCTCGTTGCTTGAGCGCTACCGAAAGCAGTCTGGCTGCGCGATGCTGCTGGCGTCGCACAATATGGCCGAGGTCGAGCGTTTGTGCGATGAGGTGATCATGCTCAAGCGCGGCGAAATTGTTGACAAAGGCTCGCCTGCCGGATTGCTGACCAAGTATGGTCGCAGCAATCTTGATGACGTGTTTCTCGATATTTCGCGCGGAGAATCAGTAGAGGCGGCGATTTGAGCGCGCGCCCCGGTCACCGCAACAGTTCAACGCAGCGCATCGGCGCGATGCTTTCGCGGCACTTCTTTTTGATTCGCAAATCGTGGCCGCGCCTGTTTTCATTTGCCTACTACCCGGTGATGCAATTGCTGGTATGGGGTTTCGTGACGCAATATCTCGCGCCACAAAGCGCGAGTCAGGGCGTGTTGCAGGCAGTGCCAGGAATTCTGCTCACGGGTGTTTTGCTGTGGGATGTGCTGGTACGTGGCGAATTGGGACTGTTTTTATCGTTTCTTGAAGAAATGTATTCGCGCAATCTTGGCAATCTTTTCGTCAGTCCGTTGCGGCTGCACGAGTTTGTCATTGCGCAAATGTTGATGAGCATTGTGCGTGTGGTCATCGGCTCCGGCGTCGCGTTGTTGGTCGCCGTGGTGTTCTTCGATTTGCACATCGCGCGGCAGGCGTTCGCATTATCCATGTGCCTGGGTTGCCTGCTGGTATTCGGTTGGGCGGTAGGCTTGCTTGCGAACGGTTTGGTGCTGCGATTCGGTCTTGGTGCGGAGGAGATTGGCTGGGCGGTTGTCTTCTTGATCGGGCCGTTGTCGGGCGCGTATTACCCTGTTTCGGTGCTGCCGTCATGGTTACAAACAGTAGCGTACGCGATGCCAACAGCATGGGCGTTTGAGGCGATGCGCGCGGCGTTGATCGAGGGGCAAATCGCGTGGAGGTTACTCGGGATTTCGATGTTGCTGAATCTACTTTACTTCGCTTTGTGTGCGTTTCTGTTCTGGCGATTCGTAGAATCCGGGCGGGAGCGTGGGCTACTCTTGCAAATGGGTGAGTGATGATCGGTTGGCTCAATTCGGGTGATCCGTTTCCAGCGGTCGAGACCGCGCTGACCGACCCCAACGGCCTGCTCTGCGCGGGTCTTCAGATCACGCCGGAACTGGTGCTCGCGGCGTACGAGCGTGGTATTTTTCCCTGGTACAGCGAGGGCCAGCCGGTGCTGTGGTGGAGCCCCGATCCGCGCATGGTGTTATTGCCGAAAGATTTTCGCCTGCACCGTAGTTTGCGCAAATCATTGCAGCACTGCGAGTACGAAATCCGCGTGGACACGTGCTTTGAGGCCGTGATGCGCGCCTGCGCTGACCCGCGTCCGGAGCAGGGCGGCACCTGGATCAGCGAGGCCATCATTTGCGCCTACACCACGTTGCACCGATCTGGTTTTGCGCACTCGGTGGAGACGTGGATGGACGGTGAGCTGGTGGGTGGTTTGTACGGTATCGCGCTCGGCCGCGTGTTCTTTGGCGAGAGCATGTTTGTGCGACGAACTGATGCATCAAAGGTCGCGTTGGCGCATTTGGTGACGCAGCTCAAGCGCTGGCAGTTTGGGTTGATTGATTGCCAGCAGGAGACCGAGCATCTGGCCTCACTAGGCGCGGCACCCATTTCGCGAAAAGAGTTTCTGGATGCGCTGAAGCGGTTGGCGCATACCGATGCCGTTCCGGCGCGCGCGGGGACGTGGAAATTTGATGTGGACTTGCTGGCTGATTTGCTCGCAGCTAGTAGGTAGCGCAACGCAAACTGTAGGAGCGGCTCTGCCGTGACCCACGTCGAGAAACGGTGCAAACGGGTCGCGGCAGAGCCGCTCCTACAAAATCTATCTTCACGCCAATAAGTGCCACAATGCAGCTATGAGCAAGCTCAACGATCTCGCAAATGTTCCATGGCAAGCGTTGCAGTTTTATTCCACGGCGCCGTACCCGTGCAGCTACCTCGAAGCTCGCACCGCGCGCTCTCAGGTTGCCACGCCCAGTCATCTGATTTCCAGCAGCGTTTATGGCGAGCTGTTGCGCGTTGGTTTTCGGCGCAGCGGCACCTTTATTTATCGTCCTCATTGTGACGGATGCGACGCCTGTATCCCGCTGCGCGTGCCGCTTGCCACCTTCAAGCCGACACGTAGCCAGCGTCGCGCTTGGGCTGCCCACCGGGCCGAACATGCGGTGCGTTTTGTGCCGCTGCAATATAGCGCCGAGCACTACGAGTTGTACCTGAAGTACCAGCGCCTGCGCCATCACGGTGGCGGTATGGATCGCGATAGTCGCGAGCAATACCAACACTTTTTGCTGCAAAGCCACGTCGAGACGCTGCTCGTCGAATTTCGTGATGCGCGCGGTCATCTCGCGATGGTGAGCCTCGTCGATGTGCTTGCCGACGGCCTGTCAGCGGTCTACACGTTCTACGACCCGTCCATCAAAGGCAGCCTCGGCACCTTCGGCCTGATGTGGCAAATGGATCAAGCGCAATCGCTCGGCCTGAGCTACGTCTACCTTGGCTACTGGATCGCGGGCAGCGAGAAGATGGCGTACAAAGCGAACTTCGGCCCCAATGAGGTTTTGCGGGAAGGCACGTGGCGGGCCGAGCCGTCGGGCTGACAACCCCGGTGCCGTATAGCTTTTGACGTGAAGGACCGTTTGATATGGGCAAATGTTGCATTTTAGCTTATTATCGACTTATTGGATTTTAAGCCATTAGCCCGCGTAAAGCAAGGGCTGTAGCAAAAAGTTGTTAGCTGCGAAATGGAAGTATGGGCTTCGTTGTAGGAGCGCCCGTGGGCGCGACTGGCTTCCACGCGCAACGCAAGGATCGCCGCAGGCTTATTCCGTTTCTACATCGTTACGGAAATAAATGGGCTCAATTTTTCGACGCAGATTAGCGCAGATTCGGCGCCGATGACCGCAGATTTTCTTGATTGTCTTCGATAGAGAATTTTCAGAAAATCTGCGGCAATCTGTGTGAAATCCGCGTTAATCTGCGTCAAAAATTAATGCTGTTTTGAAATAGAAGTAGAATTAGTCGCTGCAGCAGTCACTTGCCTGACAAATGACTGCCTGTCCTGACAGAATACTGTGATGATCGTAAAAAACTTGAGTTCACTATGCTGATCAATTGCGTCGTGTATCAGGACGGCAAAAAAATCGCCGATATTCCGGTGGCGGAGATCAGCGACTATCTGTTGCGACCGGGCGCGTTTGTCTGGGTTGCTTTGCAGGACGCCACCGAGGCAGAGCTGCTCGAAATGCAGCAGGAGTTTGGATTGCACGATTTGGCGGTGGAAGACGCAAGACACGGTCATCAGCGCCCAAAAATCGAGGAGTACGGGCAGTCCTTGTTCACCGTGATGCACCTCATAGAACCGCTCGCTGGCGACCATTCCAAGCTCAATATGGGCGAGGTCAATGTGTTCACCGGCCCCAACTATGTGCTCTCGATCCGCAATCGCAGCCAACGCGGATTTCTGGGGGTACGTGAGCGCTGCGAACGGGAGCCGGAGCTACTGCGATTCGGCTCGGGATTCGTGCTGTACGCGCTGATGGATGCCGTGGTTGATCGGTACTTTCCGATCATCGACGCATTGGAGACGGAGCTTGAAACCATCGAAGAAGCCATCTTCGCAAAAGGCACAGCGCGGACCAATATTGAGCGTTTGTACGATCTGAAACGCCGGGCCATGGTGCTCAGACACGCAACGGCTCCGCTGATGGAAAGTGTGGGCAAACTGCACGGCGGACGGGTGCCGCAGGTCTGCATTGGCGTGCAGGATTATTTTCGTGACGTCGGCGACCATTTAAGCCGCATCAACTCGATGATCGATGGCATGCGTGACACCATTGGCACCGCCATTCAGGTGAACTTCGCCATGATCGCAATCGAGGAAACCGAAGTCACCAAACGACTCGCTTCGTGGGCGAGTATTTTCGCGGTGAGCACTGCCTTCGCAGGCATCTGGGGCATGAATTTTGAGCACATGCCTGAGCTTAAATGGAAATATGGCTACGCACTGGCACTAACCGTCATCGCTACCGCCTGCTCAATCCTCTACTGGCGGTTCCGCAAGGCTAAGTGGTTGTAAGCGCGAATCGTCACCCCAATACGCTCGTTTGAATGACCATCGACGAATTTATTGTTTGGGGCAGCAAGGCCAGCGGCAGCGAGCGCGCTAACGCGCAAACCTTCATCAGTAAGCTTTGCGTTGCGCTCGATCTACCATCGCCGAATCCAGCGTCTAATGACAACGCTGACAACGACTACGTGTTTGAGCGCAGCGTGTTGTTCCAGCATGGCGATGGCAGCAGCACCACCAAATTTATCGACTGCTATCGGCAGGGCGCTTTCGTCCTCGAAAACAAAAAAGTGCGCGCCGATGTCAAAAGTCGCAGCTTTGACGACGCCATGCTGCGCGCTCACGGGCAGGCGGTGGCTTATGTGCGGCAGCTCCCCGCAGGCGAAGGCCGTCCGCCTTTTGTCGTGGTAGTCGACGTTGGCAACGTCATCGAACTTTATTCGGAGTTCAGCCAAACCGGCGGTGCCTACATCCCGTTCCCCGACCCACGCAGTTACCGCATTCCGCTCGCCGCACTCGCCGACCCTGACATTCGCGCCCGCCTCCGCGCCGTTTGGCTTGAGCCGCTCTCGCTCGACCCATCGCGCGCCTCGGCCCGCGTCACGCGCGAGGTGTCTGAAAAACTCGCCATCGTCGCCAAATCGCTGGAGGCTGCGGGTCACAGCTCGGAGGCCGTCGCCGGATTTTTGACGCGGTGCCTGTTCTCGATGTTTGCCGAGGACGTGGAATTGCTACCGAAAGGCAGCTTCAAGGGCTTGCTCGCCAAACATCGCGCCAACCCGACGGTGCTCTCGCGCATGTTGGAGGCGCTGTGGCGCGAGATGGACGTCGGCGGCTTCTCGGTCGCGCTCGAAGCCGACATTCTCAAATTCAACGGCAAACTGTTCAAAACCCCTAGCGCGCTGCCGCTGACGCAGGCCAACATCGACACCCTGCTCGCCGCTGCGCAGGCCGATTGGCGCGACGTGGAGCCCGCCATTTTCGGCACGCTGCTAGAGCAGGCGCTGAACCCGCACGAGCGCCACGCCTTCGGCGCGCATTACACGCCGCGCTCCCATGTCGAGCGGCTGGTACTGCCCACCGTCATCACGCCGTTGCGCGACGATTGGGCCAACGTGCAGGCGGCGGCCGTGCTTCTGGCCAACGCGAGCAAGCTGGCCGATGCCGCTGAGCTGGTCTACAAGTTCTTTCAAAAACTCTGCACGATCACCGTGCTTGACCCTGCCTGCGGCAGCGGCAATTTTCTCTACGTCACGCTGGAACACTTGAAGCGGCTTGAGGGCGAAGTGCTCATTCAGCTCGATGCGTTTGGCTTTGCGCAGGGACGGATTGAAGCGGACAACTTGACCGTTGACCCGCATCAACTGCTCGGCATCGAGGTCAACCCGCGCGCGGCGGCCATTGCCGAGGCCGTGCTGTGGATTGGCTACCTGCAATGGCACTTCCGCACCCGCAGCAACGCGGCACCGCCACAGCCCGTGCTGCGCGACTTCAAAAACATCGCATGTCGCGACGCCGTGCTGACGTGGGATCGCATGGAATACGAGCTGGACGCGAAAGGTATCCCGGTGACGCGCTGGGACGGACGCACCTTCAAGCCTCATCCCGTCACCGGCAAACAGGTGCCGGATGAAGCGGCGCAGATTCCCAAAGAGCGCTACATCAACGCCCGCCGCGCCGCATGGCCCGATGCGGATTTCATCACCGGCAACCCGCCGTTCATTGGGGCCGGGCCGATGCGGCTGACGCTCGGCGATGGTTACGTGGAGGCGCTGCGCCGTGCGTGGCCGGAGGTGCCCGAGAGCGCGGATTTCGTCATGTTCTGGTGGGAACACGCGGCTCGTGCAGTGCGCAGCGGCAAAACTCGTCGCTTTGGCTTCATCACCACGAATAGTTTGCGGCAGACTTTTAATCGGCGAATAGTCGAGGCGCATTTGCATCCGAAGTTTGCAAAGAACTCGGCGACGGTTCTACTCCCTCCCCCGCTGGGGGAGGGAGCCTGTTCGCGGCACCGGCGCTCAAGCTCGCCTTCGCCATTCCCGACCATCCGTGGGTAGACAGCGCGGATGGGGCTGCGGTGCGCATCGCGATGACCGTCGGCATGCTCGCCAGTGACGACAGCGACGCGCCCGGCAGCTTGCAAACCGTCACCGCCGAATCGCCCGGCGCGGACGGTGAAGTCAACGTCACGCTTGCCGAACAGCACGGCGAAATTCATGCGGATTTGACGGTGGGCGCGAACGTGTCATCGGCGACAGCGCTTCAATCAAATGCAGACATCAGCACGCCGGGCGTCAAACTTCACGGCGCAGGCTTCATCGTCACCGAAGCCCAAGCCACTGTCCTGCTCCCGCCATACCCATCAGCTACAGCTGCAACTCACACTAGTTCGCGAGCGGGAGACACGGTTCTGCCCCCTCTCCCCGGGGGAGAGGGTTGGGGTGAGGGCGGTCGAATAGCACAACACCCTGTGATTCGCGAGTACAGAAACGGTCGCGACCTTACCGACATCCCACGTAACGTCAAAGTCATCGATCTCTTCGGCCTGACCGCTGACGAAGTTCGCAAACAGTATCCGGCGATTTATCAGCACGTCGTAGAAAACGTTAAGCCCGAGCGCGATCAGAACGCTCGCGCCACGTATCGCAACAACTGGTGGATTCACGGCGAACCGCGCAAGGAGTTGCGTGCGTCGCTCGCTGGTCTCCCCCGCTACATCGCCACCGTCGAAACCGCGAAGCATCGCACTTTCCAGTTCCTTGACGCTAGCGTCCTGCCGGACAATAAACTTATCGCCATCGCGTTGAGCGACGCCTATTCGCTCGGCGTCCTTTCCAGCAGCGCGCACGTTCGCTGGGCGCTAGCAACCGGCAGTTGGCTTGGCGTGGGTAACGACCCGGTCTATGTAAAGTCCCGCTGCTTCGAAACCTTCCCCTTCCCCAGCGAAGACACCGGCCTCACGCCCGCACTTTCCAAGCGCATCGGCAGCCTTGCCGAAGACATCGACGCCCACCGCAAACGCGCGCTCTCAGCAGGCAATGGCCTGACGCTGACCGGCCTCTACAACGTGCTCGAAGCGCTGCGCGAAGGCCGGGTGTTAACCGTGAAAGAAAAGGCAATCCACGACGGCGGACTGGTGGCGGTGCTCAAGTCGCTGCATGATGAACTGGACGCTTGCGTGCTGGCCGCCTACGGCTGGGCGGATCTCCAGCTGCCGCGTGACGAGCAAACCCTGCTGGCGCGGCTGGTCGCGCTGAACGCGCAGCGCGTGGCGGAAGAAACCAAAGGCAACATCGCCTACCTGCGCCCCGAATATCAAGACCCGGCGTTGCGCGGCAAGGCGGCTCAAGTGGTGGCCGAGCAAGCTACGCTCGCCATCGACACGCCGCAAGCCAGCGAGTTTGTCACCGCGCCGACAAAACGCATCGTCGCCACAGCCCGGCAACTGGCATGGCCAGCCGCGCTGCCAGAGCGCATGAAACTGGTCGCCACTGTGCTCGCTGGATCGCACGCGCCGATGACGCCTGCCCAAGTTGCAACGTGCATCGATGCCAAAGCGAGAGCGAAGGCGAAGCCGCAATTGCCCGACATATTGGCCACGCTGGTGGCGCTGGGCCGCGCGCAGCAGGTGAACGACACGCAATTTGCGGCAGTTTGAGTATCTGCACGGGTGCTGCTTCTGAGCAGTGCGCAAACCATCAGCTTGTAACGTAAAACGCCGTTCTACTTGGGGTAGAACGGCGTTT
>JAYVNO010000103.1:0-16080 GCA_043758415.1 Burkholderiales bacterium
TTCGCGCGTCAGACGATCACAGTCGCAGCTTCACCGCTGCGTGAGCGTCAGTTTCCGTTGGTCAGTGCGGCTGGAATTTGAATTTTTCAGGGATAACTAGTTAAGTGCGCAATGGACGCAAGGCACTGCAACCAGTCTCGTAGCGTTGACCTTTATTCATTGGGATGCCCCCATGCGCAAATTCATGTCTTGCCTGTCTGTTTTGCTGGTCGCAGTGGGGGCGCCGCTGCTCAGTACATTGGCAAATGCGCAGGCCTATCCGTCAAAACCGACCCGTCTGATCATCCCGTTTCCGCCGGGTGGCGCGACCGACATTATTGGGCGCACGTTGGCGCAAAAGCTCTCCACGCAATTGGGGCAAAGCGTGATCGTGGACAACAAGCCAGGTGCTGGCGGCACGCTGGGCTCGGCGGAGGCTGCGAAGGCGGCACCCGATGGTTACACGATCTTGCTGGCGACGACCTCCACGCATTCAATTGCGCCGTCGCTTTACAAAAGTATTGCGTATTCGGTGGAGAAGGATTTTGCGCCGATATCTGAGGTGGCCACCGCCACCAACGTGCTGATCGTGACGCCGAATTTGCCGGTGAAAGACGTGGCCGAGCTAATCGCACTGGTCAAGAAAAACCCCGATGCACTCAACTTCGCCTCCAGCGGCAACGGCACCATCGTGCATTTGCAGAGCGAGCTGTTCAAGCTCATCTCAGGCACCAAGCTCACCCATGTGCCGTACAAAGGCACGGCGCTGGCAATCCCGGACTTGATCAGCGGGCAAACGCATTTGATGTTCGACTCGCTGGTGTCGGCGCTGCCGCACATCAAGGGCGGAAAAGTGAAGGCGCTGGCGGTGACATCCAGCAAGCGCACACCGCTATTGCCGAACGTGCCGACGGTCATCGAATCGGGGCTGCCGGAGTATGAAGTGAACACCTATTTCGGCCTGTTTGCGCCGCCCGGAACACCGCGCGACATCGTTGCGCGGTTGCAAAAAGAAGCGGTGATCGCAGTGCAGAGTGCCGACGTGAAAGAGCGCTTTGCAAGTCAAGGCGCGGAGCCGGTCGGTGGCACGCCGGAAGCGCTATCCGCGTTGATCAAAAGCGAAACGCTAAAGTGGAAACGGGTGATTGATGCGGGGCAGATTAAGCTTGAATAGCATTTTTCTGCATCGTTGGCTTTTTGCGGAAAACCCCGCGTTACAAGGGCGAGAAGGCTAAAGTCCAGCTGACTCTCTCGACCATGAGCATGACCGGTGGCCTCAATGTGGGCGCGGACGCCTTTGCCATTGCATTTGCCTGCAAAGAGCTTGATCTGCGTTAGCGCTGGTTTAGCGTCGGGAACATTGCTTATGCTGCAAAACCCGCATAGCGTGGGCGAAATCGGTCACTAGAATCAGATTGACTGCGCACAACCAGCGCGCACCTCGAAGAAGGATTTCTGAATCATGAAACGCACGCTTCTCACCGCCCTGTTGGCAACTGTCGGACTGGCCCTCGCTGCACCGGCATCCGCGCAAAGTTTTTTCCGTATCAACACCGGCGGCACCGCAGGCACGTACTATCCAATTGGGGGCTTAATCGCCAACGCGATTTCGCAGCCGACGGTGCCTAATCTGGTGGCCACATCAGTTGCATCCAATGGCTCGGTCGCGAACGTTAACGCCATTCAAAGCGGTGGTGCTGAGTCCGGCTTTTCGCAGGCGGACGTGGCGTATTGGGCCTACACCGGCACCGGCACGTACGAGGGCAAACCGAAGGTCACCGACCTGCGTTTGATCGCCAATTTGTATCCGGAAAGTTTTCACCTCGTGGTGCGCAAAGGCGCGAACATCAAGAGCTTCGCTGACCTGAAAGGCAAGCGCGTTTCTCTGGACGAGCCGGGCTCAGGCACCATCGTCAACGCACGTGCGATTCTCGCGGCGTATGGCATCGCGGAAAAAGACATCAAACCCGAGTTTCTGAAGCCGAACGCGGCCGGTGAAAAGCTTAAAGACAACTCGCTTGACGCGTTCTTTTTTGTGGGCGGTTATCCGGCGGGGGCGATTGCTGAGCTGGCCTCGACCGGCGGCATCGACATCCTGGCCATCGCCGGACCCGAGGTTGACAAACTGACCAAACAGTTCTCTTTTTACTCCGTCGACAACATCCCGGCGGACACCTATAAAGGCGTCGGTGCGGTGAAAACGCTGGCCGTGGGCGCGCAATGGGTCACCAGCGCCAAACAGGACAACACGCTGGTCTACAACATCACCAAAGCGCTGTGGAACGACAACACCCGCAAGGCGTTGGACGCTGGACACGCCAAGGGCAAAACCATCGTCCGCTCAGGCGCAATCGCTGGTGCGGGCATTCCGATTCATGCCGGGGCTGAAGCGTTTTATAAAGAAATTGGACTGTTGAAGTAAATCTGATTGAAATAACGCTCAAAAGGCCGGACGTATCCGGCCTTTTTTGTTGTAAGAGCGGCTTGTCGCGACACCGTGCCACCTTGCAAAGGCGGCGCAGGGTCGCGGCAAGCCGCTCCTACCAATCGTAAAGAGGGGACACCATGAGCACGCTCATCATTGACGAAAAAAAAGCCGCTGAACTGGAGGCGAAGTACGACAGCGAAATGCGCTTCCGCCCGATGGCGAACATCGCGCTGACGACCGTAACTGTCCTGCTGATCACGCTCTCCGCGTTTCACTATTACACGGCGGGCTTTGGATTACTGCGCGAGGCGACGCATCGTGGCGTGCATCTGGCGTTCGTGCTCGGACTCATCTTCCTGGTGTTTGCCTTCAATAAAAAAGAAGGCGTGCAACGGGTGCCGAGCTGGCATCACCCGCTCGGCTTGCCGCTATACGACTGGTTGTTCGCGTTACTCGCGGTCGCCTCGGCGCTGTACATCCCGTATGTGTTCGACGATCTGACCTTTCGCATTGGCAATCCCGACACGATGGACGTGGTGATGGGCACAGTTCTCATCGTGCTACTACTGGAAGCAACGCGTCGCGCGATGGGATGGCCGCTGCCGATCATCGCCATTTCATTCATGCTCTACGCGATGTTCGGGCAGTCATTTCCGGGCCTGCTTAAGCACGCGGGCGCTACGTGGTCGCAGGTGGTGAATCACCAGTATTTGACCAGTCAGGGCGTGTACGGCATCGCCGTCGGCGTGGTTGCGACGTACGTGTTTCATTTCGTGTTGTTCGGCGTGCTCGCGACGCGTGTTGGCTTGGGCCAATTGTTCCTCGACGTCGCGTCCGCTGTCGCGGGTAAGTACGCAGGCGGCCCGGCCAAGGTCAGCGTGTTCGGGTCGGCTATGTTTGGCATGTTGTCAGGCTCGTCGGTGGCCAATGCCGTGACCGTCGGTTCGCTCACCATTCCGGCGATGATCAAGGTCGGCTATCCGCGTCATTTCGCAGGCGGCGTCGAGGCGGCAGCATCCACCGGTGGGCAGATCACGCCACCGATCATGGGTGCCGCCGCGTTCCTGATGATCGAGTTTCTCGGACTGCCCTATTCGACCATCGTGATGGCCGCCATCGTACCTGCGTTTATGCATTTTTTCGGCGTGTTCTGGCAAGTGCATTTCGAAGCGAAACGCACTGGATTGCGCGGGCTAAACGCGGACGAATTGCCGAGCGTGAAAGAGAGTTTTCGCAAGCGTTGGCCGACGTTGATTCCATTGGTGCTTTTGGTCGGTACGTTGATGAGCGGCTTCACGCCGTATGTGTCCGCTTTCGCGGGCATCACCAGTTGCATCATCGTCGGCATGACCACCAGCGAGAAAGGCAACACGGCGCTTGGTTTGAGCGTGATGTTGGTGTTGCACGCGGTGTTGGCGCTGGTGATTTCGGGACAGTTGGAGAGCTACAGCGTAGTGCTGTTTGCCGCCGCAGCCGTCGTCTTTGTCGCCGCACTTAAAGCGTTAAATCTACCCGCACGATTCACCCGAGCGGAACTCATTGACGCGTTTTCCACCGGAGCCAAATACGCGCTCGCGGTCGGTGCCGCAGCGGGCACCGTGGGGCTGGTGATTGGTGTCGTGACCATGACCGGCGTTGGCTTCAAGGTGAGCTACATCGTAAACGCGTGGGCGGCATCGATGGCGGACTTCTTCGGCACGATACTGCCCGCATGGCTCATTGGCAAACAGGCACTGATGCTGCTCTGTGCCCTGTTCATGACCGGCTTTGTTTGCATCCTGATGGGCTGTGGCATCCCGACCACTGCCAACTACATCATCATGGTCACGGTTGCCGCGCCCGCGCTGGTGCAGATGGGCGTGGAGCCGATTGTGGCGCACTTTTTCGTGTTCTATTACGGCGTACTGGCTGACATTACGCCACCTGTTGCGCTCGCCGCCTACGCGGCAGCCGGCATGGCGAATTCCGATCCGTTCAAGACCGGAAACACCGCGTTTCGGCTGGGTCTAGGCAAGGCGTTGGTGCCGTTTGTGTTCGTGTTCTCACCCGCGCTGTTGCTGGTCACCAAGGGCTTCACGTGGAGCGCGTTTGCGTTGGTGTTCACCGCCTGCATCGCGAGCATTCTGCTGCTGGCGGCAGCGCTATCACGCTATCTGCTGGTGGAGATGAAAGGCTGGGAGCGCGCACTCGCGTTTGTTGCCGCGTTGATCATGATCGCGCCGGGGGTGACGATGCTGCTGCTCGGGTTGGCGGTCGCTGTACCGATGCTGGTGAGTCAGTCGCTACGTTTTAGAAAGTCATAGGGTGCTTGTCGGCGAATTTGGCTCGTCATTCGTTGTGGGAACTGGCTGACGCGCGACGTCGGCGTTTGCCGACAACTGATGCGTTTGGTAACCTGCACACTTAACAGATGAAAATCCCAATTTACCCCTACTTTCGCGGCGCTTTAATGGCGGCGAGCATAGCGCTCGCTATGTCTCTAGGTGCGTCGGATGCAAGCGCTGGCATCATCCCTTCCATCAACGGTAAATACCCCGTCGCCTGCAGCAACGTTGAGCAGGACTTCACGCGGGTGAAAGCCGGAGCCGCTGCGAGCGATTATTGGGAAGGCACTCCGCTTTCCGACGGATCGCATTACGTCACCGAACTGCTGGTGAGCCCTGCCAACGCCCTGACTTACAACGTCACCGTGCCCAAGGTCAGCGAGATTGATGTGTTTGAGAGGCAGGGTGGCAAACAGTTGCCGTATGCCGCCGTCGCCTGCTACCCGACGACTGCGGGCAACACACGCGCCGACTACGTGTTGCCGTCCGGTATCAAAGTACCGAAGATGCAGCGTGGTGCCGAAGCGCCTCTCATTGGCACCAACCCTGAGGTCATCGATGGCAAGTGGCCATTGATGGTGATGAGCCACGGTCTCGCCGGCTCGCCTTTGGGCGACGACTACGTGCAGGTGGCCGGTCGATTGGCGGCCGAGGGCTACGTCGTATTTGCGCCGTTTCACGCCGACGCGCGCTATTCCCGTATTCACATTGATGATGTGAATGACGCGTTTTATGTGTTGACCAAATACGCCGAAATCGCAGAAATGGAATCGATTCGTCCGCTCGGCCTAAAGCAGGGGCTGGATTATTTTTTGACGAAATCGGAATATACAAAGCAGATTGATCAGGATCGCATCGTGGGCTTCGGCGCGTCGCTTGGCGGCATGGCGATGATGCTGGTGCAGGGCGCAAAAATTACTGCGAGTTGGGGCGGTGCCGAGCGCGTGATCGTGCGCGACAATCGCTACAAGGCGGTGGTTGGCTACGTGCCGTACTCGGGGCAGAACTTCCTGCCTGCGTTTGGTGACAGCAATGGCGGCGTGCGCTCGGTGCGCGTGCCGTATCTCGGCATTGGCGGCACCGCTGACGTGGTCGCACCGATCAGTCGCACGACGCAGATGATTGAAGCGCTGGGCGGATCAAAATATTTTGTTGCGATTGAAGGCATGCCGCATGGATTTCGGGTGCAGGATGCGCCGGAAGTGTTTGGCTGGACCTTTCTGTTTTTGAATGCCCATTTGTCGCGCGATCAGGCGGATCGGATCACGTTCAACGCCATTGCGAACGTACCCGGCGGATCAGACGACCAGGTAAAGGTTCGCAAGACGCTGGCGTGGGGTTCGCGCGACGAAATGGAAGTCGTGGAGTTTTACGCGCCTGACTCCAAGAAATATTTCATGACCGGGCTGACTGACGAAATAGCGGCGTTAGACAGCGTGCCTGCGCTGTGGCAACGCACCGGGCAGCGCTTTGCGACGCATCGCATCGATTCGCCTGTGGGTGCCGACATGTGCCGCTTTTGGGCGAACGATGGCGCTTCACTTAATACCCATTTTTACAGCACCTTGCCAAGCGATTGTGCGCTGCTGCGAGCGCAATCATGGGCGCGTGATGAGGGCGTGGTGATGCGCGCGCAGACGCTGATTCCGATTCAGTCACTGTTGCCACCGACGCCTGCGCCGAGCTGCCCCGCCGACACCGTAAAAGTGATCCGACTTTTCAACAAGACGACCATCAATCATCGCTACCTCACCGAAAGCGTGTTGGCTAAGACCACCTTGACACCGAACTGGCAAAATGATGGTTCAGTGTTTTGCGCGGCAAAATACGGTGATTAATCTTTACCCGCGGAGCATTTGATGAGACGCACCTTTCTGTTGATGGCGACACTAGCTGTCGCCATTGTGGCTACGGCGGTCGATGCGCAAACTGCGATCCGTTGCGAGGTCAACGGCAAGGTCGTGTACGGTGATGCCGCATGTGCGCCGGGCAGCACGACAAAAGCCATCGCTCCGATGCAGGAAACAACCGAGCAGAAAGCGGCTGCAAAAGTGGCAGGCGATCAGATTCGCCGAGATACGGCGTACGTCGACAAGCGGCTGGATGATCGCTACAAGCGCGAGACGGCTCGCCCCGTTGTGCTTGGCGTCGGGGCGAACGACAAGACCGTGGCCGACTCGAACAAAAAGGTCATACGCAGCGCTGTGAAAGCCAAAAAGTCAAAAAAAGCCGCCAAAAAATCAGCGACCAAAGCAAACAAGAAAGACAATAAATCGTACCGCTTTACGCCTAGAGCCTAGAGGTATCTTGTCCACGTTGACACTCCGTTGTGGCCTTTGCTTCGCGCTGATCTTGCTCGCGGGTTGTGCGACGCGCACGCCACCTCCGCGCGGCGTTGATTACCCTGTCCTACCCGTAGTACCAACGAAACCTAGGCTACCAACGCCGGCCGTGCCGACGCGCGAATGGCGTGCTGCGGGCGCTGGACTCGACGCCGCGTACGAACGAAGCGCGTTGTTAACGGACACGTTCTACCGCAACGCGGATGCGCTGTTGCGTCAGGTTGAGCGCTCGGGCGCGATGGGCGTCAATCGTGGCTGGGAAGCGGCGGCGCGAAAAAGCGGCGACTGGTTTATCGAAGAGCAACGCTTCGCCGATACTGTCATCGGTGCCGGCGTCAATCGCAATCGCGATGACTTGATCAACGCGGGCGTGCTCGCGCTCGAATGGGGCTTCGCGCAGCAAAGTGGTGACGGTGGCTTTGCCGGCAAAGACAGCTATCTCGGCGCAAGCTACTTTGTCGCGGCCACCGCACACTCGATCTGGCTCTTGGAAACCACCGGGTACGCGCGCAACTACGCAGAGCGCATTGAAAACATCCGCCCGAAGCTTGAACGCGCTGCACTGTGGCTCGCCGACGCGCACCGGATCACGGCGGCGTCAGCTCAACACGATAAATATTCGTCGCGCTATCTGCTCACCGGCTACGCATTGGGCGCAACGGCGCGCGTCACCGGAAACCGGGCGCTGGCTCTGATGGGCGAAGAAATGGTGCGCACGGGCTTGTCGAAATTGCAACCGTCGGGCTATTTTTCCGAAGCGGGCGGATTCGACGTGAGCTTTCAGGCGGAAGCACTGGTGTATTTGTTGCGCTATTACGATCACGCTGCCACCGCCGACGCGCGACGCGAGATTGAGCCCGCGATTCGCCGCGCCCTAGGCTGGCTGGAGTCCCGCATCGCCAGCAACGGTGTGGTGCAGGCAACAGGCAACACGCGATCCGGGAGTGCCAAAGAACGTGATCGCACCGGGCAATTTCGCCGCGTCAGCGCCGTGGCGGTGTCACGCGCATTTGGTTTGGCGCGTGCCGTGTTGGGTGACAACAAGTACGACGGATTGGCGCGCGCTGTGGCGTCTGCGCGGCAACCGCCGTAAGCTATTTTCAACAACAGCTTTTGTTGCTATGCCGCGCTTAATATGGGCGTGGCGCTATATTAACTCACAGGTCGACAATAGTCAGTTTATGCCTATAAGCCCAATTTAAGTAACGGTCTCAACCAAAAGCTGATGACCGAAAACGTTGTCCAGGTAGTTCGCAACACGCCGCACTCGCTATCCCACCTTCACCACCGTCCGACCGGTCACCGCGCCCTTCACGTAAGCATCAAACACCGACGGCAATGCCTCAAATGACACTGTGCGGCAATGCGAAGCCAGTTTGTCGCACTTCCACTCATTCGCCAACCTGGCCCACAGTTCACGGCGCAGCGTCATTGGACAATTCACGCTGTCAATGCCGAGCAGCGACACGCCGCGCAGAATAAACGGCATCACGGTCGTTTTAACTTCCCAACCCTGCGCCAGCCCGACGCTGGCGATAGTGCCGCCCACCTTCATCACGCGCGTTAGCCATGACAGCTGCTCGCCGCCCAAATTGTCCACCGCACCGGCGTAAGTCTCCGCGCCCAATGGCTTCTCAGTCATCTCAAATTTGCCGCGAATCAGCACCTCTTTTGCGCCGAGCGCCTTGAGCAAATCCACATCGTTTTCTTTGCCGGTCACGGCGACCACGTCGTAACCCAGTTTCGCCAGAATCTCGATGGCCACCATACCCACGCCGCCGGTCGCGCCGTTCACCAGCACGGGGCCGCTCGCTGGCGCAAGGCCGTCATGCTGCATACGATGTACCGCCTGGGCCGCAGTAAAGCCCGCCGTACCGTAAGTCATCGCATCGAATGTCGTCATGCCCGAGGGCACGGGAACGAGCCATGAAGCAGGCATCCGCGCCCTCTGTGCATAGCCACCGTGATGCGCGACCCCCACGTCGTACGAATGCGCAATCACCTTATCACCCGGCTTGAACGCGGCGTCAGTGGACGACGCAACCGTGCCCGCCAGGTCAATGCCGCCAATGCACGGAAAGCGCCTGATAATCCGCCCCGCGCCAGTCGCCGACAGCGCATCCTTGTAATTCACCGTCGAATAATCCACGTTGATCAACACCTCGCCCGCATCCAGTTGATCCACCGAATAATCGACGAGTTCGGTCTTTGAGGTTTTGCCCTCTTGCGTGGTTAGATAGGCTTTAAATGTGGACATGGGGGTGGCTCCTTATTGCTGGTTTTCAATCGTCACGTTGACATTTACATCGATTATCGCGCGGCGGCTGCGCACGAAACAGTGTCGGTGGCGGCATTTCAAGGCCAGACGGACGCGCAATCGCTGCCACGGTTGCCAATGCCCGTGTTTTGTCGACGGCAACTTGCCGGTTTCGTGTACTGTGTGGGCTACCCGAATTCGGACCCGAGACCGCAGACTCAACAACGCTGCGACGTTGTTGGGCCGTTCGCACCCATCGCCACCCAAGGAGAAGAAATGAGATTAAAGGACAAAGTCGCCGTCATCACCGGTGGCGCGCAGGGCTTCGGTTATGGCATAGCCGAGCGCTATGTTCAGGAAGGTTGCAGCGTGATGCTGGTCGACATTCAGGCCCGTGCCGTGGAATCGGCAGCTCTCAAGTTGCAAACACATGCAAAAGGTTTGCCTGTGGTTGCGCAGCAGGCAGATGTGTCGAAATCCGCCGATTGGGATGAGCTGGTGAGCGCGGCGTTGGTGGCCTTTGGGCGGATCGATATCGTTGTCAACAACGCGGGTGTGTCGCACAAAAATCAGCCAATGCTCGATGTCGACGAGGCCGAATTTGATCGCGTTTACGCAGTGAACGTGAAGTCGATTTATTTGTCGGCAAAGCATTGCGTCCCGGTTTTTCGCTCGCAACATGGCGGCTGTTTTGTGCAGATCGCGTCGACGGCTGGCGTGCGTCCGCGCCCCGGCCTCACCTGGTACAACGGCTCGAAGGGTGCGGTGATTTTGACCAGCAAATCGATGGCCGTTGAACTGGCTAAAGACAACATTCGCGTCAACTGCATCAACCCGGTCGCGGGCGAAACGCCTCTCCTGGCAACGTTCATGGGCGAGGACACGCCGGAGAAACGGGCGCTGTTCAAGGCGTCGATTCCGCTGGGACGATTGTCGACGCCGCTCGACATCGCCAACGCAGCACTTTTTCTGGCCAGCGACGAGGCGAATTTTATAACCGGTGCGTGTCTCGAAGTGGACGGCGGGCGCTGCGTGTAGTTTGTTTTTGTAGGAGTGGCTCTGGCGCGACCGCAATAGGCGGGTCGCGGCAGAGCCGCTCCTACATTGCCGTTGCAGCAAATCGTCTATTCTCCCGCTTAGGAGGAAAGCACTATGGCTAAGGCAACCCTATCCGGGCTTGACGCATCGTTTTTGTATCTGGAGACGCCCGAGCAGCCAATGCATGTGTCGAGCTTGTGTGTGTACGAGGTGCCGCCGAAACTGAAGCGCACCTTTCCAAAAGCTGTCGTCGCACATCTGAAAAAAAGGCTGCACCTCGCGCCGCTGTTCACCCACGTGATCGAGCAAGCGCGATTTGGTCTCGGGCATCCGAGCTGGGTGTCGGCGGTAGACGTTGATCTCGGCTACCACGTGCAGCACATTGAGCTGCCAAAGCCGGGCACGATGCGCCAGCTTGAGGCCGCAGTTGCGAAGGAGCATGCGCGGCTGCTGGATCGTGCGCGACCGCTGTGGCAGTTCACCATCGTCACCGGGCTTGCCACCGGGGAGGTGGGCTTTTACGGCAAGGTGCATCACGCAGCGCTCGACGGCAAGGGTGGCACGGTGCTCGCCAATTCGATCCTTGATCTGAGTTCGGTGCCGCGTGAAGTGCCACCGCCCGCTGCCACGCCGAGCGCAGCTGAAGCAAAGCCGGACATGAAAATTGGCGACATGATTGGGGCGGCGTTCTCTAACTCGCTTGCGCAGTACGCGAAGTTAATTCGCGCCATCCCCAGCGTGGCGAGCAAGGTGGCTGAGGTTGCCCTGCCAGTGGTGCAACAAGCGGTATCCACGCGAAAGCTGCCAATCAAATTTGCGCCGCGCACGCCGTTCAACGTGAACATTTCCGCCCAGCGCAATTTTGTGACGGCGGCGCTGCCGTTTGCCGAGGTGCGCGCTGCGGCGAAGGTGCTGGGTGGATCGGTTAACGATGGCGTGTTGTTCGTATGTGCTTCTGCGCTGCGCACGTATCTGAAAGGCTTGAACGAGCTACCCAAGCGCACGCTGGTTGCGGCAATGCCGGTGAGCTTGCGCGAAGAGAGCAACAAGCAGTTGAACAATCAAGCATCGATGGTGCTCACCGAACTGGGCACTCACCATGGCGACGCTTTGAGGCGATGGAAGGCGATTTTGACCTCTACCAGCAAGGTCAAGGAATCACTGAAAAGCTTAAAGAGCGTGCTGCCTACCGACTATCCCGGCCTGCTCGCGCCGATGATGGTGACGCGGTTGAATGCGGCTGTTGCCAGCAGCAAATTGATGGAGCGATTGCCGCCGGTGGCCAACGTTGTCATCAGCAACGTGCCGGGACCTCAAGTGCCGTTGTATCTGGCGGGCGCTCAAATGAAAACTTTCTTTCCGGTGTCGATCATCACGCATGGCCTCGCGGTCAACATTACGGTGCAAACGTACTGCGGCAGCATCGATTTCGGCATCATCGCGTGCAAAGTGGCGGTGCCGGATTTGAATGATCTGGGCACGGCGATTGAAGGCGGATTTGACGAACTGGTTGCGCTGGCACAAGCGAAGATGGCGCTGGATAAGGAGCGCGAAGCGGCGAATGCTGCTAAAGCTGAGCCGGCTGAAACGCCTCCGGTCAAGGCAACCAAAACCGTCAAAACCGCCAAAGCAACGAAGGAAAAATCAGTCGCTGCCAAGCCGTCGAGCAAACGCTCCAGCGCATCAAGCTAAGCTCGTCTCACGACGTCTACATGGCGTCATACTCGCCAACGGCGGGTATCCCGACAGTTGGCACAGTGTTGCGTTACCAAAGCACTCCCGTGTCAGCATAGTTTCTGGATTCCCAGCTACGCTGAGAATGACGCCGATATGATTGAAGCGGTCAAACTCACTCACCTGACGACTCACTAAAACGTGCCAAACCAGTCCACCCAACCCAAAGCCCCAAATCCATTTTTAGTAGCACTGGAGGCGCGGGCACCGTGGGAATGGGGCGCGTCGCTCGCGGCATGGCCGATGCTCAAAATGATGGGCGCGTGGCCGCGTCCATCGGAGGCCAATCCGCAGCATGTGATTGTGTATCCGGGGCTCGCGGCGGGCGACGCGTCGACGCGACCGCTACGTTCGTTTTTGGAGGACCTGGGTTACACCGTTCACGGCTGGTATCAGGGCATGAACCGTGGGCCGGGGCGCGGTGTGCTGGCGCGTTTGCAGGAGCAATTGATTGCCGTGCACCGCGACACCAGACAACCGGTCTCGCTGATCGGCTGGAGCCTCGGCGGCGTGTACGCGCGTGAGCTGTCAAAGCTTGCACCGAAGTCAGTGCGCAACGTCATCACGCTCGGTACGCCGTTCGCTGAGAGTCCGCGCGCAACCAATGCGTCGCGCGTGTATTCGATGCTGTCAGGTGAGCGCCTGCCCGACGAACTGATGCTGCGGCAGTTGGCTGTTGCCCCGCCAGTGCCGTTCACCAGTGTGTATTCAAAAACCGATGGGGTGGTGGCTTGGCAGGCGAGCATTCAAAAGCCCAGCACCGCCAACGCGTTTATCGAAAACGTGGAGGTGTTTGCGAGCCATCTGGGCATCGGTGTGAACGCGGCTGCGTGGTACGCCATTGCTGATCGCCTCGCGCAACCCCAGGGCAAATGGACTGCCTTCACGCCGCCAATGGCCGCACGTTTTTTGTTTGGATAATGTGAAGCACGCAGCGTTGCCTCTCCCCTCTCCCTCGGGGAGAGGGAGCCTGCGGACGCGGCCTTCTCACGACATAGAAAAAATACAATGAAAGTCACTGCAAACGGCCTCGATTTTGAGGTTGAGATCAACGAGCCTGCGGATATTCAGATCACGCCTGACACGCCAACCGTGTTGCTGATCATGGGCCTCGGCATGCAGCTCGTCGCGTGGCCCGTCGCCTTCGTCAGTGCCCTGAACCGCGCCGGTTACCGCGTGGTGCGGATGGACAATCGCGACATCGGTTTGTCACACAAAACCGGAGCCAAGATGCCGAGCCTCCTGTGGATGGCGCTCAAATATCGCGTACGTCTGCCAGTCCGTGCCGACTACACGTTGCGCGACATGGTCGAGGACACGAGCGGCGTGCTCGGTGCGCTCAATATTGCGCGCTGTCACGTCATCGGCGTGTCGATGGGCGGCATGATTGCGCAGGGGCTCGCCAGTCATCATCCGGACCGCGTTGCCTCACTCACCAGCATCATGAGCACGACCGGCGCCCGCGGCCTGCCGCAAGCCACACCAAAGGCCGCAATGGCCCTGCTGTCGCGCCCGAAGAGCAAGCGGCGCGACGACATCGTCAATCACTTCGCTCGCGTGCTCAACGTCATCGGCAGCCCGAAGTTTCCGATGCCGGAAGCAGAAGTGCGGCAGCGCATCGGTGACGCGTTCGACCGCTCGTTTTATCCGGCGGGCACCATCAAGCAGATGGCTGCGATCATGGCCTCGGGTGACCGCAGCGACGAGGTGCGACGCATCACGGTGCCGACGCTCGTGATCCACGGACGCGACGATCCGCTGGTGCCACTGCAGAACGGTGAAGACACGGCGAAAAAGATTGCTGGCAGCGAATACACGGTGATCGACGGTATGGGCCACGACCTCGGCGCGCTGGCGGCTGTGACGGCGCGTGTGGTGCCGTTTTTGCAGCAACATACGCCTCCGAAAATGTCATCAGCTTTGTAGCTAAACGACCGTTCTAATTGGGTATAACGCGCTAAATCGCCAAATATCGATAATTGCCATTTTATGAGCCTATGCCCATATTGAATGAGCATTTCTTCTAAAAGCTGCTACGCAAAAACCCACAGCAAAGCATGCAACGACGCCATGCCCATCAGCAGCGACGCCAGCATGCCGCCGCGCCACCAGGCGTAGATGCCGGTGATCAGTGCCGCCACGGCATGCGGCCAGCGCATGGTGAGATTCAGCTGGTTGCCGTGAAACAAAATTAGCGGCACCACCAGAGCCGCAAAGATCGCGGGCACTGCCAATTGCAACGCCCGCTCGAATCGCGGTGGCAACTTCTTGCCAGCGAGCAAACCGATGAACGAATAGCGAATAGCGAACGTGCCAATCGCGAGCCCGATGATCGCCAGCCATCCGTCCAGCGTGCCAAAACTGCCCCAGTTCATTGCGCGGCCTCAGACGTTTTTAGTTTCAATATCGCATCCACCGCCATGCCCACACACGTGCCCAACGCACACGCCACAATGAGGCCCAACTTGAGCGGCATCGCGTAAAGCAGCACACCCGCCGCGCCACCCGCAATCGCGGCCAGAATCTGGCTACGTGACTTGAGCAGCGGCACCACGAGCGCAACAAACGACAGCGGAATGGTGAAGTCCAGCTGCCAGCTCGCCGGCAATTTTGCGCCAGCAAACGCACCTATCGCATTCATCAGCACCCACCACGGCCACAGCGTCAGCGCACAGCCGAGGTAGTACGCCAGCGGATGATTCATGTGCTCACCACGCTGATGCCGCGCCTCGTTCGAGATGAAGGTTTGATCGACTAAAAACGCCGCCCACAGCAAGCGCTCTTTACGCGTCGCACCGGCAATGCGTGGCGCGATGGCCGCGCTATAAACCGCCATGCGTAAGTTCACCACCAACCCCGACAGAATCGCAATCGTCAACGGTGCGCCACTTGACAAAAACTGCGTCAATACCGCCTGCGACGAACCCGCAAACGCGAACGCGGCGAGTGCGACTGCACCCCATTCACCCAAACCCGCCTGCACCGCAGCCACGCCGCACACGAGACCAAAAGGAATGTAAGAAGGCAGGAGTTGCAGGCACTCCATCACGCCCGCTTTGAATGATGCGCGCGAACTTGCGTCATTCGTTGCTTGATCAGCGGCGTCGCTCATCGACGAACGTAATGCACGAACGAGAATGCAACGGCAGCGCCGCCGGCGTGCAATGGCGCGGCATGACGCTCCCGCGAGGCTTCGCGAAACTGCGCACGATCCCACGCGGGGAACGTCGTGTCACCGTCAACATTCGCCTCGATTTCAGTCAAGTACAAATCGTCAATCAGCGGCAACGCTTCGCGATACATCGCGTTGCCACCGATCACAAACACCGGCTGTGTCTCATGCGGCGGCAGAGCCAGCGCCTCGGCAAGTGAACGCACAACGAGCACACCTTCGGGCAACGAAAGCGGCTGCGAAGAAACCACCACATGCTCACGATTAGGCAACGGTTTGGGAAACGACTCCCACGTGCGTCGCCCCATGACGATGCGCTTGCCGCTGGTCAGCGTTTTGAAATGCTTGAGGTCAGCCGACAGGTGCCAGGGCAACGTGCCGTTGCGACCCATGATGCCGTTGGCGGCGATGGCGGCGATGAGGGCTAGACGAGGCCGGAGAGAAGAATTCATAAGGGAATTGTATTGATGCTTTGGTTCTGTCCCCTCTACCGTTGTGGGAAAGGGCGCGACGCCCAGCGGGCGTCATCCTCGGCGCAGCCGGGGATCCAGCTCGTAGTCACCGCGAAGCGCACTTCAACGATTGCGCTCATGCCGCGCGGCAGTAACTTTCTTTTGCTTCGCCAAAAGAAAGTTACCAAAGAAAAGGCACCCCCGACATTCGCCCCCGGCCTTCGCCGGGGCAGGCTCTGATCCGAGATTTGCAGCGAAAACGTCGCGCGGTCCGAAACTCGCTACGCTCAAACAGCGGACCGCTTCATCGACGTTTTCACTCCAAATCTCGGGGGTCGAATGGACGGGGACCCC
>JAYVNO010000104.1:0-16055 GCA_043758415.1 Burkholderiales bacterium
GCGCATGCCTATTTGATATTGCTCCGGGTAGAGGTTGCCGCGTTTCACCGTAACTTAATACGCTCGTCTCTGTGGCCCTGGTCCTCGCCTCACGACGGACGGTCATTAGCCGTTACCCTGCTCTACGGAGCCCGGACCTTCCTCCCGCCACTTGCGTGACCGGCGACTGCCTGGCCGACTTCGGGGTGAATTATGCGTGATCGTCGTAGTCAGCCTGCGCGTGGGCCGGTTTTCGGTCGAACTGTCGCGATCAAAATCGCATCAGCTTTTTCGATGAACTCCCATTCAATATGGGCCAATTGGCGGAAAACTTGTAAAGTCGATAATCGTTCATACGGGTAGGTAAGCCCTTATTGAATCGTCATTTCAGCCAAAAGCTGTTCCCGCAATTTAGCGCGGAGATGTGCCAATTCAGCGGGGTTCAAACCGCCAGCAGCGACTTCCGGTATTTATTCAAATCGCCTAGCGATTCCAAGCTTTTGCCGAATAGCGACGACAGGTTGTGCAAAATCATCTTGACCACTTTGCCTTCCCATTCCTTGTCGAAATTGATTTGCGTGTCGAGCCAGCGCTCAAGCCATTCCGGATCGGGCAATTTGCTCTGCACGGTGTCATTCGGGAACAGCGACTGATTGACGTGCAGGTTGGTCGGATGCATCGGTTTGCCCGCGCGACCGCTGGCCGCCATCAGAAAGCCGATCTTCGCGAACCCGGCCTTTACTTCGTTCACTTTTTCCGCAGCAGCGCGTGAAATCGCCTGTTTCAGATATTTGAGATACGCCCCGGCGTGACGCGCTTCGTCCTTCGCGATCAGGCCGTAAATGTGCTTGATCAGCGGCTCGCTGTGCCATTCAGCCGCGCGGCGATACCAGTGATTGAGGCGAATTTCGCCACAGAAATGCATCATCAAGGTTTCAAGCGCTGGTGCCGGATCGAACTCAAAACGGACGTTGTCCAACTCCGCTTCGGTCGGCACCAGATCCGGTCGGAAGCGCTTCAGGTATTCCATCAACACCAGCGAATGCTTCTGCTCTTCGTAAAACCAGATCGACATGAAGGCCGAGAAATCACTGTCGGTTCGGTTGTCGCGCAGGAACATTTCGGTGGCGGGCAGTGCTGACCACTCGGTAATCGCATTCAGGCGAATGGTGTTCGCCTGCTCATCAGTCAGTAAGCTCCCCTCAAACGAGTCCCACGGCACATCAGTGGCCATGCTCCAGCGCACGGTTTCGAGGTCTTTGAACAATTCAGCGTAAAGCATGAGGGGCCTTTTTGATCGGGGGACGCATTGCAGCGAGTGGCCGTTGTCGCCTGTTTCAGCGGGCTAGACGGGGAAATCGGTCGCTGGCCGCTACATCATTGCGCAGGCCACCGGAGCGATTCAAACGCCATAAGTTTATCGATATACGTAGCAATAGTCTGTTCGGGTTCTAACTGGGATCATAACTATGCTCTGTTGCAGTAGCGCGTGGCTTGTTTTGCGGCTAAAGCGAATCTAGGTTAGCAAGCAAACGCTCACCGTCTGCGCGAACGGCAGCGCGTTCTGCGTCGGTCATTCGTTGCAGATTTTTGACCATTAGCGACGTGCGTGGATTGCTCGCAAACGTCGTCTCGTGCTTATCGAGAAAATTCCAGTACAGCGTGGTCATCGGGCAGGCGTTGGCCCCCGATTTCACCTCCGGTTTGTAGGCGCAGTCGTTGCAATAGTTGCTCATCCGCTTCACATACGCACCGCTTGCGACGTACGGCTTGCTGGTGAAACGCCCGCCATTGGCAAACAGCGCCATGCCCGCCGTGTTCGGCAGCTCCACCCATTCCACCGCGTCCACATAGACCGCGAGATACCAGTCGCACAGCTGCTGCGGCTCGATTTCAGCCGTGATGCCGAACATGCCGGTGACCATCAGGCGTTGAATGTGGTGCGAGTAACCGTGATCGAGCGTCTGCTTGACGGCTTCGCGCAGACAGTTCATCTTGGTGTCGCCCGTCCAGTACCACTTCGGCAACGCATTTTTGTGACCGTAATGGTTATCTGTTTTCAGCGACGGCATGTCCAAAAAGTACATGCCACGCATGAACTCACGCCAGCCCAAAATCTGTCGAATAAATCCCTCAATGCCCGCCAAATCCAGCCCCCGCTCGCGCCACGCCGCTTCTGCCGCAGCGATCACTTCGCGCGGGTCAAGCAGCTTGAGGTTGAGCGACGTTGACAACAGTGAATGCCAGCCAAACGCCATGCCCACCCACATCGCGTCCTGATGCGGGCCGAAGGCGTCCAATCGTTCGTCAATGAAGCTTTTGAGCGCCACCAGCGCCTGATCGCGCATGACCGGCCAGTTGAAATTAGCCAGCGTTCCGGGGTGATCCGCAAATTCCCGCTCCACCAACGCCAGCACGTCGCGTGTGATCTCGTCCGCCTCGAAGCGCGGCGGCTGCGGCAAAAATCCCGGCCCGGCTTTGCCGAAGCTCTTGCGGTTATCGCTGTCGAAATTCCATTGGCCGCCGACGGGTTTGTCGCCTTCCATCAACACGTTGTGCTCGCGCCGCATCTGCCGATAGAAAAATTCCATGCGCAGACTTTTGCTGTCACCCGCCCACGTCGCAAACGCGTCGCGAGAGCACATGAAGTGGCGATCTGCGCGAATATCCAGCGGCAACTTGGCCTTCGCAGCCGTCTCATTCAGCATCTGCCAAACCCGCAAATCGCCGGGCTCGACGCACACCAGCGACTCGGGCTGATACTGCGCAATCGCAGCGAGCCAACCCACCGCCAGCGATGTGTCGCCCCGCACATCAAGCTGGCGATATTCAACACGGATGCCTTTGTCTCGCAATTCGCGCGCGAAGTGGCGCATCGCGGACAAAAACAGCGCCGTCCGCGCCTTGTGCGACCACACATGCGTGGATTCGGCGCGTGCCTCAACCATGAACACGACATCGCTTGCAATGTCAACGTCGTCAAACGCAGCGGAGTCGTGATTGAGTTGATCGCCCAATACGACGACTAGTCGGCGGCAGCGCGACTGCGATTTCGAAACAGACTGCATTACAAAATCCTATTACTTTGAATTACCTGCGACTGCGGGCTTGTTGGCTCGACACTTTTCCGAGCAATACTTAACGTCAGCCCAGTTTTTCGCCCAAGATTTACGCCACGTCATTTCTCGACCGCAAGCCACGCACGGTTTTGACGGCAGAGATGCCTTGTTACCCTTAAAGCTCATCGGCGAAAACCTAAGCCGCTGGATGTACCACACGCCACTGCCGCAGCGCAGCGAGCATGTCCGCCAGCGTGCCCGTCGGTGTGACGCCGGGAATATCGCGGCGTAGGCGACGAATAAGCTCGCCACCGACCCAGATAGCCGTGCCGTCCGGGATCACCGAGCGAATGGATTCGAGGCTCGCCACCGCTTGTTTTGAACTAAAAGACGCCGAGAACGCCAGCGCAACGATGTCGGCGTCAAATATCTTCGCAGCTGCCGCAATCTCTGGGATCGGCACCTGCGTGCCCAAGGACGTGCATTGCACGCCCTCGGGGGCGAGCAGCGCTTCCATCATCAGCAAACCGAGCGCGCTGACTTCATTGGGCAGCGTCGCCAGCAAAAAACGCGGCTCGCTAACGCAATTCACCGCGGGCAGCATCGCGCTGCGCAACACCACCTGCAACTGTTCGGCGTAGGCGCGTTCCTCAAACACCTCAAGCTCGCCGCGCATCCATGCCTCAGTGACGGCGCGGTTCAGCGGCGCCACGGTCTCGACTACGAATTCCTGAAGACCCTGCTTCATCAGCCACAGGCTTAGATGTTGGCGGAGCCCGAGCATGTCGTGGCCGCGAATCAGCTCTATCACCTGCCGCTGCAAATCACCGGATTCGTCACCCCTCCGCGGGCGATTTTGCCGACTACTTAGCGTATCAAGCTCAGACTCGGACAGCGACAGCAGTTTGCCGGGGCGATGCCCCGAATCCATCAAGCGCTTGATCGCTCGCAACCGCTCCACCTGCGATAACGGATACAGGCGTTCGCCATTGGCATCGCGCTCCGGCACCGGAAAGCCGTAGCGCCGCTCCCAGACGCGCAACACGTCTTTCGACAGGCCGGTGTCGCGCTCGACTGCGCTGATCGCCAGATGCGAGGCGATGCTCGCCGCGGTTGTTGCGGTGCTAATAGGATTTTCGGTTAACAGGTTCATGCATTACGACGGACAAAATCAAAAATTTCGTGGAACTCGTTGACAAACCAACAGGCCGATTGCAGTTTACGACATCGATGTGTTATTGTCTAGGACATGAAGCTAATTGGTTTTCGCCTGACAGGCACTTGTGCCGCTTTTATATTCGCTATCGGGGCGATGTCTGTTGCTGCCTGCCCGCCCGTGCTAAATCACGTCGTTGAACCGCTTGCTGGCGGCAAACCGCAATCGCTCTGCCAATATGAGGGCCGCGTGGTGCTGGTCGTCAACACGGCTAGCGAATGCGGCTACACGGGTCAATATGATGGCTTGCAGGCGCTGCATAAAAAGTATGCAACGCGTGGATTGGTGGTTTTGGGATTTCCGTCTAATGCCTTTGGTGGACAAGAACCAGGCAGCAACAAAAAAATAGCTGAGTTCTGTCAAGCCAACTTTGGCGTCACCTTTCCAGTCTTCGCCAAGGTTGAAGCCATTCCGCTGCGCAACGACCCAATCTTTGCAAGCCTCGTGAAAAGCACCGGCGCAGAGCCGAGGTGGAATTTCCACAAATACCTCATTGACCGTAAGGGCACGCGAGTCGAGAGCTTTGAAAGCGGGGTTGAGCCCCAAAGTACCGCTATTGTGCAAAGAATCGAAGCGCTACTGGCGCAAAAGCCTTGAGCCTCGCCCGCTAAACTACAACTATGAACGCATTTGATCGCGCGCTGTATCAGGCGACGCCACCGCATATTCTTGACGACACCCAGGCCTCGCCCGATGCACGCCATTTGCCCATTCAGCGGGTCGGCATCAAGGCGCTTCGCTACCCCGTAAAAATCGTCGCCACTGACGGCGAGGTACACGCCACCGTTGCCACGTTCTGCATGTACGTCGGATTGCCCGAGCAGGTTAAGGGCACGCATATGTCGCGCTTCATCCAGTTGCTGGAGGACGAGTGCACGCCCATCACTGCGCGAGGTTTCCTCGCGCTTGAAGTGCAAATGCGTGAGCGCCTTGAGGCTAAGTCCGGCTATCTCGAAATGTCGTTTCCGTACTTTCGGCGCAAAGCCGCACCGGTGTCGGGCGCGGAGAGTTTGCTTGATAGCGACGTCAAGCTGATTGTTGAAACCACGACTGCACATGGCACCCGGCTCACGGTTCAAGTCGTCGCGCCGGTGACAAGCTTGTGCCCTTGTTCCAAGAAAATCTCCGATTACGGCGCGCACAATCAACGCTCACACATCACCATCCGTGCCGAAGGCTCTACCGAGTTGTCGATTGATTCGCTGATTGATATTGCCGAACGTGAAGCGTCGTCCGAGTTGTACGGCGTACTCAAACGCGCTGACGAAAAATTCGTCACTGAGCGCGCGTACGACAACCCCAAATTCGTAGAAGACTTGGTGCGCGACATTGCGCTTGCCTGCCAGTCGCATGATCACATCGGCGAATTCATGGTCGCTAGCGAGAATTTTGAAGCGATACACAATCACTCCGCGTACGCTGAAATTTACGGTCGAGGCAAACTAGCAACCGGGTAGCGCTACACAAGTCAGGGAGCATTCAGCGGCCACATAAAGGCGGAGAAAAACCACCAGCGCCGCTGCAACGTACGAGAGAACACTATTTCTTGTGCGATTTGGAGGCAACATGCGCATCGCCGTCGTCGGCGCTGGCATTTCGGGTCTGGGCTCTGCCTTCTATCTGGAACGGGCGGGACATACGGTCACGCTCTTCGAAGCCGCAGATTATTTCGGCGGCCATACCCACACCGTTGACGTAACGCTCGACGGCGTGACTGCTCCCGTCGACACGGGGTTTCTGGTCTGCAACGACCACACTTACCCGCACATTCTCAAGCTGTTTGACGAGCTGCGCGTTGACCTCGCGCCTAGTGATATGTCGTTCGCCGTGCGCGCTGATCGCGACGGCATCGAATGGTCTGGCACCAATTTCGCGTCGCTCTTCGCGCAGCCGTCGAACGCGCTGAACCCCAAATTTTTACGCTTCCTAGCGGACATCATGCGCTTCAATCGCATCTGTACCGCGATGGTCATTGAGTCGCGCGTGCCCCAGCTGTCAGTGCGGGACTTTCTGGTCAAAGAGCGTTTTTCGCAAGCGCTGTTTGACTGGTACATCTGGCCGATGGTCGGCTCCATCTGGTCAACGCCACGCGGCGATGTTCTCGATTTTGAGCTTCCAATGTTGCTGCGTTTTTGTCATAACCACGGTCTGCTTCGCGTGCAGAATCGTCCGAAATGGATGACCGTGCGCGGTGGTGCAAAAACATACGTTGACGCTATCGTCAAACAATTGCACGATGCGCGCATCAGCGCACCGATCAAGCGCATCGTGCGCGGCGTTGGCTTCGTCGAGTTGATAACTGATCATGGTCATGAACAGTTCGACGCTGTCGTGCTGGCTTGCCATAGCGATCAGGCGCTAAAGTTGCTCGCGCACCCAACCGATACCGAGCGCAACGCGCTGTCCGCCGTTCGCTATCAGCCCAACCGCTGCGTGCTGCACACCGATGTGAATCTGATGCCGCGCCGCCGTCGTGCTTGGTCCGCGTGGAATTATTTGCAGGTAAATGATGCGGACAACGTGCGCCCGGTTGCGCTCACCTACTGGATGAATTTGCTGCAACCACTGCCGTTCAAAACGCAGTTATTTGAAACGCTGAACCCACCGATTGAACCACGCAAAGATTCGGTGATCGCGGAGTTTGAATATTGGCATCCACTGCTGAATCAGGCCGCAATCATGGCGCAGCAGCGGATCACGACCATTCAGGGCCTCAATCACACGTACTACGCCGGTGCCTGGCTCAAAAACGGCTTTCACGAAGATGGTTTGTCGTCCGCACTCGATGTGATCAATTTGATTGGTGCCGCAACTGCTGATTCCACGGCGCTGCTGGCTGCTGAATGAGCGCTGCCGCCATCATCGTCGGCGAGGTGGTTCATGAGCGCTTTCGGCCCGCAAATCACAAGTTCACCTATCCGCTGTTTTGCCTGAGAATTCCGCTTGAGAGGCTTTCGGATGTAGCGCAACAAATCTCCGTCAATCGAGCGGGCTTGGTGTCGTTTCAGGAGCACGACCACGGCCCGCGCGACGGATCGTCAACGCTGGCCTGGGTGCGCAAAATTCTCCATGAAAATGGGATTGCGACCACTGCGGAGAATCAAATCGAAGTCGATCTGCACAGCTTCCCGCGCATGCTCGGCTACGTGTTCAACCCCGTGAGTTTCTGGGTCTGCCGCCGCGTGGCTAATGAGGTTTGTGCGGTGCTGGTCGAAGTTAACAACACTTTTGGTCAATCGCACAGCTATTTGTTGATGCCCGCCAACGGGATCGCCATTCAGTCGGGTGAGTTGCTGGAGGCAACCAAGCAGCTTCACGTGTCACCATTTAACGATGTACGCGGTGGCTACCGTTTCCGCTTCAATTTCGGCGCGGATCGCTGGATGGCGCGTATTGATTACTACGAAGGCGACGGCGGCGACGGTGCATTGCTGCACACCCATATCTCCGGCGCGACGCAACCGCTCACGCGTGCAAACTTACGCCGCGCCGCGTTCCGCTTTCCGCTACAGACGCTGGCGGTCGTCGCCCGTATTCACTGGCACGCCTTGCGTCTCTGGGCCAAGCGAGTCCCGTTCCTAGGCAAACTTAAATCAACCATGACAGGTATTTCGCGCTCATGAGTGCTATCGACACAACCTTTTCTTCGCTTCCACCATCGCTGCCCATCGCAGCGCGTGTGCTATTCAAGCTGCTCGGCGGCTTGCGTTACGGACGCATCACGGCCACGTTGCCCGACAAAAGCCGTCATGAATTCGGCGCTAAAACGCACGGCGTTCATGCCCATATTGATATTCACGACCTCGGCATCTGTACGCAGATTCTCACCGGTGGTGACGTCGCATTTGGTGAAGGCTATTTCAACGGCATGTGGGATTCACCCGATCTCGTGGCGCTGTTGACGTTGCTCGCAAAAAATCAAAACGAGCTGATGCCCGCGTTTTACGGGCGTGGCTGGAAGGGCTGGTTGTTCAAGTTGCGCCATCTGTTGCGTAACAACAGCAAGAAGCAGGCGCGCAAAAATATCGAGGCGCACTACGATCTCGGCAATACGTTCTATCGGGAGTGGCTCGACTCGACCATGACCTATTCGTCGGCGTTGTTCAGTGGCAACATGAACGGTGACCTGGCGTCCGCGCAGATCGCAAAATACGAGCGTATCCTCGCGGAAATAGACGCCCCGGTCGGCGGGCACATTCTTGAAATTGGGTGCGGTTGGGGCGGATTCGCCGAATACGCGGTGCAGTCTCGTGGTTTGCGGGTTACCGGGATCACACTGTCGCCTGCACAACTGGACAGCGCACGCGAGCGAATCAAGGCGGCAGGGCTTGAATCGCAAGTTCAGTTCGAGTTGTGCGATTATCGTGACGTTGGCAAACGCTTCGGTTCAACCTTTGACGGTGTCGCCTCGATTGAAATGTTTGAAGCGGTGGGTCAAAAATACTGGGGCAGCTACTTTCAGGCCGTACAGCTGGCGCTGCGTCCTGGTGCCCGTGCGTGCGTGCAGGTCATCACCATTGACGAGCAGCGCTTCGAGCAATATGAATCGACCAGCGATTTCATCCAGCAATACATTTTTCCGGGTGGCATGTTACCGTCGCCGGAGCGCTTCGAGGCCAAAGCCGTCAGCGCTCAGATGCAGGTTACCTCGCGTCTCGAGTTCGGGCTGGATTACGCCGAGACGCTGCGCCGCTGGCTGCGACAATTCGATGCCCGACATGATGAGATCACCGCTCAGGGTTTCTCGCAAAATTTCGTGAAACTCTGGCGGTTCTATCTGGCCTACTGCATTGCAGGATTTGAAGCAGGGAGTATCAATGTTGGTCAATATACTTTGGCGCGTTAAAGTGCAGAACAACGGAGCCGTTGCGCGCAACGTAAGGGCGCTTTGCATCGCGTTGTTCGTCTTGATCGGGAATGCCCCGCTGCATGCACAAACCGCGCTCTCCGCGCCACCCCTTTCAACCAACGTTAAGGCAGGCATGCCGGAGCTTAAGTTGCTCGGCGGCGGATTGCTGCGGGTGCTCGGTTTTCAGGTTTACAACGCGTACCTGTGGACGCCCGGCGGCTCCGCCTTCGACCGCACCAATCCGCACGCCCTCGACCTCCAATATCTGCGAACCTTTTCTGCCCGTAAATTGGCTGAACGCAGTATCGACGAGATGCGCGGCCAGGGCATCGGCGACGACACGGTATACCCGAAATGGCTCACGGAAATGGAACGAGTGTTCGTTGACGTCAAGGAGGGAGATCGGATCACCGGCGTCGTCACGCCAGCGCGGACATCGAAGTTTTTCTTCAACGGCGCATTCCGGGGTGAGGTGAGTGATCCGGCGTTCACCGATGCCTTCTTCGGTATTTGGCTCAACGAAAAGTCGTCGCAGCCGCGCATGCGCAATCAGTTGCTCGGCAAGCCTGAATAGCCACCCGACCGTACAAAGACCACGTCGTGCAACCCGTCAGCAAACCAGAGCTTGTTCGCTACAGCTTGTTTGCGGCACCGCTGGCGATGGCGGCACTGCCCATTTACGTGCACGTACCCAAGCTTTATGCGGAGCTGGGCTTATCGCTCAGCGCACTCGGCGTCTTGCTACTAGTGCTGCGCTTTGCCGACGCGTTTGTTGATCCCTTGCTAGGACGCTGGTCTGATCGTCTCGCGACCCGCTTTGCGGCCGTCGCAGTCGCATGCGTGGCATTGCTTACCGGCATGCTGGCTTTGCTCAATCCAGCGGCTGCCTCAGCGCTCCCAGTTGCACTGTGGCCGTGGCTCACTGGGTCGCTAATTCTGGTGTACTTCGGCTTTAGCCTCGCGACCATTGCGTACAGCGCATGGGGCGCTGAGCTGCCGCCTGATTCGCTGGCGCGCACCCGACTCACCGCCAGCCGCGAAGCGGTGGGTTTACTCGGCGTGCTGATTGCCGCAGCTTTGCCTACGGTGCTTGCCAGCGGCGACGTTCAGACGGCGCAAATCGGCCTTGGACTTGCGCGTTTTTCGTGGTTGTTTGCCCTGGTGCTGATCGTTGCGCTGTTCGCGCTGTGGCGACTGCGCGAAGCGAAGGTCGCGGTCGGGACGTCAGCCGCGTTGCTCGGCGTGCTGAAAGACAAGCGCTTCGTCGCATTGCTTGCGGTATTTGCCTTGAACGGAATTGCGTCTGCCATTCCTGCGACGCTACTTCTCTTTTTTGTCGATGATGTGCTGCAGGCTAAAGAATGGGAGCCTGTGTTTCTGGTCAGTTATTTTCTCGCGGGCGCGCTTGCCATGCCGCTGTGGGTGATGCTGGCTGCGCGGTTCGGTAAGGTCACTGCGTGGGGCATCGGCATGGTAGTTGCCGTCATCGCGTTTTCGTGGGCCGCGAGTTTTGGTGCGGGCGATCGCGTCGCATTTCTGGTGGTGTGTATCGCCAGTGGTATCGCTCTGGGTGCCGACCTGGCGCTGCCACCCGCACTGCTTGCGGACGCCATTGAAAGAGCGAATGCCCGCGAGCAAACCGGAAGCTATTTCGGCATCTGGACTTTCGCAACCAAAGCTAACCTCGCACTAGCCGCCGGACTGGCGCTACCCGTCGTCAGTGCGTTCGGCTATCGCCCGGGCGAACCGGCGTCCAATGTCGCCGCGCTCACGCTGGCCTACACCGTACTTCCCTGCGCGTTGAAGCTCGCGGCTTTGGCATTGCTGTGGAAAATTCACCGCAAATTTTGACTCTCTGGAGACCCGTCATGACACGCAACTATTCGCTATTTCGATTTTTGAGCTTTGCTACGCTGGCGCTGCTACTGGCAGGGTGCGCGTCCGTTCAGGTGTCCGATTACGCGCAGGAAAAGCCCAAGTTTGATTTGCAGCAATACTTCAATGGCCGCGTGATCGCGCACGGCATCGTGCAAGATCGTTCCGGCAAAGTGCTTCGTCGCATGACAGTCGACATGAAGTGCACATGGGTCGGCAATACCGGCACACTGGACGAGGACTTCACCTACGCGGACGGCAAAAAGGAGCGTCGTGTGTGGACGATCAAAAAGCAGGGTGATCGCTACGTCGGCACTGCCGCAGACGTGGTGGGTGAGGCGCTTGGCTCGGCGGCGGGCAACGCGCTCAACTGGAAATACGTGCTCGCGCTCCCCGTTGATGACAAGATATACAACGTCGATTTCGACGACTGGATGTGGCAGCTTGACGACAAGATCATGATCAATCGCGCTGAGTTCTCCAAGTTTGGATTCAAACTCGGTGAAGTGCTCATTACTTTCTACAAACAATAACGATGGCTACGCTCAACCCTCCGATCCGCGACTGGGCTCAGCTTCGCGTCTGGATAATCGGCGCGTCCACCGGCATTGGCAAAGCGCTGGCTGAGGCGTTACTGGCGAAGGGGGCGAAAGTCGCTGTTTCCTCGCGTACGGCAAAAACACTCGACGAGGCGTTTGCCTCGCAGACGAATGCATTGCGACTGCCGCTTGATATTGTCGATGGCAAATCGGTCGCCGCAGCGCTGGAGAGCATTCATCACAGTTGGGGCGGCCTTGATCTCGGCATCGTGATGGCGGGCACCTATCGCGCCATTCGCGCGTGGGAGCTGAATGAAGAGGCCATCCGAAGCATGATGCAAACCAACGTTTACGGAGCCATGAACGCAAGCGCGCTGCTGACCCAATATTTTTTGAAGCAGGGCAGCGGTCACGTCAGCGTGGTCGCATCGGTCGCGGGTTACAGTGGATTACCCAAGGCGATGGTGTATGGACCGTCCAAGGCGGCAATGATCAATTTCGCAGAAACGCTCTATATCGATCTGAGCGAAAAAGGCATCGGAGTGTCTGTGGTGAACCCAGGCTTCGTGAAGACGCCGCTCACCGCGGGCAACGATTTCAAGATGCCGCATCTGATCGAACCGGAAGAGGCTGCGAGCGAGATGATCAAAGGCTACGAATCGGGCGATTTTGAGATCCACTTTCCGCGCGCGTTCACGCGTCAGCTCAAGTTGCTGCGCCTGTTGCCATATAGCCAGTATTTCAAGCTCATCAAGAAGTCGACCGGGCTTTGAGCGAGCGACTAGACCGACTTGCGGCGTATTTCGAATCGATCACCGAAGCCACCTTACCGAAGCTGCGCGACTTCTACGCAACAGACGCCTATTTCAAAGACCCGTTCAACGAGGTCTGCACCGTGGCCTCAATTGAGCACATTTTCGCCGAAATGTATGTGTCGCTGCACGATCCTCGATTCGTCGTGCATAACAAAGTTGAGCAGGACGACGAAGCGTTCCTGACCTGGGATTTTTGCTTTTGCATCAAGAAGTACAAGCCCAATGTCACGCAGACTATTCGCGGCAGCTCGCACCTGAAATTTGGTGGCGATGACCGCGTTTGTTATCACCGAGACTACTGGGATGCCGCTGAGGAGCTTTACGAAAAGCTGCCGATAGTGGGCAGACTGATGCGATTTCTCAAGCGCCAAATGGGCTAAATCTTGTGACCCAAGCCAGCGGCGTCGGGTTGCAGAAATGTCAGACGTGTGGCTATAATATAAGGCTTCGGGATGTTAGCTCAGTTGGTAGAGCAGCGGACTTTTAATCCGTTGGTCGGCGGTTCGAGCCCGCCACGTCCTACCAGAATTAAGTACAGAATAGCAATAAAAATCAAAGGGTTAGCTTCGGCTAGCCCTTTTTCTTTCGGTCGCCGATTCGCGATTTTGTCAACGCCTGAGACAAATTGCAGCGTTCGCTTCATTGGATCTCGTGGCGCTCAGACTCATTGCGGCTCGGTACTT
Organism: Burkholderiales bacterium; assembly: GCA_043758415.1. Lineage (GTDB taxonomy): Bacteria > Pseudomonadota > Gammaproteobacteria > Burkholderiales > Casimicrobiaceae > Casimicrobium. The sequence continues at coordinate 13,016 of JAYVNO010000104.1, forward strand.
TTTTTCTATTGCCCACCGAGCGCGCTCGGCGGTTGCCGCGCGTAGAAACTTGCGGTGCGTAGAGATCAATGCTCAAGCCTGTCACCGGCGGTGTCGGCATTATTCGCGAGTCTTTATACGCAGCCGGTATCGTCCTGCTATTGCGTCTGGCGGCCTTTTCGCTTCTCGGGGTTTCATTTGCTGACGCCATAAACTATATCGCGTTCGTCGCGGCTTAACATCAGGTGTCGTTCATTCCAGAAAATCCACCAGGAGTCACTGATGAAATCAATTCGCCCCACACCGCCGCTCGCGCGGCGTCGCGTCGCGCTCGCTTTGAGCGTCGTCGCAGCAACCATCGCCGCGCTCAGCCTCCACGGTTGCGGCAGCGACTCTGTTGTGGTGGAGCCACCGCCGCCTGTCGTGGTGGTCCCGCCTGATACTTCGTGTGCAGTGCTGTCCGATGCTGGCAGCGTGGTGGTCGGTTCAGGCGTGCCGGGTGATCCGTCAGCGCCAGAACCTTCGTCAGGATTCCGAGCGAAAAACCTGACCTCCGCCAAAACCTACATGGTGGTCGCAGCCAACCCGTACGCCAGCAAAGCCGGCTGCGACGTGCTTAAAGGCGGTGGCTCGGCAGTGGATGCTGCGGTCGCCGTGCAGGCGGTGCTTGGGCTCGTGGAGCCGCAATCGTCCGGTCTCGGCGGGGGTGCTTTCATGCTGCACTACGACGCCAAAACAAAGAAAGTGCAGTCCTACGATGGCCGCGAGAAAGCGCCGGCTGCGGCCACAGAAACTTATTTGCGTTATGTATCGGCAACTGATCTGACACCGCCAAAACCGGTCGTCGCAGCGCCGGAGTCTGGCGCGTCATTCAATCTGTTGCGCCAGAGCGGACGCTCGGTGGGCACACCGGGCGTGGTGCGCATGCTTGAGCTGGCACATAAGGATTACGGCAGTTTACTTTGGAAAGACCTGTTCAGTTCGGGAATTCAGCTCGCCACCAACGGCTTTCCTGTCAGCGGGCGCATGGCCGACGCGATTGCCGGCAGCCGCACGCTGCTCCAGACAGACCCAGAGGCCGCTGCCTATTTTTTGAACGCTGATGGCAGCGCAAAAGCGCTGGGTACCGTCATCAAAAATCCGGCCTACGCAGCGACTTTGACAACCCTCGCAACCTCCGGTGCCAACGCGCTCTACACCGGCCCCATCGCGCAAAATATCGTCAACAAAATCAAGCTGACCAGCGGCGGCAACCCCGCGTTTGCCATTACACCGGGCTTGACCGAGCTGAGCGATCTGGCGGCTTATCAGGCGATTAAGCGAGACCCCGTTTGCACCACGTATCGCACTTATTGGGTCTGCGGCATGGGAGCGCCTTCATCCGGCGGTATTACCGTGGCGCAAACGCTGGGCATGCTGGAAAACTTCTACCTGACCGGGCTCAAGCCAACGGCGATTGATGGCAACGGTGGCAAGCCGACGGTGGCTGGCGTGCATCTGGTCGCCGAGGCCGAGCGGCTGGCCTACGCCGACCGCAACGTCTACATCGCGGACACCGATTTCGTGCCATTGCCTGGCGGCTCGCCCGATGCGATGCTGAGCAAGACCTACCTGCGCAACCGCGCCAATCTGATCGACTTCAACAAAAGCATGGGCGTCGCCGTGGCGGGTGTGTTCCCCGGCCCCAAGCTCGGCATCGGCGACGCTGAAGGCAAGGGCACAACGCACATCACCATCATCGACAAGGTGGGCAACGTGGTGGTGATGACCACTACCATCGAAAGCGGTATGGGTTCGTTTCGCATGACCGATGGCTTTTTGCTGAATAACCAGCTGACTGACTTCTCGGTGCTGCCCAGCGACGCCATCGGGCCTATCGCCAATCGCGTTCAGGGCAATAAGCGCCCGCGCAGTTCAATGGCACCGACGCTGGTGTTCGCTCAAGCCAACGACGGCAGCATGGGCGACTTTGTGATGGGCACTGGCTCACCGGGCGGCTCAACGATCATCCAGTACGTTGCCAAGACGCTGGTGGGCGTGCTCGACTGGGGGTTGAACGCGCAGCAGGCCACGTCAATGATCGACTTTGGCGCGGCCAACAGCGTCACCACCAACGTCGGGGGCGAGCACCCCAACGTCAACATCGTCGCGCCGACGGGCGGTATTGCCGGCGACAGCGATCCGTTGGTCAGCGGCCTGCGCGCGCTCGGACATACCGTCAGTGTCGCTGCGCAGAGCAGCGGCATTGGCACCATTGTGAAAGTACAGCGCAACGGGGGAACGGTACTTGAGGGCGGTGCTGATCCACGGCGTGAAGGCTTGACCCTCGGCGATACGTTCAGACCGTAATCGGTTGCACCAACCTTAGCGGAGGGGCACAGTTACGTGCGGCCCCTCCGTCCGGCGGCACCGATTTCTAGGTATGCCGCAGCTCACCGAAGCCGCGACATCGACAACAGCTTTTTTGCTAAACCAAGCGTTGATTGGGGTTAGCGTCTCAAAAGCGAAATAGTCACTTAGACACCAAACGCGCGTCTAGCCCAATTAGAACGCAGCGTTGCTACAAAAGCTGTATCAAATTGCGGATGTGCCGCGACGGATGTAGTCCGATATTCGTTCTGGGCGTTAAAGCGGTGCACCGGCATCAACCTCCGCCGGACGACAGACCGCATGAAAGCTTCCTCTCCGCGTCCGAACCTCGCACGACCGCTGATCAAAGCGCTGGCCGCGCTGGCGGCACTCGCGCTGGTGGCCACCGCGAGCGCGATGGGACAGATCAGCGAACTGCACCACCGCATTGCGCCTGCGCCTCACCCCGTCAATGACGGCCGTATTGCACTCACGCTTGATGCCTGTGGCGGCGGCTTTGACGCCGAGCTGATTCAATTTTTGATTCAGCAGCGCATCCCGGCCACGCTTTTCGTCACCAAAAAATGGTTCGATAAAAACCCGCTCGGCACGGCCATGTTGACAGAAGTGGCCCCGGTTGTCTGAACAGCAAACCCCGATTATTAAGTGGAGGTTGGGCGGGTTGAAGCGCGATGTAGCTTTATCCACAGGC
>JAYVNO010000105.1:0-5382 GCA_043758415.1 Burkholderiales bacterium
TGCACATATTCCTTGCTCTTCTCCACCAACGTCGAGCCGCGCACAGTGCGCGCATATTGCACCCAGCCGGTCAGTCCGATGGAGAAAATGATCACGTACAACGCAAGCTCGTCCTGCATATCGCGCGGCACGAATTGCCGCCCAATGCCGCTGATCAACAGCGCCACTAAAATCGCCGGAAAGGTGAGCTGAATATCAGCGATTCGCATGATCAGACTGTCAATGCGGCCACCGACATAGCCCGCCAGCAACCCAAGGCTCACGCCCATGACAATCGACATCGCCACCGCACACATGGCTACCAGCAGCGACACGCGGCTACCGTACATGATGGTCGACAAAATGTCGCGGCCCTGCTGATCGGTGCCCAACAAAAAACGCGAATTGCCCGCTTCGTTCCATGCAGGTGGCAGGTTCGAGTCAAGCAACGAAATCTGCGCGAGGTCGTACGGATTGTGCGGCGCGATGAGCGGTGCCAGCACCGCGCCGAGAATGCACATCGTAGCCAAAATCGCAGCGATGATCGTCACCGGCGAGCGCTTGAAGCTCCACCACACGTCACCATCAAAAAACCGGGAAATTGCGTCCAAAGCTTACCTTTGAGCGAGGGGCGTGGCATAGGGTGCGCTATGCGCACCGTCGATTTCGCGTTGCGACACGCGAGCCTTGGCCCACGGTTTGGTGCGCGGAGCGCACCCTATAAATTTGCACCACGTCACAGCGGCAACCCACGTTCCGCAAGCCGCGAAAAATAACGCACGCCGTTCGGAATGATGGCATCACAAAAATCGTACCGCGTGTTGTGAATGGGGATAATTTCGCCACCCGTGCCCTGCCCGATCACCGAGTAACAGCCAGGCCGTTTTTGCAGCATGAACGAGAAATCCTCTCCGCCCATTGACGCCGTGTAATTGGCGTTAGCGTTCTCTTCGCCCCACACTTCAGCCGCTGCAAGACGCGCAAATTCCACCTCAGCCGCCGTGTTGATGACCGGTGGGTAAAGGCGGGTGAACTGCAACGTGCCCTTCGCACGATGGGCATCAGAAATACCCGCGACCAATTCGCCCATTCGTGCCTCGATTAAATCTTGCGTTGCCGGGTCATAAGTGCGCACCGTGCCGGTCATTTTCACCGTGTCCGGGACAACCGCAAACGCGGGCAAATTGCCGCCCTCAATTGCGCTGATGCCGACCACCGCACATTCGAGTGGGCTGACGTTGCGCGACACGATGGTTTGCATCGCGAGCGCGAGCGTTGCGGCAACCACCACCGGGTCACAGACCAGATGCGGGCGCGCAGCGTGTCCGCCCTTGCCGGTGATTTCAATGGTGAACGCGTCGGCAGACGCCATAAACGGCCCGACTCGCGTGCCCCACTTACCAATTGGCAGATCAGGCCGATTGTGAACGGCAAAAATCCGGTCACAGTCAAAGCGGTCGAACAGTCCTTCTTTAACCATCAAGTCCCCGCCAGCGCCGCCCTCTTCGGCTGGCTGGAAAATCAGGTGTACGGTGCCCGCAAAATTGCGGGTGGCAGCGAGGTATTGCGCAGCACCAAGCAACATCGTGGTGTGGCCATCGTGACCGCACGCGTGCATCACTTTGGCCCGGTTTGATGCGTGCAGAAAGGAATTTTTTTCCTGCATTGGCAACGCGTCCATGTCCGCGCGCAAACCAATCGTGCCACCTGATCGCTTGCCACGAATCACGCCGACGAGGCCCGTCTTTGCGATGCCCGTATGCACTTCGTCTACGCCATATGAACGCAGCTTCTCAGCGACGAGTTTGCTGGTGCGTACCTCCTCATAGGCAAGCTCAGGATTGGCGTGAATATCGCGACGAATCGCGACCAGATCGTCGACGAAATTTTGAGGAAGGTCATTTAGTTTCATGGCGCGAAACTATCCTTGCAATTCATGTTCGGCAATCGCCGCGAGGAGCCCCGCACCGTTCGGAATGATGCGGTCGTCGAAGTCATATTTGGGATGATGAATCGGAAAGTTGCCGTCGCATTGTTGACCGACCCAGATGTATGCGCCGGGCACTGCCTCGAGGAAGAACGCGAAGTCCTCTCCGCCAGTGTTCGGGAAAATTTCGGTGATGACATTTTCCGGCCCGAAGACGCCACGTCCGACTTCTGCTGCCAACTCGGCTTCGCGCTTGTGGTTGATCGTTGCCGGATAGCCAACGATGTAATTCACGGTGCCCGTTGAACCAAACGCAGCCGCAGTGTTCGCCACCAGCACGTTGAGCTTTTCGATCACCATAGCTTGCGCTTCTTTGCGATAGGTGCGCACCGTGCCGATCAATTTCACTTCACGGGGAATCACGTTGTACGTGTTCATCACGCCCGCTTCCATCGCGCAGATGGACACCACGACTGAATCGGCTGGGTCGGCATTGCGCGACGCAATCGACTGAATCGCCGTGATCACGTGCGCCGCCGCCAGAATCGGGTCGGTCACGAACTGTGGCATGCCTCCGTGACCGCCTTTGCCTTCAATGGTTATCTCAATGCGATCCGCGGCTGCCATCATCGCGCCATTGCGCACCGCCATCGAGCCGAGCGGCACCCAGGGCGCGTTGTGCAGCCCGTAAAAAACATCAATCGGAAACCGGGTGAACAAGCCGTCGTCCATCATCGCTTTGGCGCCGGCTTGGCCCTCTTCTGCCGGCTGAAAGACGGTGTAAACCGTGCCGGCGAAATTGCGCGACTTGGCGAGAAATCGCGCCGCGCCGAGCAACATCGTGGTGTGCCCGTCATGACCGCAGGCATGCATATAGCCCTGATTTTTTGACGCGTACGGCAGCCGCGTTTCCTCCGACATTGCGAGGCAATCCATATCGGCGCGCAGCCCCACACTGCGGGTGCCGGGTCGATTGCCGCGAATCACGCCAACGACGCCCGTACCGCCAACGCCCGTATGCACTTCATCTACGCCGTATGCCTTCAAGCGCTCGGTGACAATTGCTGCGGTGCGCGTCTCCTTGTAGGCATGCTCAGGATTGCTATGAATGTCGCGGCGAATCGCGGTGAGATCGCTGTGATATTCGCGGATGGTGTCGGAGACTTTGCTCGGGTTATACATCTGGATCCTTGCAAGAAAAATTAATGTGATGTAGAGGTTTGTTCAATGCGCAAACGCGGATCAACCACGTAGTACAACAGGTCAACAATCAGGTTGATGGTCACGAAAACCGCTGAGATCAACACCAGATAAGCCGCCATCACCGGGATGTCGGCAAACTGGACGGATTGAATGAACAAAAAGCCCATGCCGGGCCACTGAAATACCGTCTCGGTGACGATGGCAAACGCGATGATCGAGCCCAGCTGCAAGCCGGTAATCGTCAGCACGGGCACCAGCGTGTTCTTGAGCGCATGACCAAAATGCACAGCCTGATTGGTCAGGCCACGAGCGCGCGCAAATTTGATGTAGTCGGTACGCAACACTTCCATCATTTCGCTGCGCACCAGCCGCATGATCAGCGTCATGGTGCCGAGCGACAACGTGATTGACGGCAAAACCAGAGCGCGCAGCCCGCTGGTAGTCAAAAAACCGGTGCTCCACCAGCCAATTTGCGTCGGATCGCCGCGTCCGTACGACGGCAATACTTGCAGCGTCACAGCGAACACCAGTATCAACAAAATGCCGATCAAAAAGGTCGGCAAACTCACGCCGATGAGCGATACCGTAAGCAAAAACTGGGAGAACACACCTTTGCGATTGAGCGCGGTGTAGACGCCCATGACCACACCGCCGACGAGCGCAAGAATCGCCGCACAAAATGCGAGCTCAAGCGTCGCTGGCAAGCGTTCTTTGATGAGCGTTGAGACGGGGCGCGCTTGGCGCAGCGACAAACCAAAATCGCCCTTGACCGCGTTGCCGACAAACGCTGCAAACTGCACGTAATCTGGCTTGTCGAGCCCGAGCGCTTCGCGCAGTTCAACCTTTTGCTCGGGCGTTGCGTCCTGCCCCAACATCATGTTGATCGGGTCGCCCACATAGTTGAACAACGAGAAGGCAACAAACGCAACCACGAGCATGACGAGTGCTGCTTGGAACAATCTTCTCAGTACGAAAGCAAGCATGAGATCAATGACAACTAGGAAGCGCTAATAGTACCCCTGTTGACGCAAGCGTCATGCCCAGCAAAGCTGCGCAACGAACCTCAGCGTGTGCTATTTTTTGTTCGCGCGCGCCGCCTGTGTTGCGTACAAACAAACTGCGGTCGCCACGGAGACGTTGAGGCTCTCAACCGCTCCCACCATCGGGATCGCGACCAGCGCGTCGCAACGCTCGCGCGTGAGCCTGCGCAAGCCTTTACCCTCGTTGCCGAGCACCCACGCGAGCGGGCCGGTGAGCGTTGTGTTGAACAGTGTTGCCTCGGTTTCCATCTCGGCACCGAGCACCCAGATGTTGGCTTGCTGCAATGTCTCAATGCACTGCACCAAATTGACCACGGTGCAGACCGGCGTGGTCTCGGTGGCACCACTGGCGGCCTTCAACGCCACGGCGGTGAGCGGCGCGGAGGCATGCTTGGGCAGGATCACCGCGTCCGCACCAAACGCGTCGGCGCTACGAATGCATGCGCCCAGATTGTGCGGATCCTGAATCTGGTCCAGCAACAAAAACAACGGCGGACGTGGGCATTTAAGCGCAGCAGCCAGCACTGCGTCAAAATCCGCCCCCGTCGTGCCGTCGGCCGACGCCTCCACCAGCGCCACCACGCCCTGATGCTCTTCCGATTGCGCGAGCACTGCCAGTCGCCCGTGATCGACCGATTGCAACTCGATGTTGAGCGAGTCGGCCAGCGCCTGAAGCGTTGCCGCCCGCGCGTCTCGCCGCGAGTTGGAGATGAAAATTTCGACCACCGTTTCAGGGCGACGCTCAAGGCGCGCGTTGACGGCGTGGAAACCCATAATTCGAGCGAGCTTCATCGGGTTTGAACAGAACAATTAGCCATGGCATAATTATGGGCTACGCAGCGTTTGCTTAACGTGATCTGCGTAGTACTAGTGCATTGCAGGCAGCAAAATCGCCGCAACCGCACCACCAAAGCCGGTGTAGCTCAGTTGGTAGAGCAGCGCATTCGTAATGCGAAGGTCGGGTGTTCGATTCATCTCACCGGCACCACAAATGTTTTTTGTGGTTGTTGTATCCCAATATCAGTTCTTCTAAACAGCTCTGTGCGACAGGACTTTTGGGTGAGTTTTTGCACTGCCTACAAAGACCTTATGACTCCAGCAGCGAGTAACTATTGATCCGGCCTTGTGAAGTCTGAACTGCTTTACCCGTTCGCCCTGAGCTCGTCGAAGGGTTTCCCTGTGCGAGCTAGGCTTCGACAAGCTCAGCCCGAACGGTAAATCAATACTTCACCG
>JAYVNO010000106.1:0-5381 GCA_043758415.1 Burkholderiales bacterium
GCGTGATTTCCTTGTCCGAGAAACGAAGCGAAAAGTCCACATCAATCCCGCACTGAAATCGCGATACCGAACGCTATCTCAAAACCACCCTAAACACCAGTCAGATCAATCACTTGCGCTAATGGTTTCCATTAGAAATGTGAGCTAATGGAAAATCTCGGCTAATAATTCATTTTTGGGGATGCAGTGTTAGGAGCCCGGAGCGCAGCAACCGGAGCGTACGCGCAGGTCACGTGAGTTCATTTGGCAAAAGCGCGAGCACCGCGCGACGACACAATGCGCCGCACAAATGAATTATTAAAGGTGCCCTTAAAGGTACACGCCAATCAGTCGTCTATTCCGGCTCAATCTTCGCGTCTTTGACTACCTTGGCCCAACGCGGCATTTCGGCCTTGATCAACGCCGCGAACTGTTCCGGCGTTCCGCCGCCGAGTTCGTTGCCCTGGCTGAGAATTTTCTCGCGCAAGTCTTTGTCGAACATCGCTTTGTTAGCCGTCGCGTTAAGTAACTTCACCAGCTCCACCGACAAGCCTTTTGGCCCAACAAGTCCCTGCCAGTTCAACACTTCCACCGCAGGGTAGCCCGACTCGCCCATCGTGGGCAACTTCGGCAGCAGCGGGTTGCGCGTCTTGCTGGTGATCGCAATCGCTCGCGTCTTGCCGCTTTGCACGCCGGGCATCGCGACATACATCTGCTCAAACATCATCTGCACCTGACCACCGAGCAGGTCGGTCGCGGCTGCCGAGCCGCTCTTGTACGGCGCGTGAATCATGTCGATGCCTGCCGCATGTTCAAACAGCGCCCCGCTTAAATGATGCGTGCCGCCAATGCCGCCCGAGGCGTAGGAGAGCTTGCCGGGTGCGGCTTTCGCAGCGGCAACAATGTCTTTCACCGTCTTGAACGGTGAATCGTTGCGCACCGTCAAAATCAGCGGGCCCTTTTCAATCAGCATAATCGGCACGATGTCGTTAACCGGATCGAAGTTGATTTTTTTAAACAACGCGTGATTCACTGCGAGCGGCGCGAAATTACCCATACCCAGCGTGTAACCGTCGGGCTTCGCCTTGGCGATGAATTCGGTGCCGATGTTGCCGCCCGCACCCGATTTGTTGTCGATGATGATCGGTTGACCCAGAGCGATGCCCATCACCTTGGCCATCTGGCGCGAGCGATTGTCGGCGCTGCCACCGGCGGCGTAGGGGCAAATCCAGGTGATCGGTTTGCTCGGATATTTGTCCTGCGCCAGCACGTTGCCGACGGTCATTGATGCGCCCGCAGCCGCAAGCATTGCCTGCAAAAAATCGCGACGTTCCATGAAATGCGCCTCCTTCCGTGAGCGGATGCCCACGTTACTAGCAACGATTATGCGGGGTATGGCTGTCGATTGGCTGCGGGTTTTCGATTTGCCACAAGGGCTGGAATCCGCAATCAGCTTTTCGTATAAACGTTTTCTGCACGCGGCCCTGGACTCCATTTATACAAAAGTCGCAATTAGCGAATATCAGTCCACACACCGGGTTAAACGCGGCTTTCGGCGAAAAGTTGTAGTCGATAATCGAATACTTTTAAACGCAGATTCCGCCCACAAGTTGTACCCGTGCTTGCTGAACTTACCGCTCCCTCCCCGTCCGTAACTTCCCGCGCCGCGGTCATCCAATTCATGTGGCCGTTCGTGCGACCGTACTGGCGGCGCGTAGTCTGGGCGATGCTCGGGCTGGCCGTTGCAGCGGGTGCCGTGCTTGCAATTGGCGAGGGCTTAAAGCGTGTGATCGATCAGGGCTTCGCAGCGGGCAGCACCAGCGAACTCGACAACATTCTGCTAATCATGGTCGGACTAGCACTGGCACAAGGCATCGGCGTTTACGTGCGTTACTCAAACATCGCGTGGGTCAACAATCGCGTGGTCAACGACATTCGGCAGAAGATTTACGCGCATCTGCTCACGCTGTCCCCCGCATTTTTTGAGCAGCAGCGGGTGGGCGATGTGCTGTCGCGGTTGTCAAACGACACGCAAGTGCTCGAAGGCGTCGTGACCAGCGCATTTTCGTTTGCGTTGAGGAACGCGGTGCTGCTGTTGGGTGGCCTGGTCATGCTCGCGGTTACTTCGCCGAAGCTTCTGGTTTACGTGCTGTTCGGCATCCCGGTGGTGATTCTGCCGGTCATCTTTCTCGGCAAAAAAGTACGCAAACTCGCAAAGCTTAGTCAGGACCGGCTGGCGGACGCGATGGCCCGCGGCGACGAGACGATTCACGCGGTGCGAACGGTGCAGGCGTATGCGCGCGAGGATTTTGAGCAGAAGCGTTTCTCGGACCGCATTAACGACTTGTTCGCCAACGCCGCCGAACGCGAACGCACCAGCGCCACGCTGGCAGCGGTAGTCATCGTGCTCGCGTTCATGGCGGTGTCGATCATTTTGTGGATCGGCGGACATGAGGTTTTGGCCGGAAAAATGACGGCTGGACAACTCTCTGCGTTCGTGTTCTATGCGGTGATGGTGGCCACCGCCACGGGCGCAATTTCTGAGGTGTTTGGACAGTTGAAGCGGGCATCCGGCGCGAGCGAACGCATCCGCGAATTGCTCGCGACACCGGCCGCAATTGCAGCGCCCGCACATCCTGTGGCGTTGCCAACCGGCAAGGACGCGCGCGGTGACATCGTTTTCGACCACGTCACGTTCAGCTACCCAACGCGTCCGCAATCAGAAGCGCTGACCGATTTTTCGCTAGCGGTGAAGCCCGGTGAAGTGGTGGCGCTGGTCGGCCCCAGCGGCGCAGGCAAAAGCACGGTGTTTCAACTGTTGCTGCGGTTCTATGACCCCAAGGCAGGCACCATTTCAATCGACGGCGTCGACGTCAAATCGGCTGATCTCAACGCCCTGCGCGAACGCTACGCGCTGGTTTCGCAAGACCCGGTGATCTTCTCCGGCAGCGTGGCGGAGAACGTGCGTTACGGCGACTTGAAAGCGAGTGATGCCGACGTGCGCGCCGCCTGCGACGCGGCGCACGTGACGGAGTTTGCGAACACACTGCCGAACGGGCTTGACACGGAATTGGGCGAACGCGGCGTGCGCTTGTCCGGCGGTCAGCGCCAGCGCGTCGCCATTGCCCGCGCCATTCTCGCGGATCGTGCGGTGTTGCTGCTTGACGAAGCCACCAGCGCACTCGACGCCGAAAGCGAAGTGCTGGTCACCGACGCCATCGAGCGCCTCGCGCGCAAACACACCACGCTCATCATCGCGCACCGACTGTCCACCGTGCAAAGCGCCGACCGCATCGTCGTCATCGACGAAGGCCGGGTGATTGCGCAGGGCACGCATGCGGAATTGATGGTCAGTTCCCCGCTTTATAACCGGCTGGCTTCGCTGCAACTTCAGGCGTAAATTTCTCTGTAGGAGCGGCTTGCCGCGACCCCTATTCGCGTTGGCACATTGGGTCGCGGCAAGCCGCTCCTACAACGCCTCAGCCCTCTCGCCGCCCCGCTGCCACACGCTTGTCGCTGATTCATGGTAAGTTACGGCTTCGAAGCGCTGTCACGTCGTCGTCCACGATGCTGCACATGTCGCCGAGGGGAGCAGGAAACCGATGTCGTTAGCGATTTTGGCGCTTGATTCCGGCGGTCAGCCGAAGGGCTGGATGACGCCTGAAAATGCAGTTTCTCAGTATGCGCGCGGCGGCGTGGTGTGGTCGTTGGGACAGGTAATTTTTACCTTTCGTGGCGGCATTCAACGCAAAAGCGGCGAGCGTAGCGTGATCGAAGTGGCCTCCATCATCGCCTGCGACGGCGAACATAAACACAGCACCTGGAGCCCGGTTTCAGCGCTCCCCGGTCGCGACAACCGCCTGCTTTTTTCGCGTGATCGACATCTATGCGGCTATTGCGGCGACGAATTTGTCGAGTCTGAATTAACGCGCGACCACATCATTCCGCGCTCACAAAATGGCAAGGACACGTGGGAAAACTGCGTCACTGCCTGCCGCGATTGCAACCTCAGTAAAGCCGGTCGCACGCCGGAGCAAGCGGGCATTCGCCTGCTCTATGTGCCGTATCGTCCGGTGAAAAGCGAGAAGATGATTCTCGCCAACCGGCACATCCTCGCCGACCAGATGGAATATCTGCAAGCGCTCGCGAAGACGCACAAGAAGATGATGCGGGCGGCGTAGGGGCATTAGCGCAAACGTAGTTGCGTTTTTCGTAGGGTGTGCAACTTGTTGCCCACGCGTTTGACCGACGCAAGGCATCACGAAATCGAATCGCGATTCCGCGTGGGCAACAAGTTGCCCACCCTACAAACTACAAACTACAAACGGCGAACCATTTCTGCCCCGGCATAATCGCCGTATGCAATATCTCCTGTCCGCAGCCGGCCTGCCTGCACTGGGCGCGCTGATCAATGCCACCATTTGGGGGCTGTCTTGGTATCCCCTCCGCTGGCTCGAAGCACGCGGCATTCCTTCGTTGTGGGCGACGTGGTTTGTGTTTGCTGCGTGCGCGGTTGCGGTGCTGATCGCGCGTCCCGGCTCGGCGAAATTGTTGTGGCAACACCGGGCGACACTGGGCTGGTTGGTGCTCGCATCCGGCATGACCAACGCCTGCTTCAACACGGCGCTGGCGACCGGAGACGTGGTGCGCTCGGTGTTGCTGTTTTATTTGATGCCAATGTGGGTCGTGTTGCTCGCACGATGGTTGCTGGCGGAACGCATCACGCCGTCCGCGCTTGCACGCACCGCACTCGCGCTCCTCGGAGCGGCGCTGGTATTGGGCGAAGGCAAACTGCAAATACCTATTCCCAATTCGTGGCCTGACTGGCTCGCCATCGCGGCGGGTTTTTTCTTTGGTCTCAACAACGTAATCCTTCGCAAGCACGCAACCTCGCCGCAGGAAGCGCGCGCGTTCGCCATGTTCATCGGCGCGGTGATCATCGCGCCGCTCGTGATCGGCTCGCTGGCATTGCTCGGCAACCCGCTGGTGCTCGCGCCGCAGCCCATTGCGTGGGCGGGTGTGGCTATCTTCACCGTGCTCGTGCTCGTCGGCAATCTCGCGCTGCAATACGGCGCGTCGCGCTTGCCCGCGAACGTGTTGTCGGTGCTGATGCTTGCGGAGATTCTGGTGGCGACACTCAGCTCGTGGCTCGCGGGCGAAGCGGCGATCACGCAAAACACGCTGATCGGTGGCGCGCTGATTGTGAGCGCGAGTTTGCTGGCAATATTCAGCAGCGATTCCAAACCGAATGCGCATTGAGCGACCGCATTGAACAACAGGAAATTTGATGATTCCCGACCTCCCCCAGAAGTGGCTTCGCAAAACTGAACAGTGGAATAAGTGGAAACTCTGGGCCTCACGCTGGACCGATGACGGTCTGGCAAGCAGGAGTTACAGATGAA
>JAYVNO010000107.1:0-5362 GCA_043758415.1 Burkholderiales bacterium
CAACAGCTGACCACATTCCCACGCGGAGGCGGCCACGTCGCTCTGCACTTCACGCCCAACGCGCATATCGGTGATCACCGCGATGCGTTTGCCTTTGACTGAAAACTGCTCAAGCGCAGTGGCAAAATCCAGCGCCTGCGGCGGCAAATTCATGAAATCACGGTGCGCGGGATCAGACCGCGCAATCACGTTCATAAGCAGCGCCGCGTCGAGCACGGTTCGTGTCATGGGCCCCGCCACCCGGCCCATGTAGGGCGGATTGATCGGCACCCGACCGAGCGAGGGTTTGAGCCCGTAAATGCCGCAGAAGCTTGCCGGTATCCGTACCGAGCCACCAATGTCGGTGCCAATGTGTAGGGGCCCGTAACCCGCCGCACAGGCAGCGGCCGCCCCCGAGCTTGAACCACCCGGATTGCGATCCCGTTGCCACGGATTGCGAGTCACGCCATGAAAACTCGACTGCCCGGACGACAGCATCCCGAAGTCGGGCATGGTCGTTTTTCCGACCACAACCAGGCCCGACTCATTCAATCGATCTGTGATGGGGGCGTTGACCGTTTTTGGTTCGAGCGGTGACGCACGCGTGCCAATGGGCGCGGGATCGCCGACGGTGTAGAGGTTTTCTTTGAGCGTGATCGGCACCCCGTCGAGCGGGGACAGCGATTTGCCTGCGCGACGACGCTGATCGCTGGCGCTTGCCTGCACGCGTGCCGCCTCTGCTTTGTTAATGTAGATCGCATTAAGCGCAGGTTCACACTCTGCCATGCGCTCAAGCGTTGCGTTCATCACTTGCGACGACGTCACCGCACCCGATGGCAATTGTTTGATCAGGTCGCCCGCCGAAAGCCAACAAAGTGTATTCATGGGGTCAGTGTATCGCCACCCGAGGCGAAAGCTCAGGCGCAGATTCCGTGAATTAACCGGCAGCAATCGCGTTGCCCGGATCGCCGTTGCCGAGGTCCGGATATCAGATCAGGCGCAACGCGACGCTGGCGAAACGCAAAACCTGATCAAGCTCTTGTTCAATGATCGCAGCAACAATCACGAGGTTCAGGCGTTGATACTCGTGTATCGCGACGTTGCGAAATCCGACCATTTTTTGCAACGACAGGGCGAGCGCCGGATCAATGATGGCAGCGTGCGCAAGCAGCGCGAAAAGGTCGCGCGAACTGCCGGGCACGCCGAGCGCACGAACGCGCACGAGGTGTTGCGCCAGGTCAATCGCAATTTCACATGCGCGCTGCACATTCAACACCGCTGCGTCCTGGCGAGTCAGGTCAGCCGCGAACGTGCTGCCCGCCGCCGCATACTCCTCGCGCGCTCGACGCACAGCGCGCTCGACGCACAGCACGCTCGATGCTCGCTACTTTTGCGGCGATCACGTCATCTGACATAGACACGACCCCGCTCGACAATGTCCTGCATCAGCGGCGCGCGTTGAGCAACGAAATCAAAATACTCGGACAACGCCGCCGCCTCAAAGCTCGCCTGCGCTGCCCCATCGCGTGCAAACAGTCTGCGTCCGGTCGTTAAAACTTGGTATCTGAGCACGTCGCTTGCAGTGCGAAAGTCGATAAGGTCAACATCTCTCGCCGCGCGCGCGGCGAGATGCTGCATCGCATTCCAGCATTCGGTCGTGCTCAGCGCACGCCCAATATCGATTGCCACGTCGATATCGCTGTCCGCAAGCATCTGGCCCCTCGCCGCGCTGCCAAATAGATAGGCGGCGGAGAGCGACGGGAACACCGTGTGCAGTTCGTCCAACACCTGCGAGACATCCAAAGGGCGTACTGATGCGGTCATTGCCAAAGTTTAGCGCGCCGTGGCGTCCCAGAAAAGACAAAACCCGCAGCCTGCGGGTTTTGTCACGGTCAGCTCACGCTACGGTGAGCGTGTCGTTGCCTTTACTTCAAGCGACGACGTTGCATAAATCCCGCAAAACCAGCGATGAGCAAGCCCATCAAACCGAGGCCAAAGGTGCCCATGGTTGGCACCTGAATTGCCGGCTCTGCCGGTGCTGCAGCCCGCACCGTGGTGCTCAGGTTGTACACGAATGGACCGCCCGTAGCCGGAGCCGTCGGCGTACAAGTCAACGTACCTGCAAATGTGCCCAGTGCAGTACCCGTGTACGTCACAGTGACGGTACCTGCCGTGCCCACCACCAGGTTCAACGGGTTAGGCGTTGCCGAGTATCCTGCACCGGATGCGACGCAGGACAATGAACTTGGACCGCCCGTGGTGTTGAAGCTAAGTCCGGTCGATGAAGTACCAGGCGTCGGCCCAGCGATGTAGCCAGGCAGCGTCACCGGCCCGGGTGCCGTACCCGCCGTAATCGCGATGGGTGTTGGTGCCGGGTTAGCACCGTTGAGCGTCACGACGAATGACGAGGCACCGACTGCGGTCGCGTTTGGCGTCTGGCAGGTCAGCGTCGCCGCGCGTGCAGCACTGTCGGCGGCCGCCGGAGTAAACCGTACCGGCAGCGCAGTCGATGCGCCTGCGGCTACAGAAACCGGAAACGTAGGCACCGGTGAGAAGCTGAAGTCGGCTGCATTGGCACCACCAAAGGCACAAGACGCAACATTCAACGCTGCAGTGTTCGCCGCGTTAGCCTGAACGGTTACCGATTGCGTTGCCGTTGGTGTACCAGAAGTAACCCCGGTAAACGTTAGCGTAGTCGGTGCCACGGTGTAGGTGATCGATGCGGGTGCAACCGCTGGACACGTGACCGTTGACGTCAGATTTGCAGGATTCGGGGCAGGTGTCGTCGTCTGCGTGCAGGTCAGCGTGGCGGTTTGCAGTGTGGCCTGTGGCGTGCAGCTTAGCCCAATTGCCGGCGCGTTGGCACCGACGGCGGTACCCGCTGCAATGGTACGATTGGCACCACCCGTGATGGCAATGGACGCCGTGCCCGCAGGGATAGTGCAAACCAAGGCAAGCGATCCACCGTTTGCCCCCGACGTGGCCACGTTGACCGGCACCGAGCCCGTGCCTCCAGTGAGCGTTGTGTTAGTCAGTGGGCTCACGGTGGGCGCAGTGACAACAACCGCACTAAGCGTACCAGTTGCCGCACCTAGTGCGTAGTTGCCGCCCAATGCGGTGTTCTCGGTGGCCACCACGTTGGTCGAACCGTTGAATGGGTTAGCTGTCGTAAAGGCAATCGTACCAATATTGCCCGCGGGTGCAAGCGTCCCGCTCGCGGCTGGGTTGCTCGGCCAGGTTCCACCGAAAGAGACGAAAGTGAACAGTACTTGCCGATTCGCGGGCGCGACACACAGCGCACCAGCGCCTTGTTCTACTGGACCCGCTGGCAACGGTGGCTGAAATTCACCAGGCGGATTGGCATGAGCCGCAGAAACAAATGTCAGTTTGGTGTTGTCGTAGCAGGCGACAATCTGGGTGCCGTTGCCCAATGCAGTCACGCCAGCATACGTTACGTTGGCAGTGACCGCCGCGTTGTTACCTACCGTGTTTGACGGGGTAAAGCCGACGGCCATCGAAGCCGCGAACGCGGCGGACGAGAAACCGCCCAGCAACCAGGCCCCAAATGAGCGAGCAATTTTGTGTGTCATTTCAACTTTCCTTGGCAAGTAGCAATTAGTATTCGAAAAGGGGCGGTTACAACCCGGGCGGGAATGACGTACCGCACGTGGCGTTCACGTAATTTATCAAATCAGGCGAAGTAAATCGTAGGGAGTTGCCAGCGTTGAAGGTCATACCTGCGGTGAGGGCCGAGCCATTAAAGCCAAGCATCATCCGCAACAGCAACAATCCATCCTGGAACGCAGTCGGAGCAGCCGACGGGATGTTGCCGTTGATATCTAGCTGACCAATCATGCCGTTGATATTGTTGGCAACGAGGGTTGCGTCGGGAACAGGATTGGTCATTCCCGCCGTTAGCGCCGCACCGCTGAAAGTCAACAAATGGCGGAGGATGAGCAGACCGTCCCTAAACGGAAGCACTCCGCCTACGCCGTCAACATCCAGATTGCAACTCGGCGCTGGTGCTGCCGTTATCCTCACGAACTGATCCACCATACCCGGTGTTGTCGGGCCAGCGTACGAATAATTACCGTCCGCCGTTATCGTGACGTCGGTGGTCGCGGATAGTGCTGTTCCGGGAGCCAGCGTGGCCTGAAAACGAAACAGGTTGACCGCACCGGGCGCCGTCGTCGCCGTGTCGTTGGCCGGCGTGTTGGGATTCAAGCAACCATTAGGCGTGACCGGATCGGCTGCGTAGGGCCAGTCGACCGCGCCTGCGGGTGTGCGAATAGCGGTGTCAATCCAACCGAGAACCGCCTGACTGGCCGTTCCTGCCGACTGAATCTGCGGCGGTGCAATCATGCATTTGGTGTTAAGCGCGGTAACCGTCACTGAGCCAGCAGTGAACTTGGTCTCGTCGTACTTGACCTTCAGGCCAAGGCCGGATTCGTTGCCGTTGTTGGTACTGTAGCGGCCAATGACCGTAACTACCGTGCCGACCGGCACACTAGCTTGCCACATTCCACTACTGAAAGGAAATGCTGTCCCCGACGTGTCTTTGACCGGTTGCACCGTTTGTGTGGCATTCGCAGCGAAACTTGCCGCCAGACCGACCAGCACAACGCTGTGTAGCAAAAGAGAAATAGGCTTTTTCATCATCAGAGGACCCCTGTTAAACGCATATTACACAACCCAGTGTGAGAATTGGAGAAAATTAAAAACCTGCCGCGCACTTTTTATAAAGTCCGGCGCACAAAAACTACACCCGCATAAAGCACAATTTAGACGCAAATCTCGTCATCCATAACAAATAGAGACCTTTTCGCGCCACTTCGTATTTGATTATGCCGTCGTGATCGCAAAAGCGCAATGTGTGTGCTGCGTTCCTGGCGGACGCACCGTTCGCAGGACTGACGCCTAGTCTGGACGTGTATGAATGCATACAGCGTGTGCAGTATGAGGAGAGGGGGCGCGGCCGTTGGCGTACAGGTTGGCGCGGAGGGTCGCCCACGACGAACCCTGTCTGGTGCAAGCGAAGATGCGATCAGGGGTGAGCCTATGTACGGCTGGTGGCAGCCAGGCAACGGGAAGGCTGTTTGCGTCGTCGTGGGCCGAACAGCTGGTAGTGAGGCTCCTCGCACCCATATGATCGTCAGACGAAGTCGCGGACACGTTGCTCTCTGACGTCCTGATATTGACATTGCTAAAGGGGGGCTCACACTGCGGCCCGCGTACCCGGGCGTGTTTGTGTGTGTTTTGTGACTAGTGATCATGACGCGCTGAACCAAAACTGTTTCGGTGTTGTGCCGACGGTACGCTTTGCAAGGTTTTCGCTCATGTAGCCATCGACGTGCTTTTCATGCTTACATTGTCGGTGGAGACA
>JAYVNO010000108.1:0-15789 GCA_043758415.1 Burkholderiales bacterium
CCGTGCACAGCCTGTGGATAAAGCTACATCGCGCTTCAACCCGCCCAACCTCCACTTAATAATCGGGGTTTGCTGTTCAGACAACCGGGGCCACTTCTAAGCACCGACAATAGCCATAAGTCGACTTATGGCGATTTATTGAGCTAAGCCCAATGTATACGAGATTCCAACAAAAAGCTGTAATCGCTCTGACTACACTTGGCGCATGGCTTTATTCACGCTCCACAACGCTCACCTCGCCTTCGGTCTCGCCCCGCTCCTCAATGGAGCGGATTTTGCAATTGAAACGCGCGAAAGAATCGGTCTGATCGGTCGCAACGGCGCAGGCAAAAGCTCGCTGCTCAAAGTGATCACCGGCGCACTGGCGCTCGACGACGGCGCGATCGCGCAGCAAGGCGGGCTGCGCGTCGCCACGGTTCCGCAAGAACCGGTGTTTGCTGCGGACACCACCGTGTTTGATGCCGTTTCAAACGGCGTCTCGATTGCCCGTGAACTGCGCAATCGCTATGAAACACTTGCATCAGAAGGCGGCGACGAACACATCCTGTCCGACATTCAACACGACATCGACGCGCACGATGGCTGGGCCTGGGAATCAAAGGTCGACACCACATTGTCGCAGCTGAATTTGAACGCGAACACGCTGGTTGCCACCCTTTCCGGTGGTTTGAAAAAGCGCGTCGCGATTGCGCAAGCACTGGTTGGATCGCCCGACGTGTTGCTACTCGACGAGCCGACCAATCACCTTGATCTCGCGGCGATTGCGTGGCTCGAAGGTTTGCTCACCAGCTTTAAGGGCAGTGCGGTCATCATCAGCCATGATCGTGCATTTCTGGACAACGTCGTCACGCGCATCGTCGAACTGGATCGCGGCAAACTCACAGGCTTCCCCGGCAATTACGAAGCCTACGAAACGCAAAAGGCGCAGCAGCTCGAATTCGAAGCAACCGTCAACGCCAAATTCGATAAATTCCTGGCGCAGGAAGAAGTGTGGATTCGTCAGGGCGTGCAGGCGCGGCGCACGAGGAACGAAGGCCGCGTGCGCCGCCTCGAATCGCTGCGTGACACGCGATCAGAACGGCGCAATGTGCTCGGTCGCGTCAAGCTCGACATCACCAGCGGCAACCAGTCCGGAAAGATGATTGCCGAGCTGGCCGACGTGTGTAAATCTTACGGCGATCCTTCGTCGGGCTCAGGACAGGGCAAGGTGATCGTGAAGGATTTCACCAGCACCATTTTGCGCGGCGACAAGATTGGTCTGGTCGGCCCAAACGGCATCGGCAAAACCACGCTGCTCAAGCTGATCCTCGGGCAAATTCAGCCCGACAGCGGCAAGATTCGCACTGGCATGAACATGCAGATCGCGTACTTCGATCAAATGCGCGATGGCCTCAACGAAGAGGCCACGCTGGGCGAATTTATTTCACCGGGCAGCGACTGGATCGAGGTGGGCAGCAAGCGCACCCACGTGATGACCTACCTCACCGACTTTTTGTTCACGCCCGAGCGCGCCAAAGCGCAGGTGAAAGCGCTCTCCGGCGGTGAACGAAACCGCCTGTTGCTCGCGCGGCATTTCGCCAAAGCAGCGAACGTGCTGGTGCTTGATGAGCCGACCAACGATCTCGATATCGACACGCTAGAACTGCTCGAAGAAAAGCTCGCGAATTACGAGGGCACGGTCTTCATCGTGAGCCACGATCGGCGCTTTCTCGACAACGTGGTGACGAGCTGTCTGGTGGCCGAAGGCAACGGCCTGTGGCGCGAGTACGAAGGCGGTATCACCGACTGGCAGGCGCAAGTGAAAGTCATGGCGCTGATGCAGGAGGCTGCAGGCAACGCCGCGCCCGCAGTGGGAAAAACGTCAATGGATGCAGCCATTGCAGAGAACAATCGCCGCGTCGCCGCACCGCCCGCTGCGGCTGCGGTCGCTATCAAACCAGCAGCAAAACTCAGCTACAAAGACCAACGCGAACTTGACGGTTTGCCCGCCAGAATCGAGGCGTTCGAAAAAGAGCAAGCCGACATCAATGAAAAATTAGCCGACGGCGCAATCTTTCAAGAAGACCCGAAAGGTGCCGCAGCCCTCGCCAAGCGCGTCAGCGAAATTGATGAATTGGTGGCGGCGGCGATGGAGCGCTGGGAAGCCTTGTCGTCGAACTGAATCGTGTCAATCTCGGCTGAGACAATTGATCCCGCAGCGCTTGTTCGAGCTATTTCGCCAAGTAGTCCACAGATTTAGCAAATGCAAACGGCTCTTGCGACAGTGTTTTTCCGTACGCGAAATTGATACGAATGCCGCTAACGCCGTTAGTGGCAGCACTCGAGTCACGTAGTTTGATGGTGAGTGCCGTCGGCAAGTCCGCGCCTGAGGGCAACGTCCATTCAAGTTCGTAAAATACATCCTCGCGTCGGGTAGCTCTCATCGATTTCAACTGCTCGGGATCAAGCGGTTGCGACAGCGCCTTGCGTTGTAGGCTCGTCAATTTCGCTTCTTCGAGAAAGCGACTGTGCAAAAACGACGGCGTGCGTGTTTTCAAGACATTTGCGTCAAGACACATGCTGTAGATTTGTCCATGCACATTTTCGAGCGACTCGCTCGCTAGCTTGGCAATGGCCCATGCAAGCGTTGGTTCAACTGCAGACGCATCCGCCAGAAGGTTCGCGCTGACAGCCCATTTCGGCATGACTTGCAAGCGGGGGTCAAGACCTTCGGTCTCTTTACCGTCAACGGTTCTGTAAAGAACATTAGCCGTTCGCGTGATTCCCTTCGGGTCTCCGTCGACGACGGCATCTCTTGCAGCTTGATAGCTGCGGATATGAGGCAACATGCCTGTGAGCAAATCTGGCGACTCATTGCTAATCTTTAACCACATGGCTGTGCGCCAGTTTCTAAACGTCACCGAGTCCAATCGTTCAAACGAGGCAACAGCGCCTTTAGTTTTCCGAACGTCACTTTGGCCGCCACTAAAAGGTTCTGCATATGCAGGGGGTTGTGAGCCATTTCGCCACCACGTGTCGTCCCACGGATCGTCATAATAATTCGGTCTTTTCACACACATGGGTGCAGAGCCGGTGTAGCAGGACGGGCCGTCACTACTGAATCGGTATAGGCAAGAGCCATTCACGGGAGACGCATCGCAAATGTCGCTGACGCACTGTTGGCAAACAAGCGCTTCAGCGCGAGGTGTGAAGCCGAAAATTGTTGCGCAAACGAGCGGCGTGGCCAAAAAAAACGGTGCGAATCTCATGTTTTTGTCCCCAATAAAATGTGCAGAAGCCCTGCGCTGTGAACATTACCCCCCCCCCGTTATGACGTTGTCAAGTACATTGGAATATTATGAGGTGTATCTTATTGCTTTGCTTAGACGGCGTTCGCCGTTTGGCGTTCGCCGTTTCGCGAAGTGCTTACCTCGGGTTCTCACTTGAACAATGTCACAAAACAATAGAAAGCGTTTGCTTGCTGTGAAGGTTATTCCAAAGTCGGCTGGTGCTCAGCCGACACTGCCCACTCGCTACCCGCACACGCACATCGGATGCGCGCACCGACGGTCGCAATTTTTGCGCCATGAAGCCGAGTGCGTGTAATCAAGTACGCGTTCGACACCTTTTAGGTTGCGCCTCGATACAACGCTTGCAGCGGGCGCGATCTTTCCGAAAGGCTCGAAACGTGCGGTACCAGTTCCAACGGGCATAACCGACATCAATGATTTGATGCTGACTGCAACGAAGCGTTGGTCGTCGCTGACTTCGAGCTAGAGCTGACAGCGCGAACAAAACACCGTCGCCCGGCCGCCATGCCGCATCAGCTTGATCCGTGTGCCGCAGATTCGGCATGACTGCCCATCGCGCCCATACACAAAATACTCGAGCTGAAAATAACCGGGCTCCCCCGCCGCGTTGACGAAATCTCGCAGCGTCGAACCGCCCGCTGCAATGGCCTCGTTCAACACCGTTTTCACCTCCACAACCAGTCGTCTGTAACGAGCTAACGAAACGCGATTGGCCGCACGGTCAGGATGAATGCCCGCGCGAAACAGTGATTCATTTGCGTAGATGTTTCCCACGCCAACCACCAGCGTGTTGTCCATTAATGCCTGCTTGATGGCACCCGTGCGCCGCCGTGTTTGTTCGTATAAATACTCGCCGGTCAACGCGTCAGTCAACGGCTCAGGCCCCAAGTGCGCGAGCAGCGGTTGCTCGGCGTCGAGCCCCAAAAAATGATGCATTGAGCCAAAGCGACGCGGGTCGTTGTAGCGCAGCACCACTGATTCCTTGCGCCCCGTCAGCACGAAATCCACATGATCGTGAGACTTGTACGCGGGCGGTGAATCGGCGGCATGCACCACAAAACTTCCGGTCATACCCAGATGCGCGAGTAGCGTGCTTTTCCCGTAGCCCGCCAGTCGAAACAATAAGTATTTGCTGCGACGTTCAACTGCGACAATTTTGCGGCCACGTAGCTGCGTTTCAAAGTCCGCAGCGATGGGCCAGCGCAGTCGCCGATCACGTACGATCACATCGGCCACGGTCGCATCAATCAAGCGCGATTCCAAGCCGCGACGAACGGTCTCTACTTCAGGTAATTCAGGCATCGAGCAAGTGTAGGCGGCGGCGCACAACGCAGGTCGGATTCACGGTGTATGCTCAGGATCATGAAGTATCCTGCAATCGTTATTGCCTCTTTGGCGTTGGGCTTGAGTCCGCCGGTTTTTGCGCAGAACGCGTCGCGCGCGCCGATCAATGATCGCGCGGTGGTGCTCGGCATCCTAGCCGCAGAATTTTCGTTGCAAAACGGTGATCTCGCGACTGCGGCAAGCACCTATTTTGAGGTGGCTAAACGGAGTCTTGACGCGAAGGTCGCCGAGCGCGCAGTAGAGCTGTTGATGCGCAGTCGTCGACTGGATGACGCAAAAGAAATCGCGTCGTTGTGGCAAGACGCTGACGCAACGCTTGCGCGTCCGCATCAAGTCGCGCTGGCGTTGGCGCTCACCAGCAATGATGAACCGCGCGCGTTGTCTGCGGTTAAGCGGATTACCGCCTTGCCCGAGGCTGCGCGCGCAGAGGCGATTGTCGATGCGGGGCGGCAGCTCGCGCAAGTCCGTGATCGCGATTTTGCAGTCAAGCTCGCCAGCGTTTTTACTGAGCAGTGGCCAACGCTTGCCGAGTCGCAGTACGCGCTGGCAGTGGCAAGCACAGGCACCAGCAATTCGCGGCTGGGTGAGGCGCTGATTGCGATTGATCGCGCGCTCGCAATCAAGCCCCACTGGCCGCAAGCCGTGGCCGTCAAATCCCGCCTGTTGCTGGCGCGCGCGGTGCTCGCCAAAACGCCAGTCGCTGAAGCGGGCGGGGACGCAGTGACGTTGTTGGAGGCGGCCATTGTGGCCAATCCTGATGCGCGCGAGTTACGCTTGTTACTGGCGCGCACCACCTTTGATCTCGAAAAATTTGTTGATTCGCGCAAACGTTTTCTTGCGTTGGCCGAGGATGGCAGGGAAGACGCTGAAGAGATGCGTCTGGCAGCCACGCTGTCGTCGTTTCAGGGTCAAGATTGGGATTTAGCCGAGCGTGAATTTTTGGAGGCACTGGCGGCCGAGCGCGGTGAACCGGCGGCAATTCTCTACTACCTCGCGCGCATTTCCGAGAACAAAAAAGAGTGGAGTGCGGCGGTCGAACGTTATCTGCAAGTGCCGCGTGGTGAACGCTACTGGGAGTCGCAGTTGCGTGTGGCCGGCGCAATGGCGCAGGATCAGCGCTTGCTGTCGGCGATCGGTCATCTGCGTGGGCTGACCCCCTCGACGCCGGTTGAACGGTTGACGCTTGCGCAAACCGAGTCCACTTTGTGGCGGGAAGCAGGCGACAACGTCAAAGCGTTTGCCGCGCTCGATGCGGCGTTGGTGGGCGATGCCGACAATGCGGATTTGTTGTACGACAGCGCGATGCTTGCTGAGCGCATTGATCGCATGGATGAGGCCGAAAAGCGGCTGCGTCGCGTGATTGTCTTGCAGCCGGATCGTGCGCATGCGCACAATGCGTTGGGCTACAGTTTCGCTGATCGCAATATCAATCTCGACGAGGCACGCACGTTGATTGAGAAGGCGCACAGCCTGTCACCGGAAGATCCCGCGATACTTGACAGCCTTGGCTGGATCGCGTTTCGGCAGAATCGCTTGATTGATGCAGAAGGTTTTTTGCGGCGCGCGATTGCTAAATTCAAGGACGGAGAAATCGCGGCGCACCTCGGTGAAGTGTTATGGGTGCAGGGTCGCAAGGATGAAGCGAAGGCGGTGTGGCAAGCGCAACTCAAAGCGCAGCCTGACAGCGAGATTCTCAAAAAGACTATGGCGCGGTTTGAGTAGTTGTGAGCTGCGTTTGTAGGAGCTTTCCTGGCCGCGATTGCCGTCGCGGGATTGAGGCGAAGGTCGGCACAACACCGTATGCAACGCGATTTGGTTTTGTTGTGTCGGTGCGACTTGTGGCTTCTGCACTTTGCATGTCGGCGTTGCTCTCAGCATGTACATCGGCACCAACGAACATCGCGTTCGCCACGCAAACGCTGGCTACGCAGTTTTCGCTCTCAGGACGCTTCAGCGCAAAGACTGCTAGCGAGCACGTGAGCGGGCAGTTTCGGTACACGCAAAGGGACGCGGAGCGCACGCTTAATCTGTTCTCACCACTGGGCACGCCGCTGGCTGACATCACCGCTAGGCGTGACAGCGCGACCTTGACCCAGGCCAACGGCAGCACGCAGACCGCAGCATCGCTCGCCGCGTTGCTGCGCACCATAATTGATTTGCCGGTGACCGATGCCATGATGTCGGCGTGGTTGCAGGGGATGCCGTCCACGCCTGATGTCGCGATGAACAAAGATACGGAGCGCGATGCGACCGGATTGCTTATGCAATTTACCGAAGGCGGATGGCGCATTGAAATTTCGGCGCGAATGGCGTCAGGACCGGGCGCTGGCATGACTGGGTCTACGCCACGCCGCATGCGCTGGAGCCTCATGGGCTGGCCGGACACGGAGGTGCGCTGGGTGGTAGACGTTTGGGGCACGCCGTGACCCGCAGTTTTGTTTTGCCAGCACCGGCCAAGCTCAATCTTTTTCTGCATGTCACCGGTCGCCGTGACGACGGTTATCACCTGCTCGAAAGTGTGTTTGTGCCGATCAGCCTGGCCGACACCGTTACGCTCACGCTTCGAACCGATGGACTCATTGGCCTGCTCAATCCCCCCGACGGATTAAGCGAAACCACAGACCTCGCCTGCCGCGCGGCGCGCGCGCTGCAAGTCGCATCAGGGACGCATTTCGGCGTTGATATTCAACTGATCAAACGCATTCCGCTGGGGGCCGGATTAGGCGGCGGCAGCTCAGACGCTGCGACTACACTGCTCGGGCTCAATCGCCTGTGGAGCCTCGCGCTTCCGCGTCGGCAGTTGCAGGACATTGCCGCGACATTGGGCGCTGACGTGCCGTTTTTTGTGTTTGGCCTTCCGGCGTTGGCGCAGGGCATCGGCGAAAAATTGCGTGCTGTTACGTTGCCCACCACTTGTGCGGTGATCGCCAGTCCCGGCGTCGCGGTGGCAACCAGCGCCGTGTTCACCTATCCGCATCTCACCCGCAACACGCCGCGGCTGCAAAGGCCCGCCTTCGAGCTTGGCTTCGGGCGCAACGATTTGCAGCCCGCCGCGATACGGCTTGCGCCCGAAATTGGTCGCCTGCATCAGGCCTTCACGCACGCGGGTGCAACGCCAAAAATGACCGGCTCCGGCGCCTGTGTGTTTGCGCTCGCACACGGTGCCGATGAGGCACTGCGGTTGCAGGCCGAGCTGACGCGAGCGGGATGGCGCGCATGGACCGTACGCACGCTGGCCACGCACCCGCTTTACAGCCTTGCTCACGGTGCTACAATTTAAGGCTTCCTGTGATGTTTTGATGTCTGCAAAAGAGCATTGAACATGTCGTTGGAACGTGTAGGGGAGTCGCCAAGTGGTAAGGCACCGGATTTTGATTCCGGTATACGTAGGTTCGATCCCTTCCTCCCCTGCCAAGCCCGTTTTACGACGATGAGCGGTCTTCAAGTGGCAATTCAGCGCAACTTAAGGCCGCTTTTTTTTCGATAGTTCACTTACGTCAGTCGCCAGACAAGGCCCGCCATGAGTTTTCACGACATGATGGTGTTTACCGGCAACGCGAACGCAAAGCTTGCGGCCTCCGTTGTCGAACACTTGAACCTTCGCCTCGGCAAGGCACAGGTGGGCAAATTTTCTGACGGCGAAGTCAACGTCGAAATTCTCGAAAATGTGCGCGGCAAAGACGTTTTCGTCCTGCAATCCACGTGCGCACCGACCAACGACAATTTGATGGAACTGGTGATCATGGTTGACGCGTTGAAGCGCGCCTCTGCCGGTCGCATCACCGCTGCGATGCCCTATTTTGGTTATGCGCGGCAGGATCGCCGCCCGCGCTCAGCACGGGTTGCGATCTCGGCAAAAGTGGTGGCTGACATGCTGTCCGCCGTGGGCGTGGACCGCATGTTGACGATGGATCTGCATGCCGATCAGATTCAGGGCTTTTTCAATATTCCCGTTGACAATATTTACGCGACGCCGATTTTGCTCGCGGATATCTGGAAGCAGAAATACGAAAACCTCCTGGTGGTGTCGCCGGACGTCGGCGGCGTGGTTCGTGCGCGAGCGGTAGCGAAACGGCTCGATACTGATCTTGCGATCATCGACAAACGTCGCCCCAAAGCCAATGTCTCCGAGGTGATGAACATCATCGGGGATGTGGCCGGTCGCACCTGCGTGATCATGGACGATATCGTGGACACCGCGAACACACTGTGCAAAGCCGCGCAGGCATTGAAGGACAACGGCGCAGTGAAGGTGATTGCGTATTGCACGCATGCGGTGCTGTCGGGAGACGCGGTGAACCGCATTGCCGGACCATCCCTTGATTCGCTGGTGGTGACCGACACCATTCCGCTTGCGAAAGAGGCTGCGTCGCTCGCCAAAATTCGGCAGATTTCCAGCGCGCAATTGCTCGCTGAAACGATGCAGCGCGTGAGCAATGAGGACAGCGTTTCGTCGTTGTTTACGGAATAGTTTTTTATCCCTCTCCGATGCGGGAGGGCGCAGATTTTTCCCGGTTGCGAAAACGCAGTTGGGTTTTTGACATTGACGCTGGTCGCGGCGCGGTGGTCAAAATTTTTGAACCTTTTGGAGTATAAAAATGGCAACAGAATTCACCGCGTTTCCGCGTGAAGTAAAAGGCAGTAGTGCGAGCCGCCGCCTTCGTCTCACGGCGAAAGTACCGGGCATCGTCTACGGTGGCGAGGCAAAACCTGAAATGATCGAGCTTGATCACAACGCTTTGTGGCACGGCCTCAAAAAGGAGGATTTTCACAGCTCGATCCTGACCATGACGGTCGGAGCCGCCAAGAGCCAGGTGCTCCTGCGCGACGTGCAATATCACCCGTTCAAGCAGCTCATCCAGCACATCGACTTTTTGCGCGTTGAAGCGCATAAATCGATTCAGATGAAAGTGCCGGTTCACTTTGTGAATCAGGACATTTCGCCTGCGGTCAAGTTGTCAGCTGCCATCGTGAACCACGTGATCAGCGACGTTGAAATCGCCTGCTTGCCGAAAGATTTGCCGCGCTTCATCGAAGTGGACTTGCAGAACCTCGTGGCTGGCGCATCGATCCACGCGTCGGACGTGACGCTGCCTGCGGGCGTCACGCTCGTGTTCCGCGGTCGTAACAAAGACGTGGTGTTTGCGACGGCCTCATTGGTCGCTGAAGAAGCCGCTCCAGCGGAAGGCGCACCCGCCGCCGCTGAGGTCGCTGCATCTAAGCAAAAGGCTCCCGCTGCTGCTGCGCCCGCCGCCGGGGCCAAGCCAGCTGCCAAACCAGCCGCAAAACCAGCTGCAAAGAAGAAGTAATTTTTCTTCGTCAACAGAGGAAACTCCGTGTGGAAAAAGCCCGCTTCGTGCGGGCTTTTTATTTCCGAATTCGAATACAGCTTTCGCAAAAAATGGCGTTCGCATTGGGCATGGGGCAAGTAATCGCCATTAGTCGACTTTTAGCCAAATACCGGTCTATGCCCATATTAAATAAGGCTT
The DNA here is from genome assembly GCA_043758415.1 of Burkholderiales bacterium. Lineage (GTDB taxonomy): Bacteria > Pseudomonadota > Gammaproteobacteria > Burkholderiales > Casimicrobiaceae > Casimicrobium. The sequence goes on from JAYVNO010000108.1 coordinate 10,124, forward strand.
ACAGACAAAAGCTGATATTCGACGGTTACACTCGCAGGAATAAATTCTTAGCCTCCAGTACGCGCCGTGACTTTCCCCAAATCACCCATCAAACTCGTCGTCGGGCTCGGCAATCCGGGGCCGGATTACGAGCGCACGCGGCACAACGCCGGGTTCTGGTTTGCTGAAGATGTGGCGCATGACATCGGTGGTAGTTTTGCCAGCGAGAGAAAGTTTTTCGGCCAGATTGCACGCGGCACCAGCACAAAATGCGAAGTCCGCGCGCTGAAGCCGCAGCTGTTTATGAACCTGTCGGGCCAGAGCGTGGCCGCTGTCGCCAAGTTCTACGACATCGCGCCGGAATCGATCCTCGTTGCGCATGATGAATTGGACTTGGACGCGGGCGATATCAAACTCAAATTCGGTGGCGGTCATGCTGGGCACAACGGTTTGCGCGACATTCAGGCCAAGCTCGGCACCGGCGACTATTGGCGGCTACGCATCGGCATCGGCCATCCGCGCGACTCGGCCAATGCGCAGCAACCTGTGGCTGACTGGGTGCTCAATCGCCCGCGTCGTGACGAACAGGACGCAATTGAAATCGCCATCGAACGTGCGCTCGCGCTGCTACATTTTTTGATCGCAGGCGACACTGAAAGCGCGGTGAAGCAGTTGCATACCAAAGCAAAACCCGCAACCGTGGTGCGCACCGAATGAGCTCGCTCGCCATCGCCTCAGCGCTGCTGTTCGCCGCCGTTTTGCTCGTCCCCATTTTCAAAAAGCTGGGCCTCGGCTCAGTGCTGGGTTACCTCGTTGCGGGTGTGCTCATTGGGCCATCCGCGTTCGGTGTGATTCATGAGCCGGAAGCCGTGTTGCAAACCGCAGAACTCGGCGTCACGCTGCTGCTGTTTCTGATCGGCCTTGAGCTGCAACGCGAACGCTTGTGGGCGTTGCGCAAAGCGGTGTTTGGGCTGGGTACGATGCAACTGGTTGTGTGCGGTGGCGCGCTGGCGGGGCTAGCGTGGGCCGCGAATATTTCTGGCGTGGCCGCCATCATCGTCGGTATCGCGCTCGCCATGACGTCCACCGCATTCGCCTTGCCCGCGCTCGTGGAGCGCAACGAGATGAACAGCGAACACGGTCGTGGCGTGTTCGCCGTGCTGCTGTTTCAGGATTTGAGCGTGATCCCGATTCTCACGCTGGTGACGCTGCTCGGCGCAGGTGCCGTCACGGCTGGCGCGGCGCATGCGCCCACGGCACCTGGTTGGCCTGCGCTGCTGGCCGTGGTTGCCACGGTGTTTTTAGGGCGACCTTTGTTGTCAGTGTTGTTCAACTACGCGTCGAAATTCGGCTCGCACGAAATTTTCACCGCTGCCGCGCTGCTAACCACAGTGGGTTTGGCCTGGGTGATGACCAGTGTCGGTTTGACGGCAACGCTCGGCGCGTTTTTGGCGGGCGTGTTGCTCGCCGACTCGAAGTTCCGGCATCAGATCGAGGCAAGCATTGAGCCGTTCGAATCGTTGTTGCTGGGCCTCTTTTTCATGGCCGTCGGCATGAGTGTGAACCTCGAACTGCTGCGCCGCGCACCGCTCGCGATGCTCGGTTTGGCGCTCGGAATATTGCTGATCAAGGCGGGGACTTTTTACCTAGCCCGCCGGTTCATCACGCGTGTGCCCGACGCACTTGCGCGCCCACAAGCCATCGCGCTCGCGGTCGGCGGTGAATTCGCATTCGTGCTGTTCACCGCCGCGCAGGCCGCCAAACTCATCAGCTTTGAGGAAACCGAAGTGCTCACACTCGCCGTGGCGTTGACGATGGTGCTCGCGCCGCTGCTGTGGATCGTCAATGATCGCGTGCTGGTGCCATGGCTTACGCGGGATCTGGCACCACCACCGTTTGACCGAATCGACGACCCCGGTACGCCGGTCATCATCGCCGGTTACGGTCGCGTCGGACAGATCGTTGGCCGCGTGCTCAACATGCGAAAAATTCGTTTCACCGCGCTAGACGCGAGCCCGGATGCGGTGGATACGATCCGTAAATTCGGTAACAAAATTTACTACGGCGACGCCACGCGACTGGACTTGCTACGCGCCGCGAAGACGGGTGAGGCAAAACTTTTTGTGGTGTGCGTGGACAACGTCGAGTCGGCCACGAAAATCGTCAAGCTCGTACAGCAGCAATATCCGCTGGTGAAGATTGTCGCGCGCGCCCGCAACCGAACGCATCTGATGGAGCTGCGCGAGATTGGCGTCGAGAGTCCCATTCGTGAGACTTTCGCGGGCAGCGTGCAACTGGCCGAGCAGGTGCTCGAAGGGCTGGGCGAATCGCGTGAAAGCCTCGCCAACATCATCGCGCAATTTGTTGCTCACGACGAACACATGCTCGCGCGCGCGCAGGCGGTGTTTCGCGATGAAGAGAAGCTGATCGCGATGAGCAAATCAGCGCGTGCCGAGTTGGACTCGATTCTGCAGGATGATGCTGCGGCAGACGGTCGCAGCGACCAGCAGGCACCCGAACAACAAGACGCGCTGGCAGGAGGCAAGGGTGCAAACTAAGGCGAAGACACTGATTTCCGCGTTGAGCATGTTGGCGCTGTTGAGCGGTTGTGCGACGCGCATCGACCTGCAGGCGCATCGCGGTGGGCGAGGGCTCGCGCCCGAGAACACACTGACCGCGTTCGCCAACGCGATGGACATTGGTGTCACCACCCTTGAGCTGGACATCGGCGTCACGCAGGATGGCGTGGTGGTGGTGTCACATGACCGCTACCTGAACCCCGACATTATTCGCGATGCGAGCGGCGCTCATCTCACGGAGAGGGGGCCGTTGATCAGCGCGCTGAGCCTTGCAGAACTGCAACGATTTGACGCGGGCCGCATCAAATCAGGCAGCAACTATGAGAAGGCGTTTCCGCAGCAACAAAGCGTGGATGGTGAGCGTATTCCGGCGCTGAAAGCGCTGTTTGATCTTGCTGCAAAGCGCGGCGCACGTGACTTGCGCTTCAACATCGAAACCAAGATTTCGCCGAATGCTGCGAGCGACACATTGCCGCCGGGGCCGTTCGTGCGCTCGCTGATTGCAGAGATTCGCACGGCGGGATTGACGGGCCGCGCGACGATTCAATCGTTCGACTGGCGCACGTTGCAGATCGCACAAAAAGAAGCGCCAGAAATTATCGCCGTGTATCTCAGCAGCCAGCAGGGTGCGGGCGACACGGTGCAGGCGGGCAAGCCGGGTGCGTCGCCGTGGCTGGCGGGATTTGACGTGGATGATTACGCAGGTTCAGTCGCGCGCACGGTCAAGGCGGCAGGCGGTACGGTGTGGTCACCGAACTACAAAGACATCACGGAACCGTTGGTGCGTGATGCGCAATCGCTCGGTTTGAAGGTGGTGCCTTGGACGGTGAACGACGAGGCTGATCTGGCGCGCTTGCTTGACTGGAAAGTTGACGGTCTGATCACGGATTACCCGGATAAGTTGCGTGCGCTGATGAAGGCGCGGGGGATGGCGTTGCCTGCGCAATATCCTCCGCTTAAATGATTATCTGGCGTCATTCTCGCCAAGGGCGGGAATCCAGAAGGGTGGCTGTCGCGACGAAGCCCTAGTGACGCGGAATTCCAGAGTGGCTGGATCCCCGCATTCGGCGAGGATGACGGCAAGAGAAAATTACTTGTTCATCCGCTCACGAATAGCCGGTAACAGTTTGCCTTCAACATCGGGTTCGCCCAGCGCGTACACAACAAACTTGTCGCCTTCATAAAAACTGAAGCTCGGATAGCCTTTGATCTTGCCGTCGGTGTCGTTCTTCACTCGCGTCCACAGCCACTTCTGATCGGCTTTGAAATCGTCTTCTGCATACGGTCGGGCGAGCGTTGGTTTTTTGATCACCAGATAGCGCACGGCCTTGCCCTCGGGCGTTTTCAGAAACTTCGCTTCGCCACCGGAGCCAATGACCGAGCCTTCCCACCACGTACACCAGCGGCAATCTTTTGCCGACCAGTAGACAACAGTCAATGGTTCGCCTGCAGCCCACGCTGAACTCATCGCGCCGAAAAATAGCGTCGCGGCGAGAAAGGTTGAGAAGTGTTTGATACGCATGATGGCCTCCAAATATTTTGTAGGAGCGGCTCTGCCGCGACTGGATTACCACGCCGCGCGGGTCGCGGCATGGCCTTTAGTCCTGAGCCTGTCGAAGGGCGCTCCTACAGTTCCACTAGCCGAGCAACTTCTTCACATAGGCCACGTACGCCTTCATCGCGTCGTCGTTGCTAGCACCCTTTTTTGCTCCCCACGCGTCAAATTTCGCGCGCCCCACCGGATCCATGATGCCGGGACGGCGGCCTGATGCGTCACCTTCGGTGCCCTGTTTGTAGAGCGCGTAGAGCTCCAGCAGCGTCGCGTTATCCGGCTTTTCGGTCAGCGTTTTCACGTCGGCTTGAGCTTTTTCGAAATCGTCTTTGATGGCCATGATGAGTGCCTCCTTTATTTGTGAATCTTCGCCGCTATTATTGTGACTCAAACGCGAACCTGCAACTCAGGTAATCGCTAAGGACAGCGACAAGCTTGTCGCAAGGAGGAAGCACCGTGGCCAAAGAAAAAATGAGCAGCGTGGACACCGCATGGCTGCGGATGGACTCGACCACCAATCTGATGATGATCGTCGGGGTGATGATTTTTGACACGCCGCTTGACGTTGAGCGCTTCAAATCATTAATCACGGGCCGCCTGCTGGTGTATCCGCGCTTCCGCCAATACGTCGTCGACGACGGCATGATGGCGCACTGGATTGATGACGAACACTTCGATATCGACGCGCATTTGCACCGCGTGCGGCTGCCCGGTGCCAGCGGCGAGCGCGAGTTGCAATCGATGGTGGGCGACCTTGCCAGCGAGCGGCTCGACAAGGGCAAACCGCTGTGGCAAATGCACCTGGTGGAGAACTATCAGGGCGGCTCGGCGTTGATCACGCGCGTGCATCATTGCATTGCGGACGGCATCGCGTTGATTGGCGTGTTGCTCAATCTGACGGACGAAGATCCAAATGCGCCTGACACGCCGCGCGAAGTGCCGATGCTCGCGAAGTCGAAGGTCAAGAAATTTGCCAAAGGCGCGGAGAGCTTCAATTTATTCGATGCGCTCGGTCCGTTCGGCGAAAAATTGCGTACCCGCCTCGCGCCAGCGATGCAGGCACTGGCCCCAGTTGCGGGCGTCGCGCAAACTGTGTTCGATCAACTTGGCCCACTGAAAGCTCCCATCGAGTCCGCGATGGACGACGGTGCGCGCATCGGCAATCGCATGGTCGCGAAATACAGCCGCTGGGTAGATGAACCGTCGCTGGCAATGGACAGCGCGAAGGTCGCAGCGGGCTTTGCGCAGGAGCTTGCCTATCTCGCGACGATGCCCAGCGACAGCGTGACACGGCTCAAGGGCAAGACCGGCACGGTGAAGTGCGTGGCATGGAGTGAGCCGCTCGATTTAGCGCAGGTGAAAGACGTCGGCTACGTGCTCGGCTGCTCGGTCAACGACGTGCTGCTGGCCTGCGTCGCGGGTGCGATTCGCAGCTACTTGGTGAGCAAGGGCGACCATGTGGACGGCGCGCTGCTGCGGGCGTTCGTGCCGGTGAACTTGCGCGCGCCCGGTAACGAATACCAACTCGGCAATCATTTCGGTCTTGTGGGCCTCGA
>JAYVNO010000109.1:0-41094 GCA_043758415.1 Burkholderiales bacterium
TTTCATCTGTAACTCCTGCTTGCCAGACCGTCATCGGTCCAGCGTGAGGCCCAGAGTTTCCACTTATTCCACTGTTCAGTTTTGCGAAGCCACTTCTTAAGTTTGTTGCCGATGCTATCGGGAAACAGCCAGGTGTTGTGCGTGCGGGATTGGCGCAACTCAACGATGAGGGAAACGGCAAATGAGCTCAACTGCAATGTGTGATCGCGTTGATTTTTCGTGTCGGGTAAATACCATGTTCGGTTTGCAACATCGACTGATCCATATTTGACCCTGATCGACTCTGTGATTTTGCGCAGTTCGGCGTTATCTTCCGGCGAATCGCTCCAGGCAGCCCCGACGAGCTCACCCACACGAACGCCCGTGGCGAGCACCAGCCAGATCGCCAGCACGCAGCGGCGATTCAGCCCAGAAGTCCCAACCACTTGGCTGAGTTCCACGAGCTCTGACGGCGCCAAAAAACGATCCCGTTCAACGTCGGCGCCGCCAACTTTGTTCTTCTTTACGGTGTCAATGGGGCTCGCGGGAATAATTTCCCTTTCAGCGGCAAACCGAAAAAGTTGTTTGAGATCGGCGAGCAACACATTGGCCGTGCGCAACTTGCCCGCAGCGACATGGATGTCGAGGATCGTAAATACGTCAGCTTTGCAAATCTCTGCAATCGGCATCGAACCAAGCGTTGCAAAGACGTGGCGCTCGAACTGTTCCCGCACATAGGTACCGCCGTCCTTGCGTCCGATGCGGCGTCCATCCGCCCGAATTCTTGGCTGCAGTTCAGTCTCCTGCCACTGCGAAAAAACATCTGAAAACCTAATGGCATGACGCTGTTTCTCGGCACTGGCTTTCTTTTCGTCACGCTGAGTCTCAATGGCCTGCAGCCGTGCGCGCGTAGCGTCGATGCCCTTGGCCAGTTGCTCTCGCATGGCGCGCGCTTCAGCGCGCGCTACCGACAAAGAGGTTCGGGGGAAGTGGATACCTGGACGGATGGCGCTCCACGTTTCTTTGCTGGTCGTCGGTGAGGTAGCTCGCAGGTATCAAACCAGTGATCCGATTCAAAGCGGCGCAAGTAAAGGCCACCCCCGTCATGCAGAGAAGCTTTGTTGGTTGGATCGCCGACATAGCTACTCACCGCAGCAGCGGAAAGTCGTTCCAAGGATGTAGCTCGTCGCGCCATTCATTACTCAAAAATCTCTAGTTGGAGCCCGAAAAGCCGAGCCATTGATGGCGATTCAACGATACGGAATCCGGTACGGAATTCGTCTGAATAGCGACGAACCTAGAAAATCAACGGCGAACAAGGAAATCGTTGAAAGCCATATTGAATAAGGCGTATAGCGATTGTTGTGAACAACAGCGAACAGCTAAAAACACGTTATTTATTGCATGGGGTGCAAGGGGTCGTAGGTTCGAATCCTATCGCGCCGACCATATTCATCATACTAATCAAAGGGTTACAGCTTAAATAGCGAATAGCGAAATCCGTTTGTGTTTGATGGAGCGGTCGTCGTCAAGGCCGCGCGCAACCGGTCCGAGCAATCGCTTCGCGCTGCGGCTCGCAACGATCCGGATCAGGCGGCGATAGCCCGCACATGACCAATGGAACACCGAGCCTGTGTGATTCGGTTTGGGTTCTGCGCCGCGTTGATGGTTTTGCAATGGTGAACGTCGTGGCCGCAATATGCGCTCGGCGATCGCTCGCCACCCGGTCCGGTTTCGTCGTGCTTCTCAGGAGCCAGCCTACTTCCGCAGAAGGTAGAGGCGATCCGATGCCCCCGCCTCGTGGGAAATCGCCTACAGCAACCCACGCAATTGCCTGACGCGGCAGTTGCCACGTTTATCAAACAATAAAGAGATGCAACGCGTGCGTCGGCATCGCGTAACCACTATAGGATATCCATCATGCTTTACACCATCGCCGTCGTACTTCTGATTTTGTGGGTTTTGGGATTGGTGACTTCGTTCACGGCAGGCGGCTTGTTGCACCTCTTGTTGGTCGTTGCCGTCGTCATGGTGATCTTTCAGTTGATTAGCGGACGCAAAGTCGGGTAGCTGCTTGCTGCGCGCGCAGCGGGCGACTAAGAGAGTGCCCGTGGCGTTTTCTCCCGCTGCACGACTTCGACTGCACGTCCGCGAAGTCGCGGGGCCAGCCGCCTCAGAGACGGGCTCGCAGTATTAACGACAAAGTTAGCGTGCAAGCTGGGCACGTAATCACCCTTGCCAGACTGCGGCTGCATGCCGTACGTAGTGCGACCTCCACCGCGACTGTCGTAAGCCCACTTGAGCCAGCGCACGCCCTAGCGCGCATGCTGCGTCACCGGCATTAAGCAGTAAAGCGGCAAGCCACTCTTTCGTCGCCCTTCATGCAGTTGAATCGCGTGTGACTAGCGACGCGTTGCGCGCGTGCCACGCCGCGCCGCAAAGCGCTACCATCGAACGTCGAAATGCTTGCGGAAGTCCCACATGCCGAACTCACCGTCCGCTTATGTGCAACTGCAAAGCCGCAAAGGCAACCCCGCCGAGACTCGCGTTTTGCGGCAACCGGCGCACACCGATATTGAGGTAGGCGAAGTATTGCTGCGCGTCAACTGTTTCGCGTTCACGGCGAACAATGTGACTTATGCGATGTTTGGCGACGCCATGAAGTACTGGCAATTTTTTCCGACGGGTGAGGCCGACTGGGGCATGATTCCGGTGTGGGGCTTTGCGACGGTCGAGACGAGCAGGGTGGACGAAATCAAAGTCGGTGAGCGCTTTTACGGCTACTTCCCGATGGCAACCGAGTTGATCATGCAGCCGGATCGCGTGACGCCCGGCGGCTTTGTCGATGGCGCGGAGCATCGGGCGGCGCTGCCACTGGTCTACAACCAATACTCGCGGTGCAGCACCGACCCCGGCTATCACCCGCAGCGCGAAGGCCAGCAGATGATTCTGCGACCGCTGTTTTTCACCAGCTTTTTGATCGACGATTTTCTCGAAGACAATCAGTTTTTCGGGGCGCAGCGAGTGCTGCTGTCGAGCGCGTCGAGCAAGACGGCGTACGGCACGGCGTTCTGTTTGTCACAGCGAAAGAATGTGGAAGTTGTGGGCTTGACATCACCCGCCAACCTTGATTTTGTGCGCGGCTTGGGCTGCTATCACGAAGTGTTGACGTATGACGAGGTGAGCGATCTTTCGGCGACCGACACGACTGTGTACGTCGATTTTTCGGGCAACGTGAACCGGCGGCGCGAGATTCACACCCACCTCGGCGGCGCACTCAAATACAGCGCATCGATTGGCGGAACGGACTGGGAGCATTTGGGCAAAGTCGGCGATTTACTGGGGCCGCGACCCACACTTTTCTTCGCACCGTCACAGATCAAAAAACGAATCGCTGATTGGGGCGGCGCTACGCTGCAAGGCAAACTCGCCGCCGCATGGCAAGACTTCATGGTGCCCGTCACGCGGTCCGATCAACCTTGGCTGTGCGTGGTCGGGGCCAAGGGCGTTGAGGCCAGTGTCGCCGCGATGAAAGAGGTCGTTTCTGGCAAGGCGAAACCGGAAGAGGGGCATGTGTTGTCGCTGTAGGAAATTAGGCTTGCGCGCCACGGCTCGCTATCGAGGCTGGCCGCTTGTTACGATGCACAACCCACCACATGATGCCGCCGACCAGAAGAAACGGGAAACCCAAAACGACGGCAACTAGTCCCAGTGCAGCCACGACTATGCCAGACATTAATGTGATCAGAACCACCGCCACGACCACACCAAAAATTGTCGCGGCAATGGTGATCAGCACCGCCAGCGTGGCGAGGCCGAAGGCAAAGAAAAAATCAGGCAGACCGCCTGAAAACACATTCGACAGCGCGATGGAGTGGTCATCCCACTGAATGCGCCCGCTGCCGATTTCGTCGGGCAGCCATTGCATGAGGCCCAGAAACACTAGCGCAACCGCCGCTGAAATAGCGACCAGCACCGCAATCACGGTCAACGTGGTGCGCAAGGATTTTGTAAGCGTCCGATTCATGAGATTCCCCGGTTGAGTTGACGGTTCGAATTCTGTTCCGGGTGAATCACGAACAAAAGCGGCGGGCGACGATGCGCGGGCGGAGTGGACGAAACGCGGGTGACGCGCTGGAAACCGGTCCGTGTGGCACCACATTGGCATCATCCCCCGGAACTTCGCTTCGCGCTCAAGGCTCTACCCACGCATGAAATCAATACCGCTATCGATTACCTCGCAGACAAAAATTCAATGCCGCCTTGCGGTATTCGCGCTGGCTATGTTGCAAGCCGTTGCTGCCAACGCAGCCGAGAGCGCTGCTGTTGCGGAACAACCGGCACGACCCACCGCCGCCGTTAACGAAGCCGAGGCGGCCTATCGCTCAGTCGATATGCTGTGGACGGACGCAGACCGCCGTCGCGACGTTCCGGTGCGGCTGTATTGGCCTGCGGGTATCAGCGCTGCAACGTTGGTGCCGATGGTCGTGTTCTCACACGGGCTGGGCGGTTCGCGAACGGGGTATTCGTACTTGGGGCGCTATTGGGCGAGTCAGGGGTTTGCCAGCTTGCATGTGCAGCACGCAGGTAGCGACCGCGCAGTGTGGAGCGGCAACATTTTTAAATTGTTTGGCAATATGCAAACCGCTGCCTCTGACGCCAACGCGCTGGATCGGGTGAAAGATGTGTCGTTCGCAATCACCTCGATTTTGCATTCGACGGATTTTGGCGCACAGATTAATGCCGACGCCATTGCCGTGGCGGGCCATTCGTACGGCGCGAACACCGCCATGTTGATCGGCGGCGCAACGGTTGAGCGCGATGGCAAACCACTCACGCTTCGCGATGACCGGGTGAAAGCGCTGATCCTGATTTCCGCGCCACCGTTCACGGGCGAGGGCGACATGGGCAAAATTTTGGGGCCAATCAAGGTGCCCACGCTGCACGTCACCGGCACCGAGGACGTGATCCGCGTACCCGGCTACTACTCGGATGTGGCAGATCGTGTGGCGGTGTATGACGCGGTCGTCGCGCCCAGCAAGTTGCTCACCGTGTTCAAAGGCGCGACGCACAGCATCTTCACTGATCGCTCGTCAACCGCTGGATTTGAGCTGAACTCAGTGGTAAAAAAAGCAACGCGCGAACTCTCCAGCCTGTTTTTGAAGACGGTGCTCGGCGGCGCGTCGGGCACGGCGGTTGACGAATGGGTGGTGTCGCAGCGCGCGCTGCTGGACCGGTCGGCGGGCGGCGTGAGCGCCGCGAGCCGATAGCGGGCGTCAACGCTATCCCGGTGATTCCGTTACATTGGCATTGGTACGCCACAGAGCCGCGAACTGACTGCTCGCACGAATCTAGCGCGGCTCAATTCAATTTTTATAAATCGGAGAAAACAGCTCAATGAAACGCATCCTCACCGCGCTCGTCGCCGCCACCATTCTGGCTGCACCGACATTTGCTCTCGACGACAAACAAGCCAAAAAAGACGTAGCGACTGCGACCGCAGCGCCTGCGGCAAAAGCGGCTCCAGCCGACGCCAAAGCCGCGCCAGCCGCAACAAAAGACGCGCCTGCGGCTGCGCTGATGGACATCAATAGTGCGACCGCCAAGCAATTGGCCACACTCGACGGTATCGGCGACGCGCGCTCCGCCGCCATCGTGAAGGGCCGTCCGTACGGCGGTAAAGATGACCTCGTCAACAAGAAAATCCTGACGCAAGAGGTGTACGACAAGATCAAAGACAAGATCATCGCCAAGCAAAAGCCAAGCAAAAAAGCGGCCTAGTTCCGCTCAATCTGCCCAAAAAAACGTCGGATTATCCCGGCGCTTTTTTTATGACTCGCGAATCTGTGGATCGATAGTTATCAGCGGACAAAAATCACCGGCGACAACTAAAATCAGAACATGCAACTCTTACTTTTGGAGCAACGACTCTTCGCTGTAATCACCGCTGATTACGGCCTGAAGCCACTTTTTCTGAATAATCGACTTTTGTCTGATTCGACGCTTTCGCCCACATCAAATGGCGCTTTACGCGAAAAGCTGTTTCTTTGCAATTCAATACAATCGCGATGACCAGTCCGGTCATCACGATTGATGGACCGGTCGCTTCGGGCAAAGGGACGATTGCCAGGTTGCTCGCCGAATCGTTGGGATTTCACCTGCTGGATTCGGGAGCGATCTATCGGGCTCATGCGCAGGCTTGCGCGTCGCGCAACATAAGTTTCAATGAAATCAGTTTATTAGAAGCACAAGCTAAAGCACTATCTCTGAAGTTTATGGGCGAAGAAATCTGGCTGGATGGCGTTGACGCCTCCACCGTGATTCGCTCCGAAGCGGTCGGAATGGCGGCAAGCACGCTGTCCGCCATCCCGCAAGTCCGCGCCGCGTTGATGCAACGGCAACGCGATTTCGCGACCGCGCCCGGTCTGGTGGCAGACGGTCGCGACATGGGCACCATTGTTTTCCCCAAGGCGGCGCTGAAAATCTACCTGACCGCCACCGCTCGCGTGCGCGCTGAAAGACGCACTGCTCAGGTCGCCAAACAGCGACTTGCCGCAGGTGAGACTATGTCCGCTAAGCAGTTGATTGAAAAGGGAAAATCACCTACAATAATAGGCTTGCTTGAGACGATTCGAGCGCAAGCTCCCATTGAGATCGAAGACAAGCTTCAACGTAATGTCGAAGCGCAGATTCGGCGACGCGATTGGCAGGACAAATCCCGCGCAATCGCACCGCTCAAACCTGCTATTGACGCCGTCGTGATCGACAACGCGGCACACAGTCCAGACGAGACGGTGGCGGCGATTTTGAAGCTGTGGCATTTGCGTTTGTCGTTGCATTAATCGACCAGAAGGCACGCGAATGAAGCGAAAAGCGCTTCATTTAATCATCAACCTAACCTCTACTTTCCAGCAATCACGCAGGAACGAGAGACAACCGAAAGTTACCGAATGTCCGAAGAAACTATCAGCTTTGCCGATCTGTTTGAAGAGAGCCTTGTCCGTAAGGAGATGCGCTTGGGCGAAGTCATCACGGCAGAAGTCGTGCGCGTGGACTACAACGTTGTAGTCGTCAACGCGGGCCTCAAATCGGAGGCCTATATCCCGATTGAAGAATTCAAAAATGACCGTGGCGAAGTAGAAGTCGCTGCGGGCGATTTCATCCAGGTCGCAATCGAAGCCATCGAAAACGGCTTCGGCGAAACCAAGCTCTCGCGCGACAAGGCCAAGCGCCTTGCCTCGTGGTATTTCCTTGAAAACGCGATGAATCAGGGCGATATCGTCTCTGGCATGGTCGTTGGCAAGGTCAAAGGCGGCCTGACCGTCATGACGCACGGCGTTCGCGCCTTCCTGCCAGGCTCATTGGTTGACATGCGTCCGATCAAGGACACCAGCCCGTACGAAGGCAAAGAGCTCGACTTTAAAGTCATCAAGCTCGACAAAAAGCGCAACAACGTGGTGGTCAGCCGCCGCGCGGTGCTTGAAGTTTCGATGGGCGCACAGCGTGATGAGTTGCTGTCTACGCTCAAAGAGGGCTCAACGGTCACCGGTACCGTTAAGAACATCACCGATTACGGCGCCTTCGTCGATTTGGGCGGTATCGATGGTCTGTTACACATCACCGATCTCGCATGGCGTCGCGTCAAGCACCCATCGGAAGTGCTCACCGTCGGTCAAGAAGTTTCGGCCAAGGTTCTCAAATTCGATCAAGAGAAAAACCGTGTTTCGCTCGGCCTCAAGCAATTGGGCGACGATCCGTGGGTGGGTTTGGCACGTCGCTACCCACAAGGGACGCGTCTGTTCGGCAAAGTGACCAACATCACTGATTACGGCGCATTCGTTGAAATAGACGCTGGCATCGAAGGCCTAGTACATGTGTCCGAGATGGACTGGACGAACAAGAATGTCAGCCCGTCCAAAGTCGTGTCCCTGGGCGACGAAGTTGAAGTCATGATCCTTGAAATCGACGAAGACCGTCGTCGTATTTCGCTCGGTGTGAAGCAGTGCCAGGCCAATCCGTGGGACGAGTTCGCTGCCAACTACAAGAAGGGCGACAAAGTCTCAGGCGCGATCAAGTCGATCACTGATTTCGGCGTGTTCATTGGTTTGCCAGGCGGCATTGACGGCCTGATTCACCTCTCCGATCTGTCGTGGAACGTGCCCGGCGAAACCGCTGTGCGTGACTTCAAGAAAGGTCAAGAGCTCGAAGCCGCTGTGCTTGGAATCGACGTTGAGCGCGAGCGTATTTCGCTTGGCATCAAGCAGCTTGATGGCGATCCGTTCAACAACTACGTTGGCATCAACGACAAGGGTGCAATTGTCACCGGCACCGTGAAGTCGACCGAAGCCAAAGGTGCCGTCATCCAGTTGGCTGACGACGTTGAAGGTTATCTGCGCGCATCTGAGGTTTCACGTGATCGGGTCGAAGACATCCGCAGCCATGTAAAAGATGGCGAAACGGTTGAAGTCATGATCATCAACGTGGATCGCAAAACACGCAACATCAGCTTGTCGATTAAAGCGAAAGACTCGGCTGAAGAAACCGAAGCCGTGCGTCAGCATGCTAAAGACGAGCCTAGTTCCGGTGGCAACACCAGCGCTGGTTTAGCGGGTCTCGGCGCGTTGCTCAAAGCGAAGCAAGACGGTAAGCCTGAGTAAGTTGCAGAAACGCAGATTAATGTCATCTAGCGAAGCGAAGGATCAGATTGCATGCGACAATGATCGTAAGTCATTGAAATCATTGCATGCCACGTGATCATTCGCTTTCGCTCAAGATGACGGTTCTGTTAACGCAGCGGTTCGGTGAGTCTGATCGCGGTCTCGCATGTGTAGCGTGACCACCATCTGCAACAGAAAAATGAGGGGCAGCGATGACGCGTTCAAGCCTGGTAGCAAGACTCTCGGAGCGCTTCCCTCACTTGATGGCCCGCGACACTGAACTGGCCGTTCGACTGATTCTGGACGCTATCGGGGACGCCTTGGCGGAGGGTTCCCGCGTCGAAGTCCGTGGTTTCGGTAGCTTTGCGCTGTCATACCGCCCGCCCCGCGTAGGGCGGAACCCCAAATCCGGCGACCAGGTTGCCGTCCCAGCCAAAAATGTGCCGCATTTTAAGGCGGGCAAAGAGTTGCGCGAACGAGTTGATCAATTAGGCATGGATGTGGGTTCAGTTGTCGCTGCGAATGCCTGAAGCTGGGTTGAACGATTGCGAGGCACGGCTTGGAATTTGAAGCATTGTGGCTACTGATCCCGCTGGGATGCTTTGCGCTCGGCTGGTTTGCTGCGCGAGTCGATATTCGCTACGTGCTGCGTGACGCCAGAGCGTTGCCGTCCGCGTATTTTCGTGGCCTGAACTTTTTATTGCGCGAGCAGCACGATAAAGCCGTTGAAAGCTTTGTCGACGTATCGCGCCGCGACCCGCACGCGCTCGATTTACAACTGGCGCTTGGCAGTCTGTTTCGCCGCCAAGGCCGAGTAGGGGAGGCAACCAGCATCCACCAATCTTTGGTAGATCGCCATGATTTGCCGAAGGAGAAGCGCGAGCTGGCGCTATTCGAATTGGCGCAGGATTTTCATTCGGCGGGTCTGTTTGATCGCGCTGAAAGTGTTTACGAACAATTGACCGGTTCGGCCTACGAGGCCGAGGCAGTGACCAAACTGGCGTCCGTGCTTGAACAGGAAAAAGCCTGGCAAAAAGCCATCGCAGCACGCGAGCGGATTCAACGGTTGAGTGGTGAGCCACAAGGTCGATTCATCGCACAATATCGCTGTGAGCTGGCTGAAACGGCGCTGGCTGCTGACGATCCTACGCAGGTACAACTCCATCTGGCCAGCGCGCTTGAATCGAACCGGAACAGCGCACGCGTTCCGCTCATTGCGTTCCGGGCGGCGATGAAAGCGGACGACAGCCGTGTGGCACAAGCAGCGCTTCAGGAACTTCAGCGAACACGTGCAGAGCTCACGGTGTTGATCGCCGATGACATCGTTGCACTGTTTGAAATTCTCGGGAAACCGCGAGAGGCGGTAGAGCAACTGGCTGCGGCGCAGAACGAAGTGTCCACCACCGTGGGCCTCTCGCGACTGGTGGATGCGTCCATCAAGATCGAAGGCCGGGATAGGGCGCTGGGCCGCCTCACGCGTGCGCTGCGCAATCAACCATCTGCCCGTGAAGTCGCGCGCCTTTTGGAGCTTGAGAGCGACAAACACGACGCCGATGCGGCAGGAACGATGAAAGACGTTGCGCAATTGCTGCGCAACGCGACGGAAAAAACACCGGGATTTCACTGCGGCCACTGCGGCTTCAGAGCCCCCCGGTACTATTGGAAATGTCCGGGCTGCAATGAGTGGGAAAGCTTCCGCGCAACGCCGCTTGGGCAATAGTTGATCGGCACATCAACACAATGAAAATATCGGTATACGGCGCCGGTTATGTCGGCCTCGTTCAGGCAAGTTGTCTGGCAAATTTGGGGCATGATGTGGTGTGCGCCGAGCTGCTCGTCCACAGGCTTGAAGCGTTGGCGAAAGGAAAAACACCGTTCTACGAACCCGGAATGGATGATTTGCTGACTCAGGAGCTTGCCAAAGGACGGCTGCGCTTCACCAGCGACCCCGCCGACGCCGCGCGACATGGTGAAGTGCAATTTCTTGCGGTCGGCACGCCTCCGCTCGACGATGGATCCAGCGATCTTTCATTCTTATTGGCTGCAGCTGACACCATCGCAGCGCACGCGGCAAACGATAGTTTGATCGTCACCAAGTCGACCGTGCCGGTCGGCACCGGAAAAAAGCTCGCGGCCCGCCTGCAAAGCGCTTCCAAAAAAGTGGCTCGTCCGGGGACCTTCCGTGTGGCCTCAAATCCTGAATTCCTGGCGGAAGGTCATGCACTTAAGGATTTTATGGAGCCGCAGCGCACGGTGTTTGGCGTTGGCGACGCCCGTGCTGAGGAGCAGTTGCGCGAGATCTATGCGCCGTTGAAACTCAGCGCAGATCGCACGCTGGTGATGTCGGTTGAGTCGGCGGAACTGGCGAAGTATGCGGCGAATGCCATGCTGGCGGTTCGCATCTCGTTTATGAACGAGCTTGCCAACCTAGCTGACGCCACCGGGGCCTGCATTGATTCGGTTCGCGATGCCATGGCGCTCGATCCACGCATTGGCCAAAAATTCTTGAATTCCGGGTGCGGCTATGGCGGGTCGTGTTTTCCGAAGGACGTGACGTCACTGGTGAAGCAGGGCGAGGCAGCGGGGTCTCTCATGCGCATCTCGGACGCGGCGGCGCGGATTAACGTTGATCAACGCCAATTGATGGCGGATCAGTTGATGAGCCTCATGCAGAAGGAAGGACACAAACCGTTGGAGACCATAGTCGCGCTTTGGGGGCTGGCGTTCAAGCCGGACACCGACGACGTGCGTGAAGCACCGGCCATTGTGATGGCACAAAAGCTCCTCCGGGCGGGCTACTGTGTGCGCGGTTACGATCCGCAGGCAGCACAAACCGGTCGAGCCGAGCTTGAACAATTTTCTCGATTTTCGTCGGCGACAAGCGCGATGGATGCGATTGCTGGCGCGGATGTTCTGTTGGTCGCCACCGAATGGAAAGAGTTTTTCGGAATCGACCCGGAGATTCTGGTGCGACAAATGCGCACGCCCATCGTGTTTGACGGGCGCAGCGTATTCAATGCCCGCAGCGCTCGCGCGGCGGGCATTCGCTATCACGCATTTGGTCGGGTACATACCTGATAGTAGTGCTGCCGTCACGCGTCAAAAAATACTAACCCGGCATTAATGCACGTCATGTGACACGCGACATAAGTTACATAAACACCTGATTTAAAAGGGAAAACAATCGCTAAATCCAAGCTCAATTTTGTTTGTCGTGACTGCGGCGCTGCGGCGGTGAAGTGGCAGGGTCAGTGTCCGGCGTGCGACGCCTGGAATACGATGGAGGAATCCAGGCAGACCGCAAGCCGAGCGACGGCGACGGTTTCATCGAGCGCGAAAGTCATCAAACTGTCCGACGTGCAGTCCGGGTCCGAGCTTCGATGGTCATCCGGTCTGCCGGAGTTTGACCGGGCGCTCGGTGGTGGTTTAGTTCCGGGTGGCGTCACACTGATCGGCGGCGACCCAGGGATCGGCAAATCCACGCTCACCTTGCAATCGATAGCCGCGCTGTCAGCGACCATGAAAACGCTCTATGTGTCGGGTGAAGAGTCGCCCGCGCAGGTGGCCGCACGCGGCATCCGGCTAGGACTCGACCTGACCCGGATCAACATGTTGGCCGAAACGTCGCTCGACGCCATTGTTGAGCAAATTAGCCTGTTGGCACCGCAGGTCATCGTGATCGATTCGATCCAGACCATGTTCAGTGAGGCATTTTCATCGGCACCTGGCTCGGTAGTGCAGGTGCGCGAATGTGCGGCCGAGTTGACTCGGCTTGCCAAGCGAACGGGGACTGCAACCATTTTGGTCGGCCACGTTACCAAGGACGGGGCGATTGCTGGGCCACGAGTGCTTGAGCACCTGGTAGACACAGTAATCTATTTTGAAGGCGAACCGGGATCGAATATCCGCATCATTCGTGCGCTCAAAAATCGCTATGGCGCTTCGAACGAAATTGGCGTGTTTGCCATGCTCGAAGATGGTCTGCGTGGAGTGAGCAATCCTTCTGCGCTGTTTTTAGCGCGCGGACAGGAAGTTTCGCCTGGCAACGCGGTGTTTGCTGCCATCGAAGGCTCGAGGCCGCTACTGGTGCAGGTGCAGGCGCTGGTCGACCGCACAGCGGGAAGTCCACGGCGCGTGTGCACCGGTTTTGACAGCCAGCGCCTCGCAATGTTGCTCGCGGTGATGAACCGACATTTAGGCAGCCAGCTTGGGGGTTTTGATGTGTTTGTCAATGTGGTTGGCGGCATCAGAGTCACAGAACCGGCAGCTGACCTCGCCATTGTGGCCGCAATCTGGTCGTCATTGGCCGGCGTCGCGATTCCGTCCGATGTCGTGTTTTTTGGAGAGCTTGGGTTGGGCGGCGAGGTTCGACCGGTCATAGGGAGCGCGCTGCGAGTAGTGGAAGCCGATAAACTAGGATTTTCTAAAATAATTGGGCCTCCAGTGAGCCGTCAGGCAAGACAGCGCGTCGACGACGGATTGTTGACACCGATTGTCCGTATCGAGGCGGCCATTGATGCCATCCGTCAAAGCTCGGGCTCTGTCAGATAGTTCGGGAATTTATATTATGTTAAATAATGCGCATCGTCAGGGTTGGATGTCTGATACTCGCTTTGAGCACTGCCAGAATTAATCACGTGTTGCCAACGACCCCATGAAACCCGTACTGCAAACAGATCACGTCGCCAAGCCATTGCGCGATGCGGTGTATGTAATTGCACCCGGAAATTTTGATGCGGTAACTCGCCTGCTTGCCGATCCGACCTGGGACGCGCTTGAGGCTGACTATTGGAACGCATCGCACCCACTGCCACCGCAGGCGCGACAGTCGCTTGACGCTTATCTGCATCTGGCGAAAACGCTCTGGCACCGCGCCGGACTCGGGCAATCGCATCCGATTGCACTGTACAAGTCGACACTCCTCTCGTCCAGAGCCATTGAAACCGCGTTGCGCGTACTGGCGCGCATTTACGCTGGCTGCAACCTCGGATACTGCGCTCCGCCGCCTGGGTTTTGGCGAACTGTCTATGCGCTGACCGGCTACGTTATCTCGGAGCGATTTCCTGACCGCGCCAATCGCGCGGCGCTTACACAGCAAGTGCTGCAAATCTGGCTGATGGCCTGGCTCAACCCACTGTCGTTAGCGCCAGGCCGTTTGCCCGTCGCGGTACGCCTGGTGGGAATTTTGTGCAAAACCTGTAGCTTCACTCTGGCTTCACCCACTCATGCCGGATCAGGCCTTGCAGCGGCAGATTTGCTGAGCGATGCGCCACCGATGCCTTTTGCACGGGTTCCCGCGATGTGGGAGCCCATTGCACCCCTCTATATTAATGCGCAGGATGCCGCGTTCACGATGCGAGAGTTAGCTACGCCTCCCTCACGATCTTCACCAAGCGACATATACGACTCCCTTCTTCAGTCTGCGTTGCAGGTTGGACTGTCGACGCAGGAAATGCAGGACTTTGTACGCAGGGCGATGCGTGAGTTTGGATACAGCACGACTAGATCAATTCCGCGAGTTGGGCGCGCGCATAGCATTTTTGCCGTAGTCGGTTTTATTGAATGTTGGAGTGCTTTGCAGGGTCAATCCAAAACGAACATGACACCTGCGTCAAAGGGATTCAGTACCTTCCACGGGGCTATTGTCAACAACAGCGAGGGTGGATTCTTGCTCAAATTTGAGCTTGCAGAGCCATTGATGTGCGTAGGTTCGCTGCTTTGTCTGCGCGGCAATGACTCTGAGCCATGGACAATGGCTGCAGTTCGATGGCTGGAAGATTCGCAAGGCACTGTGCTCGCCGGATGCGAAATCATTTGTAATTATGGTGACGCGTTCATTGCGCAACGTCAGGGATGCGTACAGCATTTGCCTGTGATTAGTTATCAAAAAGACGAAACAGGCTGGATGCTCTGTCCTTACGATACCGGAGAAACAAGCGGCGTGACACAACTTCGAATTGAAGACGATGCGTGGGTTATTTCTGTTGCAAGTGAGCTTGGCGAAGACTGGCAACGATCCGCAGTGCTTGATGTACACAAAAACGTGGAGTGAGACCAACGCACACTCGACGCGGCGTATTAGTTACCCGGACGTTCCACATGTTGATGCTCCTGACACAATTCGTGTCCGGCCGTAAAAATTTATGCAGATCGTCCGCGCCTGTATCTGCGGAATGGCTGGGATAGATACGGACCAACTGCTGGCACCAATAGCTCCGTTGGCCATGGTGACGCCTCCCGTTGGAGTGAACATCAGATAGGCCTTGTTGGCGTCAGCATTCGTCCACGTCACTGTAAGCGATTGATCCAATTCGTCAGAACGCATAACTTGTGTTTCGCTTGCATCGAAGCACTGATTAGCGGATGAACCTGATGGGCTGTCATAGAAAACCCTCCAGCCTTTGCTAAAGTCGCTGCAGCCCGTGTCCGCCGCTGCGATAGTCACTCTTTGATTGCGGCGAATCGCCTCGGCACGTGCTAGGGTCAAGCCACGTTGAAATTCCGACGCTGCTGCCTTTACACGCTGTTGGAGCAGGAAATTTCGCATTGACGGCGCAGCTATGGCAATCAGGATGCCCAGAAGTACTACAGTTATCATCAACTCAATGAGGGTGAATCCGGCACAGCTTCCGTTGCGCGAGTGCCGTCCCTCGAAACAACGAAGTGTTTTCATTACCAGCACGCAGTCACGTCAGTTGCATCGCGATTACCTCGGCTGTCCCGAGATATTGTCTGGCAAGCAGTGTCAGCGCGCAGTGTAGTGGCCACTACGTTGACGCATTGTGCGACGCCGGTAACCCCAGTGCACGATTGAGCAGTAAGCGTACACGCGCTGCCAGCAAGGTTATCGCCTGAAAACGCGTTAGCGCCGGCGGAGGCTAAGTCAGTCGTGTAGGTGCTGTTTGCACTAAAGAAGCGTTCTTGCGATTGAAGCGCGTTTAATACCCCGGCTTTACACTCGGCGCGATAGCCGCGCCGAATACTACTCAAGTAACTCGGATAAGCAATCGCCGCAAGGATGCCGATTATCGCCACCACTATGATCAGTTCGATCAGTGTGAATCCGAAGTTATTGTCGGCTCGACGGGCGCGCGTAATCACGTAGTTCTACCTAGTAATTTGTCGAAAATTGATTCGTCCCGATGGCCCTACAGCTTTCGCCAGGACACCTGTGACGTTAGCAGTAATTGGCCCAGTCGCGCTCGCAGTAGTTGGAAGCAAGGTGAAGTAGAGCGCCTGCCCGATGGTTGCTCCAGCCGGAGGTGGGATGCGGATATTCGTAGGTGAGCCATAGCTTGAAGTACCTAGCGAGATGCCTGCCACCGCGCCATCCAATGCATTGATTTGTCCATCTCCGTTCACATCAAAAGACCCTGCGGGTGGCTCAAGACCAGTGATTGGATCAAGGTTGTAAAGCCAGGAACCGCCATCGGCACAAGTAGTTCCGCCCATGGACACGCTAATCAATGAATACTTTCCAAACTCAAGATCCGGATCAGCGATGATTCGTTCGCCGCCGCCAGAGCTCAGTGCTAACTTCCACCCCGCTTGTCCTGCACCATAATCTAACGGAGCGCCGGAAATAGTTCGTTGCGATCCAGTGGTAATTAGAGTTCGCGAGGCAAGTGGTGGAGGGCTTCCGGTAGTGCTGTTGGTGATAGCCGTTGTTCGGTTTTTGTCCCAGAGTCCGAATACAGCCTGATCAGCATAAGGTGAGGCGCGGTCGGTCTGCTCAAGCAATTTTCCGGTGCCAACCAGCACCTCAAAACCGCCATTGGGATGAAACGCCACTTGTGGAACTGTTGTGATTGGTAGTCCAGCTGCAAATAGCAGAAATGGTTTATTGGAACTTGTTGTTTCCCAAGAGCTTGGCATGCTCGCTAATACCGAAGACAAGTCGATACGGAACACATTTCCCAACAGATCACCCGCGTAGAGGTATTCCACTATTCCCAACTGGTTAGCTGACGCGATGGCCACTGGCCCCATGCCATTGGCCGGTGCCGTGGTCGGCGAGGCAGGGACATTGGTCCCGCTGTATTTCCAATAATTGACGTTTCGCGACCAGGAACCCGATGTGTTGTTAAGCTTTAGTATAAAAATCGCAGAACGGCTGTTTGCAGAGTTGTATCCATTTCCGATTACCGCAACCCAATCACCAGTGGGTAGCTTCGCGATGGTGGGTATGCCGGTAACGTTGCCCAAATCACTCGCGTCGCTCGCGCTAATTCCCGAGCTGGTTGGGGTAAATTCCCACAGCGGTCGTATGTTCGAAGGAGTCGTAGCATCCACAGCATAAATGCCTGGTGCGCCCGCCCCAAATCCCCCGACTAGTACGGTATGCCAGTCAGTTGCACTGGTCAGTGCCACATCGCCGACCACGGGAACAGCATCGACCATCGGCGTACGCGCCGCACCTTTAGCAGTCAAAGCGCGGGCCTTTGCCCATAGAACGCTTGGCAGATAAGCAAACACCTCCACTCCATCCGTTTCACGAAAGCCGTGAAGCATTCCGCTACTGGCCCCCACAAAAACTATGCCAGTTCTCGATACGTTGTTTCGGACGTAGGTTCCATAGCTTGGATCTGCAATGGAGCTGCTGGGTGGCCCAACATAGACCGCACCAGAACGGCCTGCGTCACCGAGAAGACTTGATCGCACTTTTAAATTCGTGGTGGTCGAGCCCTCGTCAGTACGAACACCCCGAAGCCAGTTGATTCGTTGTGCGCCGAAGCCGTCCGATGCCAATGGCGAACTTAGCGGATTTATGTCAAAAAAAGCTTTGGCGGTCGTGTTTGTAGCGGTGAAATCTGAACTCGCGGTGCCGCCAATAAATGTCCATATATTTCTAGCTGCTGGTAGGGGATTGGGAGCGATTACGGACGGCGTTGTGACCCCTGTCAAGTTTTTTGACGCAGACCACGCCGCAGTTGTACCAATATTTAGCGTCGTTACTCCGCTTGCACTTGTGACGGATATTGGAAATTTCTGAAGCTCACCACTCCACGAGCTGGAGTCTGTAGAGAGAGAAAATACGCCTGTAGAGCTACCAATGCGCGACGAAGTGGTAGCCGCGCTGCCTGTGCCACCGACCGAACTCAAGATATCGTTGAATATGTTATCTAGGCCGGCGTTCATACGAACCGGATCGCTCGCTAGAAAAAATGTCTTTGGATAGGTGTTGGGGTCACTCGGAGTCGCTTCCCACTCTCCGGCGTCCGGAACACCGTTGCCGTTGCTATCAATGAACCCACCGTACTTCGAGGCGTACCAATATTGTCTGGTCGGGATTGAGCGACCCGGTTCGCCCACATCGATGGCGTAAGTTCTGGCGGTCACTTTCTGCGTTGACGACAGATCTGGCCGCAAATTCTGCGTATTAGCAAAAAACGCTGTTCCTGCAATCAGATAGCTCCCGCCAGGTGCTCCTGCCTGAGTGGTGGACATGTTGGCGAAACTTTCGCGCGTGCCAATCGTATTTGTCCAAGTGGTAGCGTTGAAGTCCGCCGGAACGGTTGCGGTTGCACCACAGGTAGTGGCGTCAATTTCAGCGCCGCCGGGCACAGACCCGTCGCACCATGTGTTCGTGTCCCCTATCACGATGATATGGTTGCGCTGACAGGAGCCTAATACAGGATCTGTCCACGCTGTCGCTGCCGGAAAACCATCTTGCATGGCGGTGGTTACTCCACTGACATACGCGGGCACTGGTTGCTTATTCATCAGATAACGAACAGACTCCGAAAATAATTCCCCGACTGGATCGTTGACCTTGTATCCTGAAACGAGTCCGAATTTATTCAAATAATTAACGACCCCGCTGTTGCCTTCAGCGGCACCGTCAGGATTGGTAACAAATACGCCCGTCGCGGCAGACCATTCCACCGCCGGGTTACTTACATAGCCACCGCCTTGCCATTTTTGTGCCCCCGTCGACTTAATTGCAGCGCGCAGAACGCCACCTTGTCGGGTGTTGCCGCTTTCAATTAAATAGCCCAGCGCTGCGAACCGCATGCTTGCAGAGAATCTCTGGATATTCCCCTCGGGTTTGTAGTTGGTTCCGTACTGCACGCAGTTGGATTCCAGACTCTCCGTCAGCGTCAACCCTGACACATTCGACTTGCAAACTTGCGCCCTGGGGTTTAGTCGCAATACGTTGCCCTGCTGCGTAACACCGTCAGTTCTGTACTCAGTCACGGTGACGTAGTTGTCCTCTGCGCGTACAGTAATCTGGCGGGTGTTGGCTTGACTCTGGTAGGCGGCCACAAGGCGCGAATCAGTTGCAGTGTTGAAAATCAGTAATCCCGTCCCAACGCGGCGCGTGGGAAAGTAGCTATTTCTGTTGTTAACAATGTTGGTGTCTAATCGTGCTCTCGCCAGTACAGTCAGTGTTGACGTGTCACCGTCGAGGCTAGTGTTCTGGAACCGATATCCACCGCTCAGATTCTTCCGAAGTGTGTCGATTGCAGAGGTCAAGGCCCAATTTAAAAAGTTACCGCTCCAACGACTACTGGACGCACCGGTGGAAGCTGTGTTGCAGTAGCGATTGGTTTGATCGATAACCTTGCCAGTGGGCACAAAATACCCCTCATTAGCGGCCGTGGGGGTAGAGACAGAATACTGATAACACTTGTTCGCATCGAAATAGCCGAGATACAAATTCGTGGGCACGAAACGCTGATCTTCACTGTTATCCAACCCTTGATTCGCGCCGTTGTAGGCAGCGCCAACGGTTGGGAACTCTACCGACAGAGCGAGCAGAACATTTGGAGGAGGTTCCGTTCTCGAATTTAGTGGCGTTGACGGGAAGCTGAGGGTGCCAGCGACCGACATCACACTCAACAACGAAGCTACAGCGGCGCTGACTGAACGAAAAATATTATTGGTAGTAAACATGGTTTTAGCCACCCAAATTAATCTAGACGACGAATAACAGATTGCAACAAAACTTCGGTATCGGTACTGCTGCCAACTCCGCGCGCAGTCACTCGGAACAATTGGCGGGACTTATTGGGTGAAGCACTTTGGCCTGCCGTATTGTCGGGAAGTATGTCGATGATGTAGCGCGGCGCAGAACTAACACCGACTAGGTAGCTGGTAGACGCGACCGGAAGTGAGGCACCGGTTATCGATCCCAGTAAGTTGCTATTGGCACCGACAAAAGAAAACTGAAGCCACCATGCCGATGGACATAATGCCATGTTGTAAAGGCCAGAGGTTGATGCCGTCAAAACCCCCGAACTATCGCAAGACCCGGCAAGCCCTGTGTAGGCACCCCCTATAAACGCAGAGGTCACTACTTCGCTTTGAGTGCCAATAGTCCTCTGGCGAATAGCTTCCATAATCTCTCTTTCACCATCCGCTAGCGCTGACTCAGCTGCTGCGAAAGCATTTTGATATTCACGCTCTGAACGCGCCATACGCGTCTGCATCAACGCATTGGAGCTATTGAGCAAACCAAGAATCACCATTGCCACCAGCAAAAGAAGGATCACGATCAGCGCAACGCCTCGCTGATGTGACCGCTGTATGCACCGTTGACGGCATGGTTTGCCTATGTACATAAAGTAGCCGGTGAATTTCGAAGTTCAATTGTTGAACTGAACACGCGTCGTAAACGCAGCCGCTCCGCTGCGGTGAGCAGCGTGCTTGGTGTGAACTTCGCTCCGACGTCAGTTGCACCGGCCCTCGCCGTGTAGTCGGCGTCGAACATATCGTAGTAGGCTTGCGTGCTGCTCGGGCCAACGTCCGCGCTTGGGCGTGACCCCGTGTCGCCGCGAAGCATCACGCTGATTTTCACGGCAACGACCCGTCGCCAGTCGGTGACGTCGCCCGCAGCGAGAAGACGACGCGGCTCACTGGTCGTGCCGTCGGTCACCGCGAACAGGACTTGGAACGATTCCACGCCCGGAATCATTGCTTGTGTGGTGGACGCTGCGGCAGAACCGGGAACGCGTACGCTACAAAACAACGCGGGTTCATTATCTGGATCTCTATCCACGTAAAAGGTATTGACCGTGTTGTTTGACGGCTGCCCGGGAACAGATAACCCCCTGCAATCGCGAACGGAACCGTCGCCGTTCGCAGAGGAAGCGGGGCCAGCGCCATAAAAGCGCAAAATCAAGCGATCACTATTCTCCAAGTGGCCACTACCGGAGCGCGCTTCGATGAATGGACCAAGTACCGGCGGGTCCCCAGCGGCACTATCGGTAGTAGCTGTGGTTGCGCTACAAAAACCGACGGGCGACTGCGCGCCTTCGCCGTATGAAACGAACCCTGCCATGCGTATGGTGCGTTCGAGCGTGGTAATCGCCACCCGAGCGGTTTCCTGCAACCGCGACGACTCGTCTGTCGCACGCGTAGTGTTGCTCTGTGTGATAAACGCCGCCCCTGTGAAAGCGACCAATAACAATCCAAGCACCATACCAATCATCAACTCTATGAGACTCACGCCAGCCTGTAGGCCAAATCCGCGCCGAGCGATTAATCTCATGGCATCAGTCCATCACGTGCGAACAGAGGCATCACGTAGCGCTCCTGCGGGCGAACAGAGGCATCACGTAGCGCTCCTGAGTTCCGACACTGCGGTCTTTTTCAGTCCACCACACCTTCACTACCAACGGGTCTGCCGCTGCATTACTACAATTTGGGGCTGCTGGAGTGCCATCATTAGGAGTTGAGTCACGGCACACAATTCCGTTTCCACCCACCAATTGTGTTTGCACGAGAGAAATCCAATTTGCGTACTGCGTGGAGAAAAAATTTGTCCCGCTGCAGACATTCGTTGTTCCAACGCAATTCACCGTCGTCGTGGGGGCGGCACCAGAAAAATCAAAAGCAGCTACCGCAACTCCGCTTATCCGCACCCGATCCGCCATGTCGCGCGCCAAAATAGTGGCGGTAGAAACATTTCGGGAGGTTTGCGTATCCTTCAAAGCAGATAACTGTAATCCAGCCATACCAATAAAACCAAGTCCAACCACAACGATGCCGATAAGGGCCTCAAGCAATGAAAACCCTCCCGACCTACCGCGAACCGGAATGGAAAAGTTACGATAACTCGGACGGCTCATAAAAAACCTGATTGAAGGACTGTTCCATACAAGGATTTTGTCCCGCAGACATGTGTTTTCTATTTCAAACCGACAAGAGGTTGTAACGCTACGACAGGAATGACCGTGTCGGCACAAAAGTGAGCAGGAGAATGGCACTAAGCGTCCAAAAGCGCGGAAGGCAAACGAAACTCCACACTTTCGCTTTCGCCTCCCGCGACGCGAACAGACCGGTAATCCATCTGTGACAACCGCTTCAAAACTTCTTGGACAAGATGCTCCGGCGTCGACGCTCCGGCAGTCACGGCGACCCGCGTGGTCGGCGTAAACCAACTGGTTTTCATGTCAGCAACCCCGTCCAGAAGATATGCGCGAGCCCCGAGTCTTTCCGCCACTTCTCGCAACCGATTCGCATTCGAGCTTGCTTTTGACCCCACGACGATGAAGACATCCACATCAGGTGCGATTTCCTTCACCGCGTTCTGCCGATTGGTGGTGGCGTAGCAGATGTCATCCTTCCGGGGCGGACGGATGGCTGGGAAGGACTTTTGTAGCGATTCGACGACGCGCGCTGTGTCGTCGACTGAGAGCGTGGTCTGGGTGACAAAAGCTAGCTTCGTGGGATCTTTGATTTTTCCGCTCGCTGCGAGATTGGCTACGTCTGCATCATCTTCAACCAGATAAATGCCCTCCTTCGCCTGGCCCATAGTGCCTTCGACTTCCGGGTGGCCTTCATGGCCGATCATGACTATTTCTACGTCCTGCTTGCGCAGCTTGGCGACCTCGACGTGGACTTTTGTAACCAGCGGACACGTGGCATCAAATACGCGGAATTTGCGCTCGGCGGCTTCGGCTTGCAGCGCTTTCGATACGCCGTGGGCGGAATAGATGACGACCGCGCCGCCCGGCAGGTCGGGCACGTCTTTCAGTTCTTCAACGAAGATTGCGCCGCGTGATTTGAGGTCGTCGACGACGTGTTTGTTGTGTACAACTTCGTGGCGGACGTAAATGGGGGCGCCAAACTTTTCCAGTGCACGGTCGACGATGGCAATCGCCCGGTCAACGCCGGCGCAGAAGCCGCGCGGGTTGGCGAGGATGACGGATTTGGACTGAAACTGAATCGGGATCGCATCCATGCGGCTTGCTCGAAGAAACTTGGCTCGGGCGCAACGAGCCCCCTCACCCTAACCCTCTCCCGCGAAGGGAGAGGGGACAAAACTATGCTCGTTTCGAGCCAAACAACGCTGACCACAACATCAGCACGGCACCAATAGTAATCGCGCTATCGGCGACATTGAAGGCAGGGTAATACCAGTTCCACGGTGCCCAGTAGACGAGGATGAAGTCGATGACCTTGCCCAGCCAGATGCGGTCGATGACGTTGCCCAGCGCGCCGCCAATGATGAGGGCGAGCGCAAGTTGCACGCGGGCATCGTGCTCGCGGTTAAGCCAGCGCCAGCACCAGCCGCTGACGACGATGGCCAGCACGATGAAGAACCAGCGCTGCCAGCCTCCGGCGTCGGCCAAGAAGCTGAACGCGGCACCGGTGTTGTACGTCAATATCCAGTCGAAAAACGGCAATACGTTGAGCCGTTCACCGGGCTGGAAATTAGTGTGGAAGTAAAGCTTGGTGATCTGATCCAGCGCGATGACCACCAAAATCAGACCTATCCAGCGACGGGCTAAAACAGCGCTCATAAGGTTTGGGCTGCTTGTAGCGTGGGCAACTTGTTGCCCACCATCGTTGCGGAACCAAGGGCTTGGTGGGCACGGGGTGCCCACCCTACTTGATGCACCATTCCCGGAATGTGCTGCGCTCTTGCCGGACTATGGCTTTTCGCTGAAACCCTTATTTCATAGGGGCTCAGATTGTAAATTGACTTAAGTCGATATTTCGATAAATCATGCGCTAAGCCAAATGAATTAGCTGTTTCTGCGAAAAGCTGTATCGAAAAAGTCATTACGCAAACGCCCTCGTCTCGCCTGCTCCGTACAAATTGCTGATGCAGCGAGCGCAGATTCCGGAGTGATTCGCGTCCGCGCCGACGTCGCTGCGGTAATGCCAGCAACGGTCGCATTTCGTACCTTGTGCAACAGTGATACTAACGCGCTGATCGTCGGCGTCGTCGGTGAGCTCAACGACAACAGCCGACGAAATGAACACATACTTTGCATCTTCCCCTAGACTCGTAAGCGCAATTGCCAAGGCATTGCCGCGAAGGATGCGAACTCGAACTTCGGTTTGTAACGAAGACCCTATCCCCGCCTGTTCACGCAAACTCTCTGTTTTGATGTTGACGGCCTTGCGCAATGTGCGCAACTCGTCGTGCCACTTCGCACGCAATGCTCGTTCGTTAGACGGCGCTGGCAACGGCTCCTTCCACGTCTCAAAAAACACGCTAGCCTCGGTCACCTCCTTGCCCGGATTTAGCGTTGACCAGATTTCCTCGGCCGTGAACGACAGCACCGGTGCCATCAACCGCACGAGTTGTTGCGTGATGTGGTGCAGCGCGCTTTGCGCTGAGCGACGCGCGTGGCTGGTTGCACCGCACGTGTAGAGGCGATCCTTGAGCACGTCGAGGTAAAAGCCGCCCAGCTCTTCCGTGCAAAAGCCTTGGAGCAACTGCATCACGACGTGGAATTCGTAGCGGTCATAAGCGGCGACGACCTTCGCCGCCATCTCGCGCGTCATCGCCACCGCATAACGATCAATTTCGCTCATTTGTTCGAGCGGAACGAGGTCTTTCGTTACGTCAAAATCCGACGTGTTCGCCAACAAAAAGCGCACGGTATTGCGGATGCGGCGATAGGTTTCAGTCACGCGCTTGAGGATTTCGTCGGACAGCGCGAGCTCCCCCGAGTAATCCGTCGCTGCGACCCACAAACGCAGGATGTCTGCGCCCAGCGAGTCGCAGACCTTTTGCGGCGAGATGACGTTGCCGAGCGATTTGCTCATCTTGCGACCGTTTTGATCGACCGCGAAACCGTGCGTCAGTAACTGGTCGTACGGAGCGCGCCCATTGATCATTGAGCTCGTCAGCAGCGACGAGTGGAACCAGCCGCGATGCTGATCCGAGCCTTCCAGGTACATGTCGG
Organism: Burkholderiales bacterium; assembly: GCA_043758415.1. GTDB lineage: Bacteria > Pseudomonadota > Gammaproteobacteria > Burkholderiales > Casimicrobiaceae > Casimicrobium. The sequence goes on from JAYVNO010000109.1 coordinate 24,785, forward strand.
CAGGGAACTTGCTTTGCGCCGCGTGCGAGCCGCGCAGTACGGTTTCATGCGTGGTGCCGGAGTCGAACCACACGTCGAGCGTGTCCGGGTTCTTGACGTAATCTTTCGCCTCGTCGCCGAGAAAATCAACCGGATCAAGCGTCTGCCAAGCCTCAATACCGCCCTGCTCTACGCGCTTGGCGACAGCATCAAGCAGCTCACTTGTACGAGGATGCAGCGCACCCGTTTCGCGATGCACGAAGAACGCCATCGGTACGCCCCACTGGCGCTGGCGCGAGAGCGTCCAGTCCGGGCGGTTCGCGATCATCGCGTGCAGACGCGCTTTGCCCCACGCGGGGAAGAATTGGGTCGCGTCGACGGCGGCGAGCGCGGTTTCACGGAGCGTTCTGCCCCCTCCCCCCGGGGGGGAGGGTTGGGGAGAGGGAGTTGCCATGCTGTCCAAGCATGGAGACGCAGCCAAGTCCCTCTCCCGCCCTTCGGGCACCCTCCCCCCCGGGGGGAGGGATGGAACCACATCCATCCCCGCAAACCACTGATTCGTTGCGCGGTAGATGATCGGCGTGCGGTGCCGCCAGCAGTGCATGTAGCTGTGAGTGAACTTCTCGGCCTTGAACAGCGAGCCTTTTTCACGCATATGCTCAACGATCTTAGGATTCGCATCCCAGATCATCAATCCGCCAAATTCCGGCAACGAATCCGCGTACTTGCCGTCGCCCATCACTGGCGTCAACACGTCCGTGTCCTTCACGCCATTGGCGCGGCACGACAAAAAGTCTTCGACGCCGTACGCAGGCGAAGAATGCACGATGCCGGTACCGGTGTCGAGCGTCACGTATTCCGCCAGATAAATCGGCGAAAGGCGGTCGTAAAACGGATGAGCAAACGCGATGTGATCGAGCGCCGTGCCCTTGCACGTTGCGATCACGTTGCCCTGCATGCCCCACGCTTCGAGGCACGCGGTGACGCGCTCCGTAGCGAGCAGCAACAAAGGGCGCGCGGCATCGGTCGTTTCGACCAAAGCGTAATCAAATTCAGGGTGAACGTTGAGCGCCTGATTGGCGGGCAGCGTCCACGGCGTGGTCGTCCAGATAACCAGAAAGCCCGTTTCGTTCGGCAACTTGGCGAGGCCGAATGCGTTCGCTAGTTTGTCGTTTTCACGAAACGCAAAACCAACGTCAACGGCAACGTCAACTTTGTCCTGATACTCAACCTCAGCCTCAGCCAAAGCCGAGCCACAGTCGAAACACCAGTTCACCGGCTTCAATCCACGGAACACATAGCCCGCATCAAAAATCTTCCTCAGCGCGCGGATTTCGTCTGCCTCGTTGCGCGGATTCATCGTGGTGTACGGGTTCTCCCATTCGCCCAGCACGCCGAGCCGCATGAAATCTTTTTTCTGTTTCTCGATTTGCTCGGTGGCGTAGGCGCGACTTTTTGACTGCACTTCTTGCGGCGGCAGGCCCTTGCCGTATTTCTTCTCGATCTGGATTTCGATCGGCATGCCGTGACAATCCCAGCCCGGCACGTAAGGCGCATCAAAACCCGCCATCAGTTTCGATTTGACGACGATGTCTTTCAGGATTTTGTTGACGGCATGGCCGATGTGGATGTCACCGTTGGCGTACGGCGGACCGTCATGCAGCACCCACAGCGGTCGGCCTTCCGCTTTCGCCTTAGCGCGGATCGCGTGATAGAGCTTTTTCTCGGTCCACTCGGCGACCCATTTCGGCTCCCGCGCGGCCATGTTGCCGCGCATCGGAAAGGGCGTGTCGGTGAGATTTAGCGTGGACTTGGTGTCCAGTTTTGCAGGTTTAGTAGCCATGAATAATCTGACGAATCCGAGTTTGATAAGCGCTCAACATTCGTCATTCCGGCGCAGGCCGGAATCCATCGTTGCGAGACAAGTTGGGGAAGAAAAAAACTTGCTGAGTCGGTACGCAACCATGGGTCCCGGCCTACGCCGGGACGACGCCACTACGGTGAAGCCCGCTATTGGCTAATTCGATAGTGCCGCGTTTGCCGGGCGAGCGTCTTCGTCACGCAGAGCGTGGGGTGCCGTAGTGAGTGCCTTGTAACCATGGTCGTATTGTCTCGCACTTTTGCCGCAGCCTGCTTCGCGCACGATCCTAAGCTGCCACGGCGACCCGATTGCGCCCAGCCCGCTTGGCGCGATACATCGCCAGATCGGCGCGCTCCGTCAGCGTTGCCGCGTCGTATTCCGGCGCAGAGGCGATACCTGCACTCAAGGTGACCGAAAGTTCGGGCGCAAGGGTGCTCCACGGAAAATCCGACACGCGGCGGCGCAAACGTTCGCACGCATCAAACGCGTTTGCCCCGGCAATATTGGGGAGTACCAGCACAAACTCCTCACCGCCGGTGCGCGTAACCACATCGTGCGACCGGCTGTGCTCGTGCAACAATTTCGCGATTTGCACCAGCACTTTGTCACCAGTGGCATGCCCAAACACATCGTTGACGCGTTTGAAATGATCGAGATCCAGCGCGATGACCGTTAACGGCTGACCGGCCAGACGCGCAGCGTCGACCATACCCGGCAGCCGCAAATCCAGCGCGCGACGATTGCCGAGGCCGGTCAATTCATCCTCAAGCGCGATGCGCTCGAGTTCGACCGCGCGTGAGGCGTGCGCCTCGGCGATACCGTAGGCGCGCTCCAGCCCCCTACGCTGGCTCTCGTCAGCCTCCAGCCGTGTGACCATCAACTCAGACCGCGCCTTTGACCGATGCAAACTGCGCTGATTTTCAATGCGTCGAAACGACTCCAGCGCGCGCAGTGCCTCCCCGGCGTTTTCCTCGGCGCGATACGCCAGATAAAGACCGTAATAAGCGCGCAGCGACGTCGACTCAGTCTGCGCAGTAACCGGTTCGGCCAATAAACCAATCAGCAAATCTCGAGCGCTCGCGGTGTCGCCACGCGCCAGATGCATCTCGGCAAGCGAACACCGGACGCGTGACGACACCGCATCAAACCCATGCGCCTGCGACGCTGTGAACGCGCCCTGCAGCAGAATTTCTGCCTCATCAAGCTGCCCCAGATGCACCAGAATTTCACCGAGATTGCCGTCGGCGAACAGCACGTAATACGGGTCATTCAACGTCGACACCAGCAGCTTGACCTCGCGTGCCAGCGGCAGCGAGGCGCTCAGTGCGTCGTGCGCTTCGTCGGCGGCGGAGATATCACGCAACGAGTAAAACTTGTCAATCAAAATAGCAGCCAGATTGTTAAGCGTGGCGAGCAGCGGGTACGACTCGCCGAGTTTTCGCGCCAGATCAAGGCCGACGCGCAGTAATCGCTCAGCTTGCCATGGATCGCCCGTGCGTTCAAAGCAGCCTCCGAGCAGGCTGTACGACAGCACGCGTTGTCGTAGATCGCCTGAGAGCTCAGCCAGGTGAAATGCCTCGGTCGCGTACTTGATGGCGTTGGCGAAATCCCCGGCGTCGCAGGCGGAGAGACCGACCCAGCGCAGCACCTCGGCATACGCGACCGGCATCGCGGCATCACGCAACCAGGGCAACGCATCCTCGCCGATTTTTATCACACGCGTAACCGCCCCAGTGCGGTGCAGAAAGTACGTCAGCACATGCGCGGATGCCGCGAGTCCACGACCATTTTCCTCGCGCGTGGCCAGCGCAAAGGCTTGCTCGGCTGACGCCACACCCATGGCAAGTGAGGTGCTCTCATGCGCCTGCCGCAGCAGACTACTGACGCCCGCAGACAGGCCTTCCGGTACAGGCGCGATGGGAAGCGTCATAACGGCACTGTACGAGCTCATGCGAACACGGCGCGCACCGCACTGATGTCGCGATGCATCTGCTCGGTCATCATTTCGAGTGAGTCAAATTTTTCTTCGGCACGTATGCGTTCGACAAATTCGACCACTATTCGGCGACCATACAGATCGCCGTGAAAATCCATCAAGAACACCTCCAGCAAAGGCTTTCCATTGGTTTTGACCGTCGGGCGCACGCCCACGCTCGCCGCGCCCATGACGGGTGATCCACCCGCCACATCAATGCCGTGCACGCGCACGGCGAAAATGCCCGACAGCGGCAACGGCGACCACAGCGGCAGGTTAATCGTGGGGAAGCCGATGCTGCGGCCCAGTTTGTCGCCATGCGCCACTTTACCCGAGATTCGGTACGGGCGACCGAGGATTGCTGCTGCCGTGACCACGTCGCCATCGCGCAGGCAGTCGCGCACAATCGTTGACGAAAAACGCACGTCCTTCGACTTCACGGCGGGCATGACGTAGCACTCAACACCATGAGCCGTGCACCATGCATGCAACGTCGTCGCGTCGCCAGCGCGGCCCTTGCCGTAGCGAAAGTCGTCGCCAATGATCAGCCATTTTGCGTTCAGCCCGTCACGCAAAACGAGGTTGCAAAATTCGTCCGGCGACATCGCAGCCATCAAGGCGTTGAAGCGTAAGAGCTGAATATGCTGAATACCCACAGCCCAAATGCACGCCAGTTTGTCGCGCAGACGCTGTAATTTAGTCGGTGGCGTTTTGCCTGCAAGCTGCGCGAAATAGGCCCCAGGTGCGGGCGCGAACGTGATCGCCGCTGGCGTCAGGTCGCGCTGCTTTGCCGCGTGACATACCACGTCCAGCATCGCCTGATGACCACGATGCACGCCATCAAAATTGCCTATCGTGACCGCCGTGGGACGCGCCGCGAAAGCACTAGGTTGCAGGTCACGGGCAAGACTTGGGCGGGCGGTCGACGAATAGGGCATTAAAGACAGGGTCGCTGGAAACTATTGATTTTATTCGCAATCTCCGGGACGACGTCGGGATAGATTGGCTGATTTTTTCGGTACAACTTACGTCCATATGCCTTATTTGATATGGGCTCAACGGCTAATAACAGCAAATATCGACTTGTTGCCAAAATTAGGCGCATGCCCTGATTAGATGCTGCATTTAGCACAAAGCTATATCGTAATTTCGTGCAGAACATCGAGCCATGGAAAGTACAGCGCGGCTCGAATCGGACGCTTGAATCCGCGCGATTCGTCGAGCTTTTTCAGCAGTGTTGCGTACTGGCGCAACTGCGGTTGATAGCGCTCGGTGTCAGCCGCCAATTCGGCTACGCCCTGCGGTTGGCTGAATTTGAAATCAACAAGCCAGCGCTCGCCTTGCGCCGTCACAAAGGTGCGGTCGGCGCGGACCATTTCCTGATTTAAAGCGACGAGCGTGAGTTCGTTCGCACCATCCGTTTGCTCGGCTGAAAAAAGGAACTTCACGTTGTCGCGCTGGGCAGCAGTTTTGAACCATGCGGTGAGCCGCGAGGCGATTTGAGTGGCATTTGCCTCGTCTGCGCCTTCGCTGAGCAGGAATCGTTCAACGACCGATTCATTAGGCGAAAACCCATCCATGCTCGCGGCCAAACCTTCAAACAACAAGTGACCGACGACGCCTTCAGCGCGCGCGTTCAACTGCGATTGCGGAACCAGCAGCTCGGCGTTTTCGACGGACGCCCGGTACGCGGGCGATTGAATCATTGCCGGTGCGAGTATTGGCTCGCCACCAGAGGGTTGATCGTTGACCCACCGAGACAACGATTTTTCAAGCCGCAACCGCCGATCAACAACCATTTCCGGCTGCGCGAAGTGCTCATCAGCCACATCGCCCAGCAACGCAGAAAAACTATCGGTCGACGGCGCTTTCGCTGCGTTGCAGCGGGTCAGGGTTAACGTCGTTTTTGCGCGGGTGACCGCAACATACAGCAACCGCTTGACCTCGGCCGAACGCGCTGCTGACGTATGTTGGCTCACGTAGTCGTAGACGCTGCCTTCGAGCTTTTTGCGTGAATCGCGCGCCACGACCAGCACCGAGCGGTTGCCAACGTCGCCCTCGTCGCCTGACGTGAATCGCCACTGCGCCAGATCACGTGAATCGCCGCGTTGTTTACGGTCAATGCCGGGCAGAAAAACATGATCCCATTCGAGGCCTTTTGCCTTGTGAATGGTGAGGATTTCAACGGCCTTTGGTGACGACTGGGCACAGGCCTTGGCGGACGAAAACGAACGTCGCTCGGCATCGAGCAACGTGTCCACGATGTGCCGCGGCGGCAACTGACCGCCCGTCGCATGCGCATGTAGCCACGCGAAAAACGCGTCGGCATCTTCGCGCGCATCCGCGTCGACGCAACTGGCCGCCCCGCCCAGCGATTGCCAAGCGGCTTGCACCCGCTCAGACAAAGGCGACAACCACGCGCGAGCTTCAGCGACGGCGAAGGCCATGAACGCCACCCTGATTCGTTCAGGCTCGTCCGCAGGCAGCGTGGTTTGCCACAATGCGCCGGATGCCAAAGCCCGCCATGCGGACGCACGCTTACCCTCGCCATCAAGGTACGCCGCAAGCGCCGACAACGTTGCAAGCGTCGCGCCGACCCATGGGCTGCGCAACACTGAAAACAGCGCTAACCGATCTGAGGGATGCGCAATCGCATACGTTAACGAGAGCAAATCGCGAATCTTTTCGCGCTGCATCCAACGCGCAAACTCTCTTGCGACGAAGGCAACGTCGTGCTCGGCAAAGGCGGCGATGATGGCGTCAGCATGTGCGCGGCTGCGCACCAGTACGGCGATGGTTTCCTCTGGTGCTTGCTGTTGAAATAGTGCCGCCCGCTGTGCAATGTCTTGCGCTTCATCGGCCATTCCCGCGAAGGACAATCGAAGCACGTTTGCCCGCGCATTCGCATCGCGCGTTGCGACCGCAGGCTCGAACGTCACGACGCTGCGCTCCCAAGCGCCGACGTGGCTGAACACACGCGCTAGCTCCACATTCACCCAATCAACCACGGCAGGTCGTGAGCGATAGTTTGCCGACAAGGTCAAGCGCGTCAGCTGTACGTCGCTCACCCCATGGGTCTGCGCCAACGCGAATAATCCAACGTCAGCATCGCGGAATCCGTAGATCGACTGCATCGGATCGCCGACCAAAAAAAGCGTGCGACCATCGCCCGGTGACCAGTCTGCCACCATCGCGGTGAGCAGCGCAAATTGTGCCGGGTTGGTGTCCTGCACCTCGTCAACCAGCACATGTTTCAGCCGCGCGTCGAGTCCGGCCATCACGTCTTCGCGAGCCTCGTTGAGCACATGAAGTGCGGCGTTGGCCACACCACCAAAGTCTGTGACGCCGCGCTCGCGCAACAACAGAATCAGGTTCGCTGCAGCGAGGCGCAATACGACCAAGGTAGCCTTCAACAGTGGCGCGTGTTCCTTAATTGCGGCACTGGTCGGCAGATGTCGCGTCTTGCTCAATGCGCGCAAGAATTGCGGCTCATTGACCAGCTCATCGAGCAGCGACTGCATGCGCGCTTTCGCCTCAGAGCGCTGTTGCGGGCTGATATTGGTGAAGTCTTTGTCGTCGCTTTTCGGAAAGCCGGAGGACTTGTTGACACCACCCGGTTTGCGCAATTCGTCGGTGCCGGTCAGCAGCATTGCGGCGAGCGCGCGCCAGGTGGCAACACTTCGCACGCGCGCGCTGGCCGACCAGTCCAGCGCTGCCGCCGCGCGGTCTGCGGCAAGATCGGCTTTATCTGCGAGCAACAGGCTGGTCGCGGTGAATTCGAGCAATTTCTCTACGTCAGATTGATGCGCTGAATTGAGGTTGGCAGACACGGCCTCAAGCTCTTGCCGAACATCTCGCAACAGCCGTGACGTATGTCGGGTTATTGCCTCGTCCGACGTATCAACCGCTTCGCCCAACCACTGAGAACGCCGGCCGAGCAGATTCGCAATCAGGTCAATCACATCATCAACGCGATTGGCTGCGAGGGTCAGCAACACGTCACTTGATTCGCGAATGTCGGTGTCGAACAACGCATCGCGCGCAGCTTCGCGATAGAGCGGAGTGAGCGATTCAGCTACGCGCGCGAGCGCGCCGGCAGCGGCCACGGTGACCAGCGGCGCGCGCGGCGTGATGCGGGCGCAAAAGGCGTCAAACGTGTCGATCAACACCGCGCTCAAATCCTCCAGCAAATGCCAGCCGCGCTCGTGATCGCGCTTGAGCACAAGAGCCGCGAGATTGCGCCGCGTGATTTCCAATCGCGTCAGATTGTCTGATGCGGGAATGCTGGCAGCGGCCAGCGCGCTGTGCAGGCGCTCGCGCATTTCGCCAGCGGCTTTATTGGTGAATGTGATGGCGAGCACTTCGGAGGGATGATCGGCATTGGCAAGCACGGTCAACAAGCGCTGAATCAGCAGCTCGGTCTTGCCCGATCCTGCCGGGGCTTGCACGATGAACGATTTGCTCGCGTCAAGCGCTTGCTGCCTCGACTGCTGATCGTCGCGCAGTTCGTAAGGCGTGGCGTCCGACACTATGCGCGCCCCTCTTCTGCGCTGGCATCATCGGGCTCAGCCGCGCCTGATCCGGACAGCGACCATGGTTCGCGACAGAACGCAGCAAAGCCGCAGTAGCGACACGTTGCCCGACCTTTGAGCGGAGCGAGCTCGGCGACACCGGTTTGAACCTCGTTGACGAGGTGCGTCAGCTGATCTTTCCACTGCATAGTTAGATCAAACCATTCCGGCTCGTCTTTCGCGGGCTTTTTCGCGGCCAATGCGGGGTCAGCGCCGAGGCCGACAAACTTCACATCGTCGTCGGAAATGATGATGTAACCGAGCGCCCCCAATCGCGGCGTATCAGGCGGCATGATCGCGTGCAGCGCAAACAGATACAACGGCAACTGCGGCGCTGCGAGGCGGCCTGACGTATTTTCTGCGAACCAGTCGGAGCGTGCTGCGCTGCCCGTTTTGTAGTCAAACACCACGCCGAATTGATCGTCATCTTCTTTGGCGGCGGCGTAGTCATCGACGCGATCAACCCGCAGTTTAAACGCTGCATTAAAAAGCGTGGTCTTCACCTCTTCTTCAACTGCCACCACTCGAAAGCCGTTGCGGGCGGCATCGAGTGATAACACTTGATCGATCAACGGCAACAAGCGCGCGCACTCGATGTCCCACACGGCAGCAGGAATTCGTGGTCGCTTTTGCCCTTCGATGGCCACCGCATGGGTAAGTGCATCAGCGGCCACCGCGCGCAAAGTGGCCACGTCGGGCTCACCAGACTTTTCGTTCACGCCGCGCATTCGTGCATCGCCAATGGCTGCCATGACTTCATGCACCAGCGTGCCACGCACGCGCGGTGAAATGCCTACAACGTGCTCTGGCCATTCTTGCAAGCGCATGAATGACGCGGCTGCTTTTCTCGGGCAATGAGCTTGTCGTTCGATGTCGCCTGCGGCTAGCGGACGTGGCTCTGAGTTGGCGTTGTCCATCGTATTGATCGCAATGGGCAACGCTTCGTCTGCATGCTTTGAGATGAGACGGTTAGGCGAGGGTTGCCTCGTTGAACTCGTCGCGTGTTCGTGCACCTGCAATGCTTCTGCGAGCGGACTGATGCGCTGCTCACCAGCTTCGATTTCACTCGCAAAGGAAACGTAGAGTGAGCCGGAGAGCGCGTTCCAATTTGTCCACAACGCGTGAGCACGCCGCCGTATTTCGTCGCGCGAGCCGAGGCCCACGTTGTGAGTCGTCTGCCAAGCGCTTGGCAACATCGAACTCGGTTTGAACGACTCCGGCAACACGCGATCCGTGAATCCCGTGATCCACGCCGCAGCAAAAGGCACGCCAGCTGATTCGAGCAGGCCCATCACCTGAATGCGCGCTTTGCCTGCACGCGGCTGAAACGTCTGCCCGGTTGCAAGTTGCGCAATTTCGCCCATTGCGCGGTGCCAGGAAATCGGCGGCAACCAGCGATCCGATTGAATCCACCCGTGTATCGCCTTGGCCCACGCCTCGTCAAGCTGGAAGAGATCGCTTTGCGCGATCATGGCGTGCTCGGTGAAGGCGCGCGTTGCGGCCGCAATTGTGGCCGCGTGCGTGGAGCGTGAAATTTGTTTAGCAGTGACGTCGCGCGTCAACAGTTGCGCTACCGCCGACGGCAAAACCTCACACCAGTCGTTAATCGTTGAGCGGTCAATACCGCGCTCAAGCAGCTTCCAGTGGTGTCGGTCAATTTGCGCGAGTGATGATGCCGCGCGCCCCCAGCGCGGATGGGCAAGCGCTTGCGCAATGAGTTCGGTATCAACTTCAGCAAACGTTGCGCGAAGCACCGTAAGCAGGCTTTCGATGTGCGGATATTCGCTAAGCGCCAGGCTCACTGACAGATTGAACTGATCACGATCAGTCTCGGGTTCGAGCCACCATTGCCCGGGATTGAGTTGCTCGCGCAACGCAGATAGCCACACATGACGACGCGACGCAAGATCGGGCACGACGATGGCAATCGTGCCCTGCACGCCGCTAGTTGCGTCTTGCGTAAGCTTTGCAGCCCAGGCAATGGCTGCACGCATTTCCTGTGATTCATTGGCAAAGCGGTGAACGGTCGGTAGCGTCCGGTTCTCAGAGGTTTCGCACCACGCGGCGACACGCACGCCCACCTGCGACAGCTTCGACAGCAAACGCGCCTGCGCCGGGTATGGGGCGAATGCAGGCGTGAGCACCACCTCCGATGGCAGCAACGGTCGCAACTGCTCCGTCATCGTGGTGAGGTGCGCGATGAGCTCAGGGGGCGTGATGCCGTCGTGTCGTTTCAGCAGGCTTTGCATGCGTTGGGCGCAGCGCGCAAACAAGGCTAAATTATCGCTGCCCGTTGTCGCGCCCATGAGCCTTGCCATTGGCATCGCGTACCGATGCGCGAGCGTCCATGCGTCACTCACGAGCGCGGCGACACGGCTGATTTCGCTCTCACTGAGATCGCTTTCCTCGGCGACGACGTAACGCCAGAGAGCAGCGCTTGCGGTGGCGTCGATAATCTCCCGCGCATCAGCGATCAGACCGAACAGTTGGCCACACTGCCAAAGTTCACGACAGAACCGCTCTATTTCCATGCAGTCCGGTGGCGCAATTTCATCGCCCGCCAATTTCGATTGAAAGGCACGTGCAGCGCGATCGCTGGGGCAAAGGTAGAGCGTGCGAGGCGTCATTAGTCACCCGCCCATGGCGGCGCGACTTGTTGCAATCCGATACCGACAATATGGCAGTCGCGACACGTCGCTCGCGCAAAACATATTGCCGCGATACTGTTTAAAAACTCATGCATGCCACGATTCTACGAGCCCGGTACGGTTGCGATCCAGCCTTCGAGCGAATCTGCGTCGGGTGGGATGCCATACAACGGATCGCCCTGTTGGAACGCGATTAGCGAGCGCGCGGCCTGCACGGCGCACAACACCGAATCAAGCGCGTCGCCGTTGCCATCCGCAATGCACACTGCGCGCAGAGGCTCAGGAAGCTTGACCGAGAGCCCCGCCAAGGCCGGGTGCCCGTTTAGCAGAGCGTCGACAATAATTTCTCTACTACGGCGGCGCGACGGGGTTCGTCCTTCCGGTCCGTCTTTCTTGTAGCTCTCCCTTGTGATTTGTCGCGCCAAAAAGCCGGGATAGCCTTCGATTGCAACTCTCGTATCGTCATTCGGCGCGCAGGGGATCACAGACACACCTGAATTCGCAATGCGCGACGCACCTTCAAAAAACATCAAGCCGACTGGCGGATTGACAAGCTTCATTGGGCTGGATGCGCCTGCGGCAGCGTCACCTGCTCGCGGGATGTAGCGCGCGCCCATCGGTCGCGATTCGCGCACGGTGTCGAGCGCCTCCTTGAATTCGGCTTTACCCATCGTGTTGATGTGAGCGAGCATGTCACGCCAGCTAACGGGCCAACGCATCGTTGTCAGCAACTCGCGCGGCAAACCGAACGGCAAATCAAAAGCGGCCATCCACGGGCCATGCTCATTGAGCAAGGCAACAAACGCCTGAAAGTTGACAAGCGGGTCAATCCTTTCGACGGTAAGCGTTGACTCGACCAGCAGACCGCGTGCAACCACGATGGGTTTTCGGCGCGATGGCGCCGAGGTGAAATCTACACCCAGCACCTGCGCGGTTGACCGACTCATAGCGAACAACGAAAGCGGCGCAGGGGCTAAAAACTTAAGCTGCAGAATTGCGCAGCATTGAGCGGTCCCTGGTGCGTCTTGGCACGAAATCCGGTACTGGCGGGCGGAACGCTCCACCAAAAGCTCTCTGAGCCGCCGATATCAAACGTCTCGATCAAGCCAGGCCAGGGTAGCGACGTCGGGTTCACGCCCTGTGGCAGCGTGACGTCGCCGTCAGGCAATGGCGTCTCTTGCGCCAGCGACGTTGCCAACGCATCGGAGAGTCGCAAATCCACAGCCTCGACCTGACTGCGACTGGCCTGCGCATCAGCAATCACATCGCTCCATGCAAGGCTGATGGCTCCGGCACGCGGCAATACAAGCGCGAGATTGTCTGCGACTACGGCGGTGGTCGCAAGGAACGGGAACACGCGGCCAACACGATCACAAGACGGGGCCAGAACACCCAGCTGCGCGATCGGCACGCCGGATTGACAGGGCAACAAAAATGCCCACTTTGGCATGGCCCCCCACACCGCCCAGCCGCTGACCGGGCGACGCTCTTTGAGCGACTCCATGCCAGCGGCAAGCCAGCCGTCCCAAAATTGCTGGAGGCCATAGGGCATACGCCGCGAGACAAAGTCGCCTGCACCGGGCAGCTTGCCGTACCAGGCAAAACTTTGAATGCGCCGGTCTTCCATGCGCGCGTTCATCCCCGACCGGGGCACGAAAATCCTTGCAGCGCGGGCAGCTTTAAGGGGTTACGGACTGACATGGCTCGAAACTCAAGCGTGACATCGCGGCCATCCACGTTGAGTGTCGTCACCACGCGTTCGGCAGCAGAACCAGGCTGTTGCGTGCCGCGATCAATCAGGCGGTTGAGCGCCCACGTGCCCTCCGTGGTGATGCCAGCGCTACGCGTTCCGGTCGCACTCAGCACGGACAGCTTGACTTGGCCTGTCTTCTTGGGTCCCGGCCATGAAATATTTTTCCCGGAGTCGCCGGAGACCACCGTTTGTCCATCCACATCAAGCTCAATTTTGTCTGCCCCTGTTGACGTGACGCGGGCAAGTACCTCAAAGCTGGGTGAGCGATTGCTGCCCCACGCGAACGCGTCGCGGATATCGCGCGCTTTTTGAAATTGCGCAAGATCGGATGCATTGCCCGCTGCGGCGCCGTCCGGGCCAGGACGCGGTGCCCATGGATTTTTGGACGTGTCTACAGCAGCGGCAATGGTCTGAAAAACGGTGTCCATCTCGCCACCCGGAGCAAACAATTGACCGAAGTCGTTTGGCAGTACGTCCTGCTGGGACGAGCGCGCAAACGGATAACGTCCACCGATGACCTTGCCACAGAGTTGACCAACACCGCCCTTGACGTTTGCAGCAGCGTTGGCGCGCAACGCGGTCGCTGCCTGTTGCGATGCCGACATCGACAGGCCCTCAAGGATGTCGCGCACGGGGGGGGGCATTGACGCGGCTTGCGAACGCAAACGATTTTCGGCGTCCTGTGAGCGCCGCGTGCCGCCGTTGCTCAAAGCCGTCTGATCGTTGCGCAGGCTGATGGCGTAATCCTGAATGTCCTTTGACAGATCGTCAATCTTCGCCTTGCCCGTAGGCTGTGCAAGCACCCTGAATGCCTTGAAACGGTCTTGAACGATCATCTCCGGACGATCTGTCGTAATCGGCGCGTTGGCCAGTGCCGCCGTTGCTGAGGCGATCTCATCAAGCCCACGTTTTGCCGAATCCAGGGCCTGATTGACCCGACTGCCTTCCCCCCTGTCTACACTGATTAATGTGGTCTGCGTGGCGACTTCTCGTACCAGAAGGATCAGGGGCGAGTCTGCCGCCGAAAGCGTGGTGGCCGTTTCGATTGTTTCGTTCAGATTTCGCGGAGCGCGCAAGCGGATATCGAGCAGAAGGTTCTGCCATTCGTTGGCAAAATCCTGCAGATAGAGCTCTCGAATGCGGCGGTCGGCCTGTTTCATCTCGTTAGCGCCGGTGGCAAGCCTGGTGGCACCGCCGCTACTACCGCCCCGACCGAGGATCCAGGCCTCCTCAAGCGCGAGTTCAGAGCCCCATTTGGCAAGCGCTTTGACAAAGTGCTCGTTGTAGCCGCGTTCGCTGAAAAATCCGGGCACACCGGCGCTGTTTAGCGCCTTGCCACTGCGACGCTCGAACACTGATCCGGCTCGCTCCCCCGCTGCCCGCGCTACCGTGAACTCCGGCAAGTCGATACCGATGAGCTGTGACTTGATGTAGTTGTAGGCGCGTTTGGCTGGCTCCAACTGGACCAATTGTCCGCGAACCTGTTGTACGAGTGCGGTGTCCTGCGCAAACGGGGACTTAAATCCACGAATGCGGAGTAGCTCATCGAGATGGCCGAGAAGCTTCTTGCGCTCCTCAGTGGACACATCGGCGGGCAGACTACCCATCCAGTCGGCCCCGACGTAATTCTTGACGAAGCCATCCTTCACCCTGCCTGAGTCGTACATCATCAGGTAGGCTTTTAATGCCTCGTAGCTGTCTTCCGGTTTGCCCGTCGCCGCGGTCCGCAGTCGAGACTGCACTCGCGCGGCGATGCGGGGCATCAAACTATCTTCGAGGATTCGCGCATAAGTGCTTTGCGAAGCGCTCTCGAGCTTTGGCCCCTGAAACAATCCATAGCGATAGCTCCACAGCGGGTCGCCAAATGCAAAATGCGTGCTGTTCGGCAAGTCCCGAGACTGGTTCAAGGTGTCGAGCATCGCAGGCGCGTTTTCGCCGGGCTTGGGGTCGATGGCAGCGACGCCCGCTTGTAGTGTTTCTGTTTTGGTTGCCACTTCACCGATGTATTCCACATTGTTCCGGTAGCTCACCCACCAAGCGACGTTGGCGGCGAGGAACGCGAGCGCGCAGGTCGTGATCCCGGCCCAGCGTATCCATTTGAGCTTGCGCTCTCCGGCCAGATTACGACCGGCAATAAAGTGTTCCTGAAAAATGACCTTTTGCAACAAGTCCTGCAGGAAAAAACTTTTGCCGGTGCCCGCTGAAGCCTCTGCCGCGAGCACTTTACTGGGCACACGGAAGGTGCGCTGCATCGCCCCCAGCACGCGATCAAAGGGCGTGCCCTCTTGCGTGCCAGAGGTGAAATACACGCCGCGTACCATCGGTTGTTCAGAAAATTTGGATTCGCTGAATACCGCTCCCAGAAGGCGCGACAACACGTCACGAATCCCGGCGAGTTGCTGCGGCAGCGTGTAGGTCAATGCTCGCCGCGACAAATCGGGCTCGTCGAGCAGGCGCTGTTGCATGCCGTCGTTCAATCGTTTGTAGAGCAGATCAAACTCGCGACCGAACGCTTCGCGAATCGGGATGGGCGCGGTCGAGGCGGGCTCATACGGCAACGTGAAGCCCCAGACTTGGGTGCGATCTTCCCGCGTGTAATTCAGGAAGTACTCAGTGAACCCGGCCAACAGGTCGGCCTTGGTCACCAGCACGTAGACGGGGAACTGCACGCCGAGACCCTCGCGCAGCTCGTTTAAACGCGCCTTTAGCACCGCGGCATGAACCTCGCGCTCCTGCGCTGTCATCTGTAACAAGTCGGCGACCGACAGCGTTAGCAAAACGCCATTGAGCGGCTGCCGTGGGCGAAACTTCTTCAGCAGTGCCAAAAAACCCTGCCACTCGGCCTTGTCAACAGACTCATTACTTTCCTGCGTGGTGTAGCGACCGGCCGTGTCAATCAGCACGGCTTCGTTAGTAAACCACCAGTCGCAGTTGCGGGTGCCACCGATGCCGCGGATGGCAGCTTTGCCGAACTGCTCCGCCAGCGGAAAAGTCAGTCCAGCGTTGATGAGTGCCGTGGTTTTGCCGGAACCCGGTGCGCCAATGAAGGCGTACCATGGAAGTTGATAAACGTATTGCTTAGAAAGCCCCGATAAAAATCCGCCCTTTTCTGCACTGGTAAAGCGGGTTTTTTTCAGTATTTCGGAGGCGTCCTTAAACCGCTTGTTCAGCTCGGCGACCTGCTCGCTGCCCGCAGCCTGCCCGTCAGCAGGCTTTGCCGAGCTTTGCATCTTTGCCAGTTGTCCGAGCAACGCTGCGTTGACGTTGCGCTCGCGCCACCAACGGAACAACAGCTTGATGAACCAAATGAGCCAGAACGCGGCAATCAGCATCCAGCGTACCCAATCCGACGCGAACGGGCGGAGCTCGCCGATCGATACCATCGGCCCAATAAACCAGACAATGGCCGAGAGGATGAGCAGCAGCAGAATGGTCAGCGTTGTTCGATTGAACAGCATGCCAAAAAACTTGCGTAGGTAATACATCACGGTTTCCCCTGCCCCGACCCAGCGGGCGTAGCCAC
>JAYVNO010000110.1:0-15740 GCA_043758415.1 Burkholderiales bacterium
GAAAAGCATCGAGGATCTTGCGGGCTCATGGAAACTACCTGACACCAAGCGGACGCGCAGCCCCAACGGGGCTCCCGATATCGTCAAGACCTCGCCCCACAAAACTAAATCGACGAAATGATTGGTCTTGATACCAACGTCCTCGCCCGATTTCTGCTCGACGATGACGCCCAGCAATCGCCCGCCGCACGCAAGGCGATACGGCGCGCGGTTGCTGCGGGGGAACGCCTCGCCATTTGCGCACCAATGTTTCTGGAATTGGAGTGGGTGCTACGTTCGCGTGATGACGCGAACAAGGCGTCCACTGTTGCGATGCTACGACAACTACTTGAACTGCACGATGTCGAGGTGATTGACGAAAGCGCGGTTGAAATGGCGCTGGAAACACACGGGACGAGGAACGTGGATTTCGCTGAATGCCTGTTTCATTCGCTTTATCTGACTCACGGTTGCAACAGCATGTTGAGCTTTAGCAAGCAGGCGCAACGCCATCTTGCGGGCTGCGTTGCGCCATAGCGACGTCATAGACATCAGCCAGGGCCGGTGGACGGAACGCGTACGGTTCCGACTCGTGTCACCGGCGAATGGCATTTCAACCACAACGTTACCCGACGCTACGTTCGGCGGAATCTCCTCGATCCTGCCGAAAACGCGACTCCAAAACTACGCTTGCAGCGTATACGCAAGTAGCGTATAGACTGGTCATGGTTTTCGTCGAACTTTCACCCTTTGTTGCGTTTCGCGACGAATTCTGGATCGACGAAAACTTGCGTGCTTTGCAACATTTCTTGATCGCGCAACCGGCCGCATGCGATTTAATCCGGGGTGGCGCAGGTCTTCGCAAATTGCGCTGGGCGGCGCAGGGGCGTGGCAAATGGGGTGGCGCACGGGTGATTTATTACTGGCAAACACCTGAAGATCGGATGTAGCTAATTTACGGCTACGTGAAAAGCGAACGCGAAAATATGAAACCGCAACAGATCAAGGTATTGGCGGACTTATTAGAGGAACTTTGAAGATGGATCAACAACATTTTGATCAGCTGGTGAAGGGTGTGCGCGAGATGAAGCGCCACATGGCAGGAAAATCAGTTCGCGGCACCGTGGTCACGAACGTGAGAGTGCCCAAAGCTGAGACAGCGACGGAAGTGAACGTGAAAGCCATTCGCGAGGCCGCGTTGATTAGCCAAAGCCAATTCGCAAAACTGATCGGCGTCAACCTGCGCACGCTTCAAAACTGGGAACAGAATCGCACGCGCCCGAGTGGTCCGGCGCGAGCGCTGCTCAAAATTGTGGCGTCTGATCCGAAGACAATTGTTGCGCTTCACGTTTAGCGACACCGCGCGCCTGCAAGGAAGGTGTCTGCCAGTGGCCAAGTCTCAATCCCAAAGGCGATTCGCGACGCGTTGCACCTCAAAGCAGGTGACACGAATCAATTTGCGCCGCTGGTTAATGGCAACGGAACGTTGCGTGTGAAACGGCCACGTAGCCCGACTCGCAGCCTTAATGGACATCAATTGGTGACGCAATGACAATCTTTTCAGAATCCCTGCTCGCCATCCGCCCAGCCGACGCCAACGACATCAAAGGCATGCGTACGCTGCTCAACGAAATCATCCGCGTGGGCGGAACGACGGCGATCACGAATGAGTTGTCGCTCGACGAAATGCGCGAGTGGTTCGTCTTTGGTGAGGCCGTGGTTTCCTGTTTCGTAGCGGTTGACTTCGACGGTACGATTATCGGTTTTCAGTCGCTGAGCACGTACGGCAGCCTGCCCGCCGGATGCGTGGATATCGCGACCTTTGCCAGCCGGTCGTGCCAGAAATCCGGTGTGGGCCGCGCGCTGTTTGCCCGCACGCGGGAAGCGGCTTCAACGCTCGGCTTTGCGGTCGTCAACGCGTCGATCCGCGTCGACAACATGGGCGGATTGGCTTACTACAGCCGGATGGGATTTGCGACCTACCTCCATGAGGTCGGCGATCCGCAAGCGCATGGCCGCGTGTTCAACCGCGTCCACAAGCGGTTCACGTTGTAGCGGCCAGAGGTGCGCACTACTCGTGGCTAAGTCATCCGTCGTGCGTCCTGTAACGCCGCAGTGACACGGTCGTTGCTGCGCAGTGTCTTGTCCGCCTGCGACATTCGACCACGCGTGCGCAGCCGTAAATCAATACACGGGAATGTATTCAATGGCGCCAGTGTCGCCGTCATAAATCATGTCGTACGGATACCAGTAAATCTCTTCATAACCGTAATCGTCGTAATAGGCGAAACCGATGTACACGGTGCCCAAATCTTGTAGCTGTACATGCTGCATCGACGCAAACTGCATGGTGCCAGCCGAGGCCATTTTTGTTTTGGTCTTGTACTTGGTGACCGGCAATTCGCCCTTCTTGCTGTGCTTGACGTTCATGCCAGCGATCTTGCCGTCCTTCACGTCCACAGATACCGTGTTCGGGCCGTTGGTCTCAAGTACGTGTTTGCCGTTCTTCTTGATCTTGTCGCCCAGCAATTGCTTGCCGTTTTTATGCTTGGCCTTGCCTTTGCCCTTGCCACCGCCCTTTGCTTTGTCATCGTCTTTGCCCGCAGCCATCGCGCCGCCGACCAAAACCGACATGCCGAGGATGCCCACGCCCGCAGTAAATAGTCTTCGTTCAGGGTTCATAATTTGATCTCCATTGCATTTATTGACATTGCCGAGTTGATTGAACTCATGCGAATTCACCATTAACGGATGATTGGCGAATGCAGGACGCGATGGCGTAGGAGAACGCCGGATTTCCGCGTCAGAACCAGATACGTTGTCTGCGCGCGTTCAAGCTCGATGCGCCACCGCTCGCAGCCCATGACGCCGCCTTCCCGCCACCACGCAAACAGACGCGGCTGGCGATGTTGCGCGAACCCCATACACTTCCATTTTTCACGGAAATTTATCTACATCTTTTCTCTGTGATAACCGTGTAGACTGGTCTAAGCTCCCTATATTGCTAATCTCGACTCTTAGCAAAATATGCCCGTAACCCCAATGCAAACGGTGCTTCCGCCAGAAAGCTGTAACCCGCAAGCCTCAAAAAACTAAGGCGCAGCAGTCGCATTAACCAAGGCCACCGCCTGCGCAGGAGTGACAAGGTGATGCGCAATTCGTAAAATCCATCCGTGCGCTCAGTGCACCTTCGCCCGACAACGCAGTCAAGATGGAACATCATGTCACCCCTACTCTTCCCCACCTCCATCGCAGGCAGCTTGCCCAAGCCCGCCTGGCTGTCTGAGACCAACGTGTTGTGGCCAAAATGGCGCGCTGAAGGCGACGAGTTAGCTGCGGCCAAGCGCGACGCGACGCTGTTGTGGATCAAGGAGCAGGAAGACGCGGGCGTGGACATTCTGACCGACGGCGAGCAGTCGCGACAGCACTTCGTTCACGGCTTTTTAGCGTTCGTCGAAGGCATCGATTTCGATCACAAAGTGAAGATGGGCATCCGCAACAATCGCTACGACGCGATGGTGCCGGTGGTGACCGGGCCTTTGAAATTAAAAGGCCGCGTGCATCAAACCGAAGCGCGTTTGATGCGGGCCCACACCGACCGCAAAGTGAAGATCACGATGCCAGGGCCGATGACCATCATCGACACCTTGTCGGACAATTTTTACGGCGACAAACAGAAGCTCGCGATGGCGTTTGCCGAGTTGCTGAACCAGGAAGCACGCGCCCTGCAGGTCGACGGCGTTGACATCATCCAATTCGACGAACCCGCGTTCAATGTGTACATGGATGACGTGAAATTGTGGGGCATTGACGCGCTGCATCGTTGCATCGAAGGGTTGGTGTGCAAGACCGCCGTTCACATTTGTTACGGCTACGGCATCAAGGCGAACCTCGACTGGAAAGAAACGTTGGGCGGCGAATGGCGGCAGTATGAAGAGATTTTCCCCGCGCTCGCCGCGAGCAAAATCGACCAGATTTCGCTCGAATGCATGAACGCCAAAGTGCCGATGCATTTGATGGCATTGCTCAAAGGCAAGACGGTCATGGTCGGTGTCATCGACGTGGCGAGCGACGTGGTTGAAACCGCCGAGCAGGTCGCCGCCACCATTGGCAAAGCACTCGAATTTGTGCCACGTGACAAGCTCATCCCCTGCACCAATTGCGGCATGGCCCCAATGGACCGCGAAATCGCCCGCGCCAAATTAGCCGCGCTCGGCGCAGGTGCCTCTTTAGCGAGAACGCTCTATGGCAAATGAGCGGCAACCGAGTAACGTCGCGTCTGTTGTGTGATCGTGAATATAGGGTGCGCTCCGCGCACCAAGGGCCAGGAGGTGCGCAGAGCGCACCCTATAAAAGCCTGCCGCGATCCCGAGGACTTGTATGACAAAACCCAAAGCCCCAACCCAATCCGCCGACGACCTTCGCGGTGTCAGCAAACTGGCCGTTGACGCCACCCAAGGCATCACCGATCTGGTGGAGGCGATGCATCGCAATATTGCGCGCATTCCCGGCATGACGCCGTCGCTTGAAGACGGTAAAACCAACGGCCTCACGGGATTCGTGTACCGCACCGTGCGCGGCGTCACACAAGTGGTCGGCGGCGGCATTGACGCAGCGCTCGCGCTCGCCTCGCCGATGCTCGGCAGTTTCACCGACATACCTGCGCGCGACGCCGTGCTTTCGGCGTTGAATGGGGTAATCGGCGATCACCTCGTCGTCACCAATAATCCACTCGCCATCACCATGCAGTTTCGCCAGAACGGCGAAGCGTTGATGCTCAACAAAGAAGCGTTGGCGAGCGCAATTCCGAACGCGACGGGCAAGGTGCTGGTGCTCATCCACGGCTTGTGCATGAACGACCGCCAATGGACTATGGCACGCCCGGACGGCACGCTGCACGACCACGGCGCTGAACTGCAGACGGACTTAGGCTACACAGCGGTCTATCTTCGCTACAACACCGGGCTGCATGTGACGGAGAACGGCAAGGCATTCGCTGCCGCGTTGGACTCGTTGATGAGGGCGTGGCCGGTGAAGCTGAAAGAACTCGCCATCGTCGCGCACAGCATGGGTGGGCTGGTGACTCGCAGCGCCTGCCACTACGCCGACGAAAATGTGCTCGCGTGGCGTAAACATCTGAAGAAAATTGTGTTTCTGGGCACGCCCCATCAAGGCGCGCCGCTGGAGCGCGGCGGCCACTGGATCGACATCATTCTCGGCGCGACGCCGTACGCGTCACCTTTCGCCAAGCTCGGCAAAGTGCGCAGCACCGGCATCACCGATTTGCGCTACGGCAGCGTCACGGAGAATGACGAACACGCTGGCAGGAAGCGCCACGCACTGCTACCTCTGCCAGCCAAAGTCAAATGCTTGGCAATCGCCGGAACGACGGGCCAGCAGTGCGGCGATCTGCAAGATCGCTTGCTCGGCGATGGCTTGGTGCCACTCGCCAGTGCGTTGGGGGAGCACGAAGACCCAACGCTTTCGCTGAACTTCCCGATGGATCGCAAGGTGACGTTGTATTCAACCAACCACATGCAATTGCTGAGCGCCGCACCTGCGTATGAGGCTGTGAAGACGTTTCTCAAGTGACGCATAACCTGTAGGAGCGGCTCCGCCGCGACCTTGCCTGCGTTCGCTGTGTTGGGTCGCGGCAGAGCCGCTCCTACAGCGCGACGCGCTCAACTCAGAGAGGCGTATGCTGCGCCCGTCCGAACCATCAGGAGTGCGACGATGACCCTCTGCCCTATCGCGATTGCCGTTGGCTGCAAAAAATGCCCAGCATTCTCCGTTTGCCCGGTGAAAAGCTCGATTGGCGATTACAAGCCCGAAGACAAAAGCCCTCAGAAGCAATCCGCCACGAAGAAAAAATAGCCCCCTGGTCGCACGATTTGCTGGGCCGCGCAACAAATGGTGCGCAGTTTTAAATTTTTTCGTAGCATAGGGTTTGCTTTTTCAGGGAGACCCTCATGCGTCGAACGCAACCATTTTTCACGCGCCTACTCGTTGCTGCCGCAGCGGTAGGCGCGTTCGCCGTGCCTGCCATGCAAGCGCAAGCGCAAGCGCCTGCAGCTCCGGTCGCCAAATCGACCGAGTGCACCGACCTCAAGCTCTGCTACTGCGTGGCTAACGAGTTCAAGCCGGTTATCGAAGAGAAGGTGAAGTTCTATCGCCAGCAGATCGCCGACGCGCGCGCCAAGGGCAAGGCGGTTGCCTACCTGAGCCTGCCGCTGTCCACGCTCGGCGGTGGCTACTTCGACGTCAACACCGAGGTGGCCAAGAAAACCAAAGACCGCATCGAGGCACGATTTGGAGCCAACGCGGTGTGGGTGTTGAGTCCCGGCACCAAAGAGTCGGACCTCGTGGCGCCGTCGGGCCTGCGCGGCAGCAATGACGACTACATGCTGATGTGGACACGCATCCTCGAAGGCATCAAGGGCATGGGCGAAGACTTCGACTTCGTCTACTTCGTCGGCCCGTCAGACTTCGGTGCGTACTTCGGCTTCAACGGCACAGCCGATATGGAAAAGGTCAACGCGTTTTACGACGAGCGGATCAAAACCGACAAGGGCCTGCAACGTGAAGTCGAACGTGGTCGCGTCAGTAAGCTTGCGTTTCGCAACTATTACGGGTTGAAGGGCTCAATCACCGTGAGCAACGGCGCGCATGAGGAGTGGAACATCTTCCGCACGCTCAACGAGCGCCGCCGCGCTGACAAGGCGTACGGCATCGGCAACCAGATCCCCATGCTGTTCGATGGCGCAGCGGTTGCACCCGCGACCGCCGAAATTCCGAACACAGCGGGCATCAGCGGCTCCTGCAAGATCAGCTGATCAGTTCTCTCCTCCGTCAGCCCCACGCTTCTTGCCTTGCGGGCTGACCACGAGATAGATACCTGCCAGCGTCACACACATCCCGGCCAGCACTGACCACGGCAGCGCCTCGCCAAACAACAACCAGGCGAAGATGGCGGTCAGCCCCGGCACCACGTACATCGCGCTGGTCAGTCGCGTCACCGAGCCGGTACGCAGCAGATAAAACATGATCGAGATGCCAACACCAGAGAGCACGAACACGCTCCACAACATCGCGAAGATCACCTCGGGTGTCCAGCGAATTGCAAAGTCTTCAAACGCGACAACAAACGGCAGCGTCGCCAGAATCGCTGCCGAAAATTGAATCACCTGTCCCGTTCGCAAATCGAAGTGCGGCACAAATCGCTTTTGATACAAGACGCCAATGGTTGTTCCGAACAAAGCCGCGAAGCAAAGTAGCGTCGGCACGCCAAGGGTCGCCGATAACGCCGTGTGACCCAACTTCGCAGCCAAAACAATTAGTACGCCCGCAAAGCCCACGCCGATGCCGATGGCCTGACGCAGGCTCACGCGCTCGCCGGTCCAGTGTGCAAAGCAGGCGGTGAGCACCGGTTGCAGGTTCACGATTAGCGCCGCCACCCCCGCCGATAAACCCATACGGATCGCCACCCAGACGCCGCCCAGATACAACGCCTGAATCAGCACACCGGCAACCGCAATGTGCAACGCGTCCCGCCGACTCGGCCACCTGGCGCGGCTCGCCACGGCAAGCACCCACATCAGAAGCACGACCCCAACGTAGCGAATGACAAGAAAAGATAACGGTTCGGCGTCTTTCGCCGCGAGCTTGGCAACGATGTATCCTGACGCCCAGACAAGGATGAAAGCAGGAACGGCTGCGCGGGCAGCGAGTGAAAGTTGCGGCATGACGAGATGCTAGCGGCAATAGGAAGTACCGCTCCGCGGACGCCTCAACTGTAGGAGCGGCCCTGGCCGCGAACACTGCCTGCGACAATTATTACTGAGTCAACAAAATAAGACCGGTTCGTCAGGCTCCCTCTCCCTCGGGGAGAGGGTTGGGGTGAGGGTCTTGGCGCACCAATGCGTCTTGCGCATGCAATCACCCTCACCCCCGGCCTCCGCCGCGGCAGGCTCTACTCCCGTAGGGAGAGGGAGGGATACCAGTTGCGATAGGACACATTTAGTTGACTCGTTAACAACATTTTCGCAGCCGAGGCCACTCCTGCATTAATTGCTGCCAATCAACACATCGGCGGCGGCGTATTCAGGCTACAACCGCCGCCCAACGCCGCTGCGCATCGCGCCGTCGCCGTGGTCGAAACCCAGCGTTCGGGCTGTCACGCGCCGGGCAACACGTAATCCCTGAATTGCTCGCGCAGCTTGGCTTTCATCATCTTGCCAGTGGCTCCGAGAGGAATTGCCTCGACGAATTGCACGTCGTCGGGCACTTGCCATTTTGCGATTTTGCCGTCGTAAAAATTCAGTAGCTCTTGTGAGGTGACCTCCGCGTTTGGCTTTTTCACCACCACCAAAATCGGTCGCTCATCCCACTTCGGATGCCGAATACCGATGCAGGCGGACATCATCACAGCGGGATGCGCCATAGCGATATTTTCAACGTCAATCGAGCTGATCCATTCGCCGCCGGACTTGATTACGTCCTTGCTGCGATCGGTGATTTGCAGGAAGCCGTCTGGGTCGATCGTGCCCACGTCGCCGGTGGCGAAGTAGCCGTCCTTGTCGACGATGGTTCCCCCTTCACCCTTGAAATATTCGCTGACGATCCACGGCCCGCGCACCAGCAAATCGCCTGACACTTTGCCATCGCGCGGCAACTCGTTGCCTTCAGGATCAACAATTTTCATGTCAACGCCAAACACCGCGCGGCCCTGTTTAAGCAGTATTGCGCGCTGCGTTGGCCAGTCGGCCTCCTGATGCTTGCCTTTTAGCGTGCCGTAGGTGCCAATCGGACTCATCTCGGTCATGCCCCAGGCGTGGTTCACGGTGACGCCGTGCTTGTCACGAAACGCATCGAGCATCGCAGGTGGACAAGCGGAGCCGCCGATCACGGTGCGCTTCATGGTGCTGAGTTTGAGCGCGTTAGCGTCCATGTGCGAGAGCAGCATTTGCCACACCGTTGGCACGCCCGCCGAGAACGTGACCTTCTCCTGCTCGAACAGGTCGTAGATGGATTTGCCATCGAGCTGCGCGCCGGGGAAGACAATTTTTGCGCCGACCATCGGCATCAGATACGGCAGGCCCCATGCGTTGACGTGAAACATGGGCACCACAGGAAGCACGCAGTCGCGCGAGCAGATACCGAGCACGTCGGTGGCCGCGCCCGCCATCGCGTGCAGCATCGTGGAGCGGTGACTGAACAGTACGCCTTTGGCGTTGCCCGTCGTGCCGCTGGTGTAGCACAGGCTCGACGCAAGGTTTTCGTCGAACTGCGGCCATGCGTACACGTCCGATTGCGCACCGATCCAGGCCTCGTAACTGATCAAATTAGGGATGCCCGAATCTGCGGGCAGTTTGTCGGCATCGCAGAGCGCGATGAAATGTTTCACCGTCGTGAGCTTCGACGCAACCGCTTTCACGAGAGGCAAAAACGTCATGTCAAACGCGAACACTTCGTCTTCAGCGTGGTTCACGATCCACGCCAGTTGATCGGGATGCAAACGCGGATTGACCGTGTGCAGCACGCGGCCTGAGCCCGACACACCGTAGTACAGCTCGAAGTGGCGATAGCCGTTCCACGCCAACGTTCCAACACGCGCCGATTGCGGAATTTTCATCGCGTCGAGCGCGTTGGCGATCCGTTTCGCGCGGCGATTCACCTCAGCGTAGTTGGTGCGGTGAATATCACCCTCAACGCGCCGGGAAACGATTTCGGTGTCCGCGTGATACGTCGCGGCGAATTCGATCACCCCCGAAATCATCAACGGATGGTGTTGCATTAAGCCTTGCATGGCTCCTCCTTGGTGCTGCTGGCATTACAAAATCGCGCCAATTTGATGGGGTGCGCTCCTCACTCACCATCAATTGCGCGGCGTTCGGCATCAAATGTAGTGGATACGCCGCGAGGCGCGTTGGACGATTATTTGCACACAAAGTCTTCAGCATCAGCTTTTTGCTGAAAGCACTGTTCCATCAGGGCACGGGCGCTCAAAGTTCAAAAAATCGACTTTTGCGAAATTATGGCATTAGCCCGCATTCAATATAGCTTACAACGTAAAGCTGATGGCTAATTCATGTCAACGATTGCGTAGCGGCATGACGTGCGCAAGCGACAAATCGAGACGAACAACCACGTCTGCGGCCACCGTGAATTGAGCGCGCTGCGGGCCGGTCAGCGTGAGGCGCAACTGCACGTCGGGATGCGCGGCCAGCGCGAGCGTTGCTAACGTCACTTCGCCCAGATGTCGCGCTTCGGTGACCACCGCAGCAAACTCGTCATCGTTTTGCGCGGGACGATCCAGCAGCGTGATGCCGTCGCCGTTGATCACCCAGGTGACCTTCTGCCCTAGTTCGATCCGGCCTTTGTCGCGCACGATAATCGTTCGCACTATCGATGAATCGTCGAGTGCTGCCGTCCATCGCAACAGACCCAATCCGTTGTTGCGCGCGGGCCCGTCCCACACGCCATTAAAACGGTTCTGAATGCCCACCAGATCAGCCACCCGCGCATTACGCGGCGCTCGGTGAATAGCGGTGGGCGGCCCCTGTTGCAACACCTGCCCTGCATCCATCACCACCAGCCAATCGGCCAGCAAGCTCGCCTCATTCATGTCGTGCGTCACCAACACAATCGGGATGGCGAGTTCGCGCCGCAGGTCAGCGAGCAACTGATAAAGCCCCTGCCGATTCATCTGATCGACTGCTGAAAACGGCTCGTCGAGCAGCAGCAGTTTGGGTTCACGCGCGAGCGCTCGCGCTACCGCCACGCGCTGCTGCTCGCCGCCTGAAAGCGCGGCTGGCCGGCGCGCCTGTTGTGACGGCGTGAGGCGCACGTGATCGAGCCAATGCTTCGCTCGTGCAAGGCGCGATGCGCGCGGCAGATGCAGCATCGATAAAGCAACGTTGTCTGTCGCTGACAGATGCGGCATCAGCGCATAGTTCTGAAACACCAGTCCCACGTGGCGACGCTGTGGCGGAAAAAACGTCCCCTTCGCGCTATCAAACCACGTCTCACCGCCGACAGAAACGCGCCCTCGCTCGGGTCGCATCAGTCCCGCGAGGATTCGCAGCATTGACGTCTTACCCGCGCCGGACGGCCCCACCAGCGCCAGCACTTTTCCCGGTTCGCAGCAAAATGCGCCAGCCACAGGCATCGGATGACGCTGTTCAACATCAACGACTAACGCGCTATCGCTGAGGCCGTCGGTCATCGCTGCACCATCACGCGCGACGACGCAAAAAACGAAGCCGCCACCGCACCGAGCGACAACACCAGCAGCAGCAACGCCATGCGATCAGCGCTCGCCAAGTCAAAGGCTTGCACGCGGTCATAGATCGAAATCGCGATAGTCTTTGTCTCGCCCGGAATGCTGCCACCGATCATCAGCACCACGCCGAATTCACCCAGCGTGTGTACGAAGGTCAACACCATCGCCGACAACACACCCGGCCACGCCAGCGGCAATTCCACGCGCCAAAAGGTTTGCCACGATGACAACCCGCTCACCAACGCAGCCTCGGCGAGATTGCGCGGTATCGCCTCAAACGCGCGCTGAACCGGCTGCACGATAAACGGCACATTGAAAATAATCGATGCCAGCAAAAGACCGGTGAAGTTGAACGTGAGCCGCACGCCAAGTGCCTCTGCGGCCCAGCGCCCGATGGGCGACGCGCCGCCGAGCGACACCAGCAAGTAGTAGCCGAGCACCGTCGGCGGCAACACCAACGGCAGCACGACCATTGCCTCAACCCACGCCTTGCCCGCAAACTCGGTTCGCGACAGCCAACGCCCAAGCCACAGCCCGAGCGGCAGCAGCAACAAGAGCGTTACGCTCGCGAGCTTGGCCGAGAGTGCGAGCGCCTGCCAGTCCACGCGAAGCTACTCCTTATCCAGCTTCGGCATAGCGAAGCCGTAGCGAACCATGATCGTCTGCGCGGCGGGCGTGCCGAGATAGTCATAAAACGCACGCAGCTCGCGCGGTGCATCCTTCATCAACACCATGCGCTGCCGGAGCGGTTTGTGCATCGACTCCGGGATCAATGCGAACTCGCCGAGCTTGGCGATGGATGAGGATTTTGCCAACGACAACGCGATGATGCCGCCCTGCGTGGAGCCTGAAGTTGCAAACTGCGCCGTCTGCGAAATGTTTTCCCCGAGAACGAGTTTGGGCTCAATGGCGGTCCAGATTCCCGCGCTCTGCAGCGCCTCCTTGGCGCGAGTTCCGTAGGGCGCATGCTCGGGGTTGGCAATAGCGAATTTCTGCAACCGGCCGTCTTTCAAAGCGGCAACGACATCCTTCAAATCGCTATCCGCTTTCAGCGCGGAGCCATGCGGCACGATGATGCCAATGCGGCCCAGCGCATAGGCTCGCCCACGATCCATCGTTTTGTTCGCGTCCGCCAGTTTGAACACAAAATCTTCATCGGCCGACATGAACATCTGAAACGGCGCGCCCTGAAGAATCTGCGAATAGAAATTACCCGAAGAGCCAAAGACCAGTCGCAACTCGTTGCCGGTTTCTTTCTCGAACTGTGCAGCGACCTCTTCAATCGCGAATTTGAGATCGGACGCTGCGGCGAGCGTGGCCACTGGTTTTGCGCAGGTGAGTGTTGACATGACAGCCAATATCAATCCTAGCAACGCTGATCGTCGACTCATAAATCCGCGCGCCGCTCGCTGCCAACCCATCCGTGTCTCCGCCTGCACAAAACGCCTCATTACTCGTTTGTGAACTATAACGCCTACGCTAAATCGAGATTAACCCTTCGCGCGTAACGTGCTAGGTAGGCTAACCTTTAACAACTCATTGGGAATCACCGCAAATCACCATGCCAAACATCATCTTGCACCACTACCCCACGTCGCCTTTCTCTGAAAAAGTGCGACTGATACTTGGCTACAAAGCGATCCCGTGGCAGTCGGTGATGATTCCACGCATCATGCCGAAGCCCGATGTAGTGGCGCTGACCGGCGGTTATCGGCGCACGCCGTTCATGCAAATCGGAGCGGACATTTATTGCGACACAGCGCTGATGTGTGACGAATTGGAGCGGCGATTCCCCACGCCATCGTTCTACCCCGCCGGGGTGCCGCGTGGGCTGGTCGACACGCTTGCTCAATGGGCGGACACCACGCTGTTTTGGCAGGGCGCGATTGGTTATGCGTTTCAGCCGAAGTCCCTAGCGTTCATGTTTGCGGATGCACCGCCTGAGGCGGCGAAAGCGTTTGGCGCAGATCGCGCGGCCATGCGCGCCGGTGCGCCGCGCATCGGGCCCGCCGAATCTGCGGGCGCGCTGAAAGTGTTTTTGCAACGACTCGATTCGATGCTCGAAATGCAGCCCTATTTGTTGTCAAACACGCCGAGCCTCGCAGACTTTTCGGCCTACCACCCGCTGTGGTTTGTGCGGCGCATTGAGCCGATTGCTGCGATTCTGGCCACAGTCAAAAACGTATTGCCTTGGATGGATCGCATGGCTGCTATCGGCCACGGAACCGTCACAAAATTTTCGAGCGCAGACGCAATTGCGCTCGCGGCAAGTACGCCCACACACGTAGCCGATTTGCCGTGGCACGACGAGCATGGCATTGCGGCTGGCACGGCGGTGACGATCACGCCGCTGGATTACGCGTTTGACGCTGTGGCGGGCACATTGGTCATCGCGACGGCCAACGAACTCGCGATCAAACGCGTCGATGAGCGCGCGGGCGTTGTCATCGTGCATTTCCCGCGCGTGGGTTACAAGTTGGAGCGGGTCGCGGCGGTTTAGTTTTTTTGTAGGAGCGCCCTTCGACGAGCTCAGGACTAAAGGCCGTGCCGCGACCGACGTCAAGTAACGTCAACGTTGGTCGCGGCAGAGCCGCTCCTACAGTCGGTAGATATTAAAAATGGCACAAGGAGGAAACCATGACAGTTGAAGAGGCAACAGCGGCGCAAACAGAGCACGGCCCGCCCGCCGATCCGACCCGGCATTTTGCGGTGTGGCCGAAGCGCATTCCGCACACGATGGCTACACCTGACACCACGCTGTGGGCTAATCTTGACGTTTCGATGCGGCGCTACCCGAACCGCATTGCCTACGTTTTCTTCGACCGACAAATCACCTTTCGCGAATTGCATGCGAGCGTTGAATCGCTCGCCGGTTGGTTACAGAAAACCGCAGGTGTTAAGCGTGGTGATCGTGTTGCGCTGTGCTTGCAAAACTCGCTGCAATTCGTGATTGGTTATTACGCGATTCTGCGCGCTGACGCGGTGGTGGTGCCGGTTAATCCGATGAATAAAGCCGTCGAGCTGACGCACTACATCACCGATCCGGGCGCAACGGTTGCCATCTGCGGCAGTGATCTGGCGGGCGAATGGGCTCAAGCCAATGAGCTGGTCATCAAGGCTAATCCTGAGCAGCAGTTGAAGCACTTGCTGGTCACGCGTTACGTGGATGAAACCGCGACGCAATCGCTGCCCGAAAGCGGCGTGCCTACTGCGTGGCAGGCGTTTATGACCGTGGAGCCGACGTTGCCTGCCTACGCAACAAAATGGTTGGACGCGATGCGCGCCGGACTCACCGCCACCGCAGCGCAAGCGCAGGCCGACGATCTCGCCATATTGCCGTATACGTCCGGCACCACGGGCTTGCCCAAAGGCTGCATGCACACGCATCGCACCTTTATGCACAACGTCGTATGTGGCGCGCTCTGGGGCAACGGCTGCGCGGAGTCAGTGGGCTTGGCTGTAGTGCCGATGTTTCATGTGACGGGGATGTTGTACAGCCTGCATTTGTCAATCTATCTGGGCGCGATGGCGGTGATCATGCCGCGCTGGGATCGTGATATGGCAGGCGCGATGATTTCAAAATACAAGGTCACCAGCTGGACGATGATTCCGACCATGATCATCGACCTGCTGGCCAGCCCGAACGTGGCGAACTATGACTTGACCAGCCTAGTATTCATCAGCGGCGGTGGTGCTGCAATGCCGCAGGCTGTTGCTGAAAAATTATTCCAGCAATTTGGCCTGCGTTTTGTCGAAGGCTACGGGCTGACTGAGACCGCTGCGCCGTCGCACAGCAATCCGCCTGATGCCCCGAAGCAACAGTGTTTGGGCATACCGAATATCGGCACTGATTCGCGCGTGGTTGACCCGACCACGCTGCGTCCCTGCGCAGTCGGTGAATCTGGAGAAATCCTGATTCACGGCCCGCAGGTGTTCAAGGGCTACTGGCAAAACCGCGCCGCGACCGAGGCTGCGTTTGTTGAAATCGATGGCAAATCTTTCTTCCGTTCCGGCGATCTTGGCCGCATCGATGAAGAAGGTTATTTCTTCATGACAGACCGGCTCAAGCGCATGATCAACGCCAGCGGTTTCAAGGTGTGGCCAGCCGAGGTTGAAGCCTTGCTGTTCCGCCATCCGGCAGTGCAAGAAGCCTGTGTGATTTCAACCCGCGACGCGTATCGTGGCGAGACGGTCAAGGCGGTGATCGTGCTGCGCGCCAACGCCAAAGACACGACAGAAAAAGACATCACCGAATGGGCGCACGCCAACATGGCAGCGTACAAAGCGCCGCGCATTGTTGAGTTTGTCGACGTGCTACCAAAGAGCGGTGCTGGCAAGGTCATGTGGCGGGCGTTGCAGGAGCGCGAGGCGACCCGCTAGGCGCCTGTCGGGTTTGAAACATCGTAGCGAAAATTCGCCCGCCCGAGGGCAGATTTTGACTGTTTTGCAGCGGCAATATCAAGATATTGCCCAAAAAACA
>JAYVNO010000111.1:0-15728 GCA_043758415.1 Burkholderiales bacterium
CTGATCGCACCCATCGCCATGGAAGAGAAGCTGCGCTTCGCGATCCGTGAAGGTGGTCGTACTGTCGGCGCCGGTGTTGTGTCTAAGATTCTGAAGTAAGGCGTTTTCCAAGCCCATTTTTTAGGGGCGTAGCTTAGTGGTAAAGCTACGGTTTCCAAAACCGTCGATGGGGGTTCGATTCCCTCCGCCCCTGCCACCTTTCAGTGGCTGTCCATAAAGCCCATCACTGGGCAGGTAACAAGTCCAAGCATGAACGAAACGACTAAAAACTGGGCCATTTTTCTGGCTGCTGGCGTGTGTGTAGTGGCCGGTATTTACGGCTTCTATCATTTCGCTGAATCAGCACTTGCCCTACGCATGTTGATCGTGCTGGCCGGACTAGCTGCTGCCTCTGGCGTGGTCTACGCGTCGACGCCGGGCAAGGACTTTGTTCAGTTCGCGCGTGAATCCATCGCTGAAGGCAAAAAAGTTGCGTGGCCGACGCGCAAAGAAACGATTCAAATGACGCTGATCGTGTTTGCGTTCGCCATCATCATGTCCATCTTTCTGGCCGGTGTCGATAGCGTAATTGGTGCCTTGATTTCGTGGCTCACGAAACGCGGCTAACCCGCCTCTCAAGACCAAAGCAAGACGCCACCACCTAACGAATATCGGAATCCCATGGAAAACGAAGTTACCGTAGAAACCGTGGCCGTAGCCGTAGCCGATGTAACCGTTGCTACCAAACCCAAGCGCTGGTATGTGGTGCATGCATTTTCCGGGTTCGAAAAGACGGTTCAAAAAGCGTTGATCGAACGTATCGCCAGATCAGACGTAGCGTCCGAGTTCGGTCAGGTGATGGTGCCTGTGGAAGAGGTCGTAGAGATCAAAAACGGCCAAAAGACTATGTCAGAGCGCAAGTTCTTCCCCGGCTACGTGCTGGTCGAGATGGCGATGACTGACGACAGTTGGCACTTGGTAAAAAGCACGCCGAAAGTCACAGGCTTTATCGGCGGTACAGCGACGCGTCCCGCGCCGATTTCGCAAAAAGAAGTGGACACCATCCTCAATCAGGTCAAAACCGGTGTTGAGAAGCCGAAACCGAAGTTTTTGTGGGAAGTGGGCGAGGCAGTTCGCGTCAAGGAGGGCCCATTCAACGACTTTATGGGCAACGTCGAGGACGTGAACTACGAGAAGTCAAAACTGCATGTGTCAGTGATGATTTTCGGTCGCGCCACGCCAGTCGAACTCGATTTCGGGCAGGTAGAAAAAGCCTAAATTATTTAAGTGACTGGTGACATGCGTCGCCAGTCGTTTTTAACGGGGAGAACGCCGTAATCCTTAGCAGGCAATCGGCGTTCGTCAACACCCAAAACCAGGAGCCATCATGGCAAAAAAAATCGTCGGCTTTATCAAGCTGCAAGTCCCGGCGGGGAAAGCGAATCCATCGCCACCCATCGGTCCAGCGCTCGGTCAGCGCGGTCTCAACATTATGGAGTTCTGCAAGTCGTTTAATGCGCAGACTCAAGGGATGGAGCCCGGCATGCCTATTCCGGTGACCATCACCGCGTTTGCAGACAAGAGCTTCACGTTCATCATGGGCACGCCGCCAGCGACGTACCTGATCAAGAAAGAATCGAAAGTTGCCAAGGGTTCGCCGAAGCCACACACCGACAAAGTCGGCAAGCTGACGCGCGCTCAAGCTGAGGCCATCGCCAAAGTGAAAATGCCCAATCTGACGGCCGCCGACATGGATGCCGCTGTGCGCACCATCGCGGGCAGCGCGCGCTCAATGGGTATCACCGTTGAAGGAGTGAAGTAATCATGGCAAAGCTCACCAAACGTGCAAAAGCACTGGCTGGCAAAGTTGATCCAAACAAGTTTTACGCGGTAGTCGACGCCATCACGCTGGCGAAAGCAACCGCAACAGCCAAGTTCAACGAGTCCATCGACGTCGCGATCAATCTGGGCATTGATGCCAAGAAATCTGACCAAACCGTTCGCGGCTCCGTCGTCATGCCATCGGGCACCGGTAAAACCGTTCGTATCGCGGTGTTTGCGCAGGGTGCCAAGGCCGAAGAAGCCAAGGCAGCCGGTGCTGACATCGTCGGTTTCGAAGATCTCGCGGAGCGCATCAAAGGCGGCTTCATGGATTTCGACGTGGTGATCGCATCACCTGACGCCATGCGCGTCGTGGGTACGTTGGGCCAAGTGCTCGGCCCACGCGGTTTGATGCCAAACCCGAAGGTCGGCACCGTGAGTGCTGACGTGGCGAACGCCGTGAAAAACGCCAAAGCCGGTCAGGTTCAGTACCGTACCGACAAGGCCGGTATCGTTCACGCGACGATTGGCCGTGCGTCTTTCGAGAACGCTGCGCTGGAAATCAACTTGCGCGCGCTGATGGATGCGCTGCAAAAGGCGAAGCCTGCATCGTCCAAGGGCGTGTACCTGCGCAAAGTTAGTTTGTCGAGCACGATGGGCTCTGGCGTCCGTGTGGACACCGGTGCTTTCGGTGCTAACTCACAGGCTGCTCAATAAGGTAGCAACGATGGCCCGCTCGAAAATTCGAGCGGAAAAGAATTTGGTGGGCTGGCAGCGAAGGTTGCCGGGCTATTGAAGACCGTTGGCGGGGCGATTAAAGATTTTCTGAAATCGCCCCTTAATCGAAAACCTAATCAATACGGTTTTTGGCCAACGCAGATGGCGGTCCCGCCGTAGAAGATTTGTGCGTCGTCTCCAACGTGAAGCGGCGCAGGGATTGAAGCGGAAGGTCGCTAAAACCCTGCCGAATCGTTCGCGATGTGCGTGAACGATGCGGATTGAATAGGAGATTAACTTGAGTCTAAATCGCACTGAAAAAGCCGCGGTCATCGACGAAGTCAAAGCGCAGGTAGTCAACGCGCAGACGCTCGTGGTGGCTGAGTATCGCGGCGCGACTGTTGCCGACATGACCAAACTACGCCGCAGTGCGCGAGAGCAGGGCGTATACCTGCACGTGTTGAAAAACTCGCTCGCACGCCGCGCCGTAGCTGGAACACCGTTTGAAGTGGTATCGGGCGCTATGTCAGGCCCGCTGATTTACGGTTTTTCTGTCGATGCCGTTGCCGCCGCCCGTGTCATCAGCGATTACGCCAAAACCAACGACAAGCTTGTGGTCAAGGCCGGCGCATTTGATGGCAAATTACTCGACAAAGCAGGCGTTGCCTCGCTGGCGTCGATTCCAAGCAAAGAAGTGTTGTTGGCGCAATTGGCAGGTTTGCTGATGTCGCCAATCGCCCGCTTTGCGCGCGTACTTGCCGCCGTGGCCGAGAAGCATGCAGCGCCTGCCGCTGACGTGGCTCCAGAAGCACCCGCAGCAGTATCCACTCCCGCAGCCGACCCGGTCGCTGCCTGATCCCACAACTAGTTCATAGATATTTAGGAGCCAAACATGGCATTTAATAAAGACGACTTCCTGGCCTCCCTCGACACCATGTCGGTGATGGATCTCAATGATCTAGTCAAGGCAATCGAAGAAAAATTCGGCGTATCGGCTGCTGCGATGTCGGCACCGGCTGGCGGTGGCGGTGCTGTTGCTGCTGCGGTCGAAGAGAAGACCGAGTTTGACGTTGTATTGACCGAAATCGGCGCCAACAAAGTCAGCGTGATCAAAGCGGTTCGCGAAATCACCGGTCTGGGCCTCAAAGAAGCCAAAGATCTGGTTGACGGCGCTCCGAAAACGGTTAAAGAAGCGATGCCAAAAGCTGACGCTGAAGCCGCCAAGAAGAAGCTTGAAGACGCGGGCGCCAAGGCCGACGTTAAGTAATTTCATGCTCAGGGTAAGGGCTGGTGGGGTTAAAAAACCCCATTAGCCTTTGTCGCTTATAGAGACTGTTCCCGATTGACACGTTCTGACCTGCCAAGGCAGGCAGAGTATGCAATCGAGAGCCATCTCCAGCTCCCGCTACCGCTCGTAACCATTGTTTTGGCTGCGCGTCGGTCGCGCTTCTCGCTTCCACAGTTGAGGAACACATGACGTATACCTTCGCCGAAAAGAAACGCATCCGTAAAAGCTTCGGATCGCGCACCGCAGTATTGCCGGTGCCTTACCTCCTTCAAACCCAGCTCGCGTCTTACAACGAGTACTTGCAGGAGGGCGTGACCCAGCCTAACCGCAAGAACGTTGGTCTGGAATCGGCCTTCACGTCGATCTTCCCTATTTCGAGCCACAACGGATTCGCTAAACTGGAATATGTTCACTACACGCTCAACACGCCACCGTTCGACGTGGTCGAATGTCAGCAGCGTGGATTGACCTTTGCAGCGCCAGTTCGCGCCAAAGTTCGTCTGATTATTTATGATCGGGAAGCCGCTAAAGACACGGTCAAAGAGATCAAAGAGTCTGAGGTGTACATGGGCGAAATGCCGCTCATGACCGAGAATGGTTCATTTGTGATCAACGGCACGGAGCGCGTGATTGTGTCCCAGTTGCATCGGTCCCCCGGCGTGTTCTTTGAACATGACAAGGGCAAAACGCACAGTTCCGGAAAGCTTCTGTTCTCCGCACGCGTCATTCCGTATCGCGGTTCATGGCTTGACTTCGAGTTTGACCCGAAGGACTACCTTTACTTCCGTATTGATCGCCGCCGCAAAATGCCGGTGACGATTCTGTTGAAGGCGCTCGGTCTGACCGAAGAGCAAATCCTTGCGCGCTACTTCAAGTTCGACGACGTGTACTTCACGCCAAAAGGCACGCAACTCGCATTCGTGCCTGAGCGCGTTAAGGGCGAAATCGCCCGCTTTGACATCACTGCGCCAGACGGTACGGTGGTTGTGCCCAAAGACAAACGCGTTACCGCGAAGCACATTCGCGATCTGCAAAATGCCAAGCTTGAGCGCTTGACGTTGCCCCCGGAAGAAGTGCTTGGCCGCTTCACCGCCACCAACGTGATTGACAAAGAGACGGGCGAAGTATTGCTCAAGGCCAACGAAGAGCTGACTGACGAGTCGCTCAAGACGTTAGTCGAGGCGGGCGTCGGCCACATTCGGACGCTGTATATCAACGAGCTTGATGAGGGTCCGTGGATTTCGATGACGCTTAAGATTGATGACGTTCCCGACCGTCAGACCGCGAAGGTCGCGATCTACCGCATGATGCGCCCTGGTGAGCCGCCAACGGCTGAAGCCGTTGAGGCGCTGTTTCACAGGTTGTTCTTTAACGACGACACCTACGATTTGTCGCGCGTGGGCCGTATGAAATTCAACCGCCGGGTGGGGCGCGATGAAATTGTGGGCCCGATGGTTTTGACGCACGAAGACATTCTTGACACGGTCAAGATCATTCTTGATCTGCGTAATGGTCGCGGTCAGGTCGACGACATTGACCACTTAGGCAATCGTCGTGTACGTAGCGTCGGCGAATTGACTGAGAACCAGTTTCGAAGCGGCTTGGCGCGTGTTGAACGCGCAGTGAAAGAGCGTCTTGGCCAGGCCGAGAGCGAAAACTTGATGCCGCATGATTTGATCAATGCCAAGCCGATTTCGGCCGCGATCAAAGAGTTTTTCGGATCCAGCCAATTGTCTCAGTT
This sequence comes from Burkholderiales bacterium, assembly GCA_043758415.1. GTDB lineage: Bacteria > Pseudomonadota > Gammaproteobacteria > Burkholderiales > Casimicrobiaceae > Casimicrobium. Next base: position 5,547 of record JAYVNO010000111.1, read on the forward strand.
CATGGATCAAACCAATCCGCTATCAGAGATCACGCATAAGCGTCGCGTCTCGGCGCTCGGCCCAGGCGGTTTGACACGGGAGCGTGCCGGTTTTGAAGTTCGCGACGTGCATCCGACGCACTACGGTCGCGTGTGCCCGATTGAAACACCGGAAGGCCCGAATATCGGCCTGATCAACTCACTCGCGCTGTTTGCGCGCGTGAATGACTACGGCTTCATTGAAACGCCGTACCGCAAAGTGATCGACACGGTCGTGACCAACGAGATTTCCTACCTGTCAGCCATTGAGGAAAGCGGTTACGTCATCGCTCAGGCGAATGCGCCGCTCGATGAAAAGGGCAACCTGACGGGCGAATTTGTTGCTTGCCGTATCAAGGGCGATTCGACGCTGATGCCGCCGTCGGAGGTGACGTACATGGACGTTGCACCATCGCAAATCGTGTCGGTTGCTGCATCGTTGATTCCGTTTCTTGAGCACGACGACGCGAACCGCGCATTGATGGGCTCGAACATGCAACGTCAGGCGGTTCCCTGCTTGCGTCCAGAGAAACCGTTTGTCGGTACTGGCGTTGAGCGCACGGCCGCGATTGACTCGGGAACGGTAGTCACCGCAAAGCGCGGCGGTAAAGTGGATTACGTCGATGCGTCGCGCGTGGTGATTCGCGTGAACGACCTAGAAGCTGCGTCAAGCGACGTCGGCGTCGACATTTACAACCTCGTCAAATACACCCGTTCGAACCAGAACACAAACATTAACCAGCGTCCGCTGGTCAGGGTGGGCGACTTGATCGTCAAGGGTGACGTGATTGCTGACGGCGCATCAACCGACAAGGGTGAACTGGCACTGGGCCAGAACATGCTGGTCGCTTTCATGCCGTGGAATGGCTATAACTACGAAGACTCGATCCTGATTTCTGAGCGCGTTGTTGCACAAGATCGCTATACCTCGATACATATTGAGGAGCTAACGGTCGTTGCGCGCGACACCAAGCTCGGTTCCGAAGAAATTACTCGTGATATTTCGAGCCTCGGCGAAACACAATTGACTCGCCTTGACGAATCAGGCATCGTCTACATTGGGGCCGAAGTTGAAGCAGGCGACGTGTTGGTTGGCAAAGTGACGCCGAAGGGCGAAACGACGTTGACGCCAGAAGAGAAACTGCTGCGCGCAATCTTCGGCGAAAAAGCAAGCGACGTGAAGGACACGTCGCTGCGCGTTCAGTCGGGCATTGCCGGCACCGTTATCGACGTCAAAGTTTTCACCCGTGAAGGCATTGAGCGTGACAAGCGCGCTCAACTGATTGTTGACGAAGATCTGCGTGGCTACAAGAAGGATTTGGCCGACCAACTGCGTATCGTTGAGAACGACGCGTTTGAGCGCCTTGAGCGTTTGTTGACGGGCAAGGTTGCCAGCGGTGGCCCGAAAAAGCTGGCTAAAGGCACCAAGCTCGACAAAGAATATCTGGCGTCAGTCGGTCGTTATGACTGGTTCGATCTACGTCTGGCTGATGATGAAGCCGCGCGTCAACTGGAAGGCGTAAAAGACAGTTTGACCGCAACGCGTCACAACTTCGATGCCGCCTTCGAACAGAAAAAGCGCAAGTTGACACAGGGCGACGAGTTGCCAGCGGGCGTGCTGAAAATGGTCAAGGTGTATGTAGCCGTCAAACGCCGCCTGCAGCCGGGTGACAAGATGGCTGGACGGCACGGCAACAAGGGCGTGGTATCGAAGATCGTGCCCGTTGAAGATATGCCGCATCAGGCTGACGGTACCACCGTTGACGTCGTGCTCAATCCGCTGGGCGTGCCATCACGGATGAACGTGGGGCAGATTCTTGAGGTTCATCTGGGATGGGCGGCGAAGGGAATCGGCAACAAGATTGATGCGATGCTCAAGCAGCAAGCCAACGTGAAAGAGATTCGCGGTTTTATCGAGCCGCTGTATCACGATGTGGGCTCGCGGCAAGAGCTGACTTCATTGTCTGACAGTGAAGTTACGGAGCTTGCGCAAAATCTGCGTCATGGCGTACCGTTCGCAACCCCAGTTTTCGACGGTGCTACGGAAGCTGAAATCAAGAGCATGTTGAAGCTCGCCGATATGCCATTGTCAGGTCAGGTAACCCTGTTTGACGGTCGTACTGGCGAGGCGTTTGATCGGCCGGTGACCATTGGATACATGCACGTGTTGAAGCTGCACCATCTGGTTGATGACAAGATGCACGCGCGCTCAACGGGCCCGTACAGCTTGGTAACGCAGCAACCGTTGGGGGGCAAGGCCCAGTTCGGCGGTCAGCGCTTTGGTGAGATGGAAGTATGGGCACTTGAGGCGTACGGCGCTGCTTACACGCTGCAAGAAATGCTAACGGTCAAGTCGGATGACGTGAATGGTCGTACTAAGGTGTACGAGAACATCGTCAAGGGCGAGCACAAGATCGAAGCCGGCATGCCGGAATCGTTCAATGTACTGGTCAAAGAAATCAGATCGCTCGGTATTGATATCGACCTGGTTCGTAAGTAACTCACAGCAAGGGACATGCAATGAACGCTTTATTAGACCTGTTCAAACAGACGACCCCGAACGTAGAGTTTGACGCCATTCAAATTGGCCTCGCCTCGCCCGAGCGCATTCGTTCTTGGTCTTTTGGCGAAGTCAAAAAGCCAGAAACCATTAACTACCGCACGTTCAAGCCTGAGCGTGACGGCTTGTTCTGCGCCAAAATTTTTGGCCCGATTAAAGACTACGAATGCTTGTGCGGCAAGTACAAGCGCCTCAAGCATCGCGGCGTAATCTGCGAAAAATGTGGCGTTGAAGTCACGCTCACCAAAGTGCGTCGCGAACGCATGGGTCATATCGAAATGGCTTCGCCCGTCGCGCACATATGGTTCCTGAAATCACTGCCGTCGCGTTTGGGCATGGTGCTCGACATGACGCTGCGCGATATTGAGCGCGTTCTGTATTTCGAAGCGTTTGTGGTCGTTGATCCAGGACTCACGCCGCTGCAGCGTGGTCAGCTCCTGACTGAAGACGACTTCATGGCAAAGACTGAAGAATTCGGTGACGATTTCCGTGCTCTGATGGGTGCAGAAGCGGTGCGCGAACTGCTCTCCTCGATCCACGTAGCTGAGGACGCTGAGCGCCTTCGTGGCGAATTGGGTGCGACATCATCCGAAGCGAAAATCAAGAAAATTTCTAAGCGCTTGAAAGTGCTCGAAGCGTTCTTAAAGTCCGGCATCAAGCCGGATTGGATGGTGCTGGAGGTGCTGCCCGTACTTCCACCGGAATTGCGTCCGTTGGTGCCATTGGATGGCGGGCGTTTCGCGACCTCGGATCTGAACGATTTGTATCGTCGCGTGATCAACCGTAACAATCGCCTCAAGCGTTTGCTTGAGCTGAAAGCGCCGGACATCATCGTGCGCAATGAAAAGCGCATGCTACAAGAGTCTGTGGATTCGTTGCTCGACAACGGTCGTCGCGGCAAAGCAATGACGGGTGCCAACAAACGTCCGCTCAAGTCCCTTGCCGACATGATCAAGGGTAAGTCGGGTCGTTTCCGTCAAAACTTGCTCGGTAAGCGCGTCGACTACTCGGGCCGCTCGGTCATCGTGGTGGGTCCGCAGCTCAAACTGCATCAGTGCGGTTTGCCGAAGAAAATGGCGCTTGAACTGTTCAAGCCGTTCATCTTTAATCGCCTAGAACAAATGGGCGAAGCAAAAACAATCAAGGAAGCCAAACGTCGCGTTGAAAGTGAGGATCCGTTGGTTTGGGACTTGCTTGAAGAGGTGATTCGCGAGCATCCGGTTCTGCTGAATCGTGCTCCAACCTTGCATCGCCTCGGTATTCAAGCGTTTGAACCAGTGCTAATTGAAGGCAAGGCGATCCAGTTGCATCCGTTGGTTTGTACGGCATTTAATGCCGACTTCGACGGTGACCAAATGGCTGTTCACGTTCCACTTTCGCTTGAAGCGCAGTCCGAAGCACGCACCCTGATGCTGGCGTCGAACAACGTGCTGCTGCCATCAAACGGCGATCCTTGCATCGTGCCGTCGCAAGACATCGTGCTCGGCTTGTACTACGCAACCCGCGAAAAGATCAATGCTCGTGGCGAAGGCATGATGTTCGCCGACGTGCTTGAAGTGTCTCGTGCCTACGAAACGCGTATGGTCGAACTGCACGCCAAGATCAAGGTGCGCATTCGTCAGATTACTTTTGGCCCTGACGGCGAAAAAATCGATGTCGTTCAGCGTGAAGAGACGACCGTTGGACGCGCACTGCTATCAGACATTCTGCCAGAAGGCTTGCCGTTCTCGGTGATCAACAAGGCGCTCAAAAAGAAAGAAATTTCAAAGCTCATCAACGCAAGTTTCCGTCGTTGTGGCTTGCGCGCGACCGTTGTTTTTGCTGACAAGCTGATGCAGGCTGGTTTCCGGCTAGCTACGCGCGCAGGCTTCTCGTTCGGCGCGGATGACATGCTCGTTCCACCGGAAAAGACCAGCATCATCGCCAATGCTGAAGCTCAGGTTAAAGAAATTCAGCAGCAGTATTCTTCAGGTTTGGTCACGTCAGGCGAGCGCTACAACAAAGTGATTGATATTTGGGGCGCTGCCGGTGACGACATCGCGCGTGCCATGATGTCGCAACTCGGCTCTGAGATGGTGGTCGATAGCGAGGGGAAAACTGTTCGTCAGGATTCATTCAATTCCATCTATATGATGGCCGACTCCGGCGCTCGCGGCTCCGCAGCGCAGATTCGCCAACTCGCGGGTATGCGCGGCTTGATGGCTAAACCTGATGGTTCAATCATCGAAACGCCGATCACGGCGAACTTCCGTGAGGGCCTGAACGTACTGCAATACTTCATCTCGACGCACGGTGCGCGTAAAGGCTTGGCAGATACGGCATTGAAGACTGCGAACTCAGGCTACCTCACGCGCCGTCTCGTTGACGTGACGCAAGACTTGGTGGTGACAGAGGATGATTGCGGTACGGCAGAAGGCATGGTCATGAAGGCCGTTGTTTCTGGCGGCGAGACGATTGAATCGTTGCGTGACCGCATTTTGGGTCGCACCACGATTGGTGATGTTGTGCATCCCGAAACTGGCAAGATTGTGGTCGCTCATAACGTCACTTTGACCGAAGACGAAGTTGACCTGATCGAGAGCCTCGGCATTGATGAAGTGAAAACCCGTTCGCCGCTGACTTGCGCGACACGTCATGGCCTCTGCGCTAAGTGTTACGGTCGAGACCTTGGTCGTGGTCAGCTGGTCTGCGCAGGTGAAGCGGTTGGTGTTATAGCCGCCCAGTCCATCGGCGAGCCCGGCACGCAGCTTACGATGCGCACCTTCCACATCGGTGGTGCGGCATCGCGTACTGCAGCAGCAAGCACGGTCGAAACGAAGTCAGCCGGAACGGCGAACTTCGCGGGCGGCATGCGCTACGTAAAGAGCGCCAGCGGCGACAAGATTGTGATCGCGCGTTCGGCTGAAGTGGTTATTTCCGACGGAAGCCGTGAACGAGAGCGTCACAAGGTGCCGTACGGTGCCAAACTGCTTATCGAAGACGGCAAGGCCGTGAAAGCCGGTCAGGTGATGGCTGAATGGGATGCGACTTCACGCCCGATCTTGACCGAATTCCAGGGCCGCGTGAAGTTTGAAAACGTTCAGGAAGGCTTGACCGTTGCCAAGCAGACCGATGATGTAACCGGTATCTCGACTCTTGTGGTGATTGACGCGAAGCGTCGCGTGGGCTCGCAGTCCAAAGGTGTTCGGCCACAACTCAAGCTGATCGACGCCAAGGGCAGCGAAATCAAGCCAGCAGGCTCGGATACGCCATTAACGATCACCTTCCAGATTGGTTCGATCATTCTTGTGAAAGACGGACAGGAAGTGGCCCCGGGCGACATGATGGCGCGTATGCCAATGGAGACGTCAAAGACGCGTGACATTACCGGCGGTCTGCCGCGAGTGGCTGAGCTCTTCGAAGCACGGTCACCCAAAGATGCGGGCATGCTGGCCGAGGTCACGGGTACGGTTTCATTCGGCAAAGACACCAAGGGCAAGCAGCGTCTGGTCATCAAAGACATGGACGGCGTGTCGCACGAGTACCTGATCCCGAAAGAAAAGGCTGTGATGGCCATCGACGGACAGGTTGTGAACAAAGGCGAAGCCATTGTTGACGGTCCTGCTGACCCGCATGACATCCTGCGGTTGTTGGGCGTGGAAGCGCTCACCAAGTACGTGATTGACGAAGTGCAAGAGGTTTATCGTCTGCAAGGCGTGAAGATCAACGACAAACACATCGAGGTGATTGTTCGCCAGATGTTGCGTCGTGTGGTCATTTCACAGGCTGGCGATACGAAATACATCCTCGGCGAGCAGGTCGAGCGCGCTGAATTGTTTGCCGAAAATGATCGCGTCAAAGCGGACGGCAAAGCGCCAGCCCAATATGACCATGTGTTGCTCGGTATTACGAAAGCTTCGTTGTCGACCGATTCGTTCATCTCCGCTGCGTCGTTCCAGGAAACCACTCGTGTTTTGACCGAAGCGGCCATCATGGGCAAGCGCGACAACTTGCGCGGACTGAAAGAAAACGTGATCGTCGGTCGCTTGATCCCGGCTGGCACGGGCCTTGCATACCATCGTCTGCGTCTGGCCAATCTCGCGGCCGATCTTATCGATACGTCGGCGTTAACGGAGGCGGAAGAACCGGTCGTAGAAGAAAGCGCCAACGCAGCATAAAACCTGCGGGTGGGCATTGCGGGAACAGCTGTGACAACTGTTCCTGCGTCTCTGGCCTAGAGCGCATGGTCAGCTGCGCATCTTGACGAAAAATCATACAGCGGTTTATAATCGTGGTCTTTTCCAAGCTTACTCGCCAACAGTAGCGAGCAAGTTCAACAAACAAAGGCTAAAAATGCCAACCATCAATCAGCTTGTGCGCCAAGGGCGCACCCCAGTCGTTGTCAAAAGCAAAAGTCCGGCACTCGAAAAAGGCCCGCAAAAACGCGGCGTCTGTACTCGTGTTTACACCACGACGCCAAAGAAGCCTAATTCGGCTCTGCGTAAAGTGGCGAAAGTGCGCCTGACCAACGGCTTTGAAGTGATTTCGTACATCGGCGGCGAAGGCCACAACCTGCAAGAGCACTCGGTGGTGCTTATTCGCGGCGGTCGCGTTAAAGATCTTCCTGGTGTCCGATACCACATGGTGCGCGGTTCGCTTGATACGGCTGGCGTTAAGGATCGCAAACAATCGCGTTCCAAGTACGGCACTAAAGCGCCTAAGAAGACTTAATTTTTGTCGAGCGCTGCTCGGCTCTTATCAGTACACACCAGACATAGAGCGATTGATCCACCCATCGGTGGGCGCTTATTTATTTTTGAGGATGGTTTAAATGCCCCGCCGTCGTGAAGTTCCCAAACGTGACATTCTTCCGGATCCTAAATTCGGTAATGTCGAAATATCCAAGTTCATGAACGTCATCATGACCGCTGGAAAAAAAGCTGTAGCCGAGCGTATCGTTTACGGCGCGCTGGACATCATCAGCAAAAAAGGCGGTAAAGATCCGCTCGACGTCTTCTCAACCGCGCTCGGTAACGCCAAGCCAATGGTTGAAGTGAAAAGTCGGCGCGTTGGCGGGGCTAACTTTCAGGTACCGGTGGAAGTTCGTCCGTCGCGTCGTTCAGCGCTGTCGATGCGCTGGATTCGTGATGCAGCTCGCAAACGTGGTGAGAAGTCTATGGGAGCCCGGCTTGCTAACGAGTTGCTTGAGGCCGCTGAAGGTCGCGGCGGTGCCGTGAAGAAGCGTGAAGAAGTTCACCGCATGGCGGAAGCCAACAAAGCGTTTTCCCACTTCCGTTTCTAATTATTCGTTTCTGCTGCCCCCGTCACGAGCGGGACGCGGCTTTTTGGTGACTCGCTATGCCACGTATTACCCCCATTGATCGCTACCGCAACATCGGAATTTCCGCGCACATTGACGCAGGCAAGACCACGACCACCGAGCGTATTTTGTTTTATACGGGTGTTTCGCACAAAATTGGCGAGGTTCATGATGGCGCAGCCACTATGGACTGGATGGAGCAGGAGCGTGAACGCGGCATCACTATCACGTCGGCCGCAACGACATGCTTCTGGAAAGGGATGGACAAGAGCTTCCCTGAGCATCGTATCAACATCATCGATACGCCGGGCCACGTTGACTTCACGATTGAAGTGGAGCGCTCAATGCGTGTGCTGGACGGCGCGTGCATGGTGTATTGCGCCGTGGGTGGGGTGCAGCCGCAGTCTGAGACCGTTTGGCGACAAGCTACCAAGTACAAAGTGCCCCGTCTAGCCTTCGTCAACAAAATGGATCGTACCGGCGCGGACTTCTTCAAAGTCTACGATCAGATGAAGCTTCGCCTGAAGGCGAATCCTGTCGTTATTCAAGTTCCAATCGGCGCTGAAGAGAACTTTCAGGGTGTGATTGATCTTGTCCGCATGAAAGCAATCTTCTGGGACGAAGCCTCCCAAGGCATGAAGTTCGAAGAGCGCGACATTCCCGCTGAGCTGCAAGCCAGCGCCGAAGAGTGGCGTGGCAAGATGGTTGAAACCGCCGCGGAGGCCAACGAGGAGTTGATGAACAAATACTTGGAAGAGGGTGACCTTTCCCAAGCGGACATTAAAAAAGGCATCCGCCTGCGTACAATCGCCAGCGAAATAGTGCCAATGCTTTGCGGCTCTGCGTTCAAAAACAAGGGCGTGCAGGCCATGCTTGACGCCGTGATTGAATACATGCCAGCTCCGACGGACATTCCGCCGGTGGGTGGTATGGATGACGACGAGAAGCCGACTACGCGCAAAGCTGCGGACGAGGAAAAATTCTCGGCGCTTGCGTTCAAGATCATGACCGATCCTTTCGTGGGTCAGCTCATTTTTTTCCGCGTTTATTCAGGTGTCGTTGCCACGGGAGACACTATTTTTAACCCGATCAAAGGACGGAAGGAGCGTATTGGTCGTCTGCTGCAAATGCATGCCAACCAACGCGAAGAAATAAAGGAAGTCCGTGCTGGCGATATCGCGGCCGCCGTCGGTTTGAAAGAGGCTACGACGGGCGACACGCTGTGCGATCCGTCTTCAATCATTACGCTTGAGCGGATGGTGTTTCCGGAACCGGTGATCTCGCAAGCCGTCGAGCCAAAAACCAAGGCCGATCAAGAGAAGATGGGTATTGCTCTGGGCCGTTTGGCTCACGAAGATCCGTCGTTCCGTGTTCGTACTGATGAAGAATCCGGCCAGACGATCATCGCTGGTATGGGCGAGCTGCACCTTGAAATTCTGGTGGATCGCATGCGCCGTGAGTTCGGCGTTGAAGCTAGCGTTGGCAAGCCTCAGGTCGCTTATCGCGAGACGATTCGCAAAGCAGCTGAAATTGAAGGCAAGTTTGTCAAGCAGTCGGGTGGTCGTGGCCAGTACGGTCACGTCTGGCTCAAAGTTGAGCCGAATGAGCCAGGCACGGGCTTCCAGTTTGTTGACGCCATCAAAGGCGGCGTGGTTCCACGCGAATACATCCCGGCAGTAAATAAAGGCGTTGTTGAAACGCTGACCAACGGTGTAGTCGCTGGCTTCCCAGTGGTCGACGTTAAGGTCACGTTGTTTGACGGCTCCTACCATGAAGTGGACTCCAACGAGAACGCGTTCAAGATGGCAGCGTCCATCGCGTTTAAGGACGGCATGCGTAAAGCGAGCCCAGTCCTGCTTGAGCCGATGATGGCGGTGGAAGTTGAAACGCCAGAAGACTACGCCGGTACGGTGATGGGCGATTTGTCGTCGCGTCGCGGCATGGTTCAGGGCATGGACGACTTCTTGGGTGGCAAGATCATCAAGGCTGAAGTTCCACTTTCCGAGATGTTCGGTTACTCGACGTCGCTACGTTCAGCGACTCAGGGCCGCGCCACTTACACGATGGAATTCAAGCACTACACAGAAGCGCCGAAGAACGTTGCCGAAGCGGTAACCAAGGCGAAATCGGCGTAGTAATAACGTATCAATAAAAACGATGGTCGCCGATCGAAGCGACCGTTTTGAAATTTAAAACAAAAGGAAACTGAAACCATGGCAAAAGCAAAGTTTGAGCGCACCAAGCCGCACGTCAACGTAGGCACCATTGGTCACGTCGATCACGGTAAAACGACATTGACCGCGGC
>JAYVNO010000112.1:0-15675 GCA_043758415.1 Burkholderiales bacterium
TCAAGCACGACGTTGCGGCCTTTCGGGCCGAGCGTGACTTTAACTGCGTTGGCGAGAATGTTCACGCCTTCAAGCATGCGGGCGCGGGCTTCCCCGCCGAAAACTACTTCTTTAGCTGCCATGATTAATTACTCCGAAATTCTTAAAAAAGGGGGCGTGCAAAATAAATATCGGGATGCAGTGCGAGGCGGCGGCACGCGACGTGTACGTCGGTACACGAGCGGGCCGCCAACGAAGCAATGCGCCCGAGATTTACTTTTGCACCACGGCCATGATGTCGTCTTCGCGCATCACCATCAGCTCGTCGCCGTCAACCTTGACGGTCTGACCGGCGTACTTGCCGAACAGGACTTTGTCGCCGACTTTGACGTCAACGGCGTGCTGTTTGCCTGCGTCGTCACGCTTGCCGGGACCGACGGCGAGCACTTCACCTTGATCGGGCTTCTCGGTCGCGGTGTCCGGGATCACGATGCCGGAGGCGGTCTTACGCTCTTCCTCAAGACGCTTAACGATCACGCGATCGTGCAGGGGGCGAAGTTTCATTGTCATGAACAGTTCTCCTTGAACTTTTTCTCTGGTTAAACCTTGGAGGTGCCGGTGGTCGCCGTGATAGACGGCGACCGGGCCGGGCCAGCCGCACATCTCTGACGAGACTGTTGGGCCGTAGCGAACACTAACTACCGACATTCGATTGTTAGCACTCGCCCCTGATGAGTGCTAATTATAGGTCTGTAATGTGACATTTCAAGGTTTTGTCAGCCAAAACTTCATTCAGCTTTTGGTTGAAAATCCCTGTGTGTTGGGCATAGACGGAATAATTTGTAATAGTCGACTTCAAGCTTTTCACCCCCCTATGCCCATATTGAATAACGCATTAGACGAAAAGCTGCTGGCGTGCTGACTACCGTAAGCTGACAATTTCAGACGTAAGAGCGCGCCGCCGTCATTCCTGCAACGGCGGGAACGACAGATAAATAGCGCTCCGCGCCGAGTCATCGTGCTACAAAGCCTCCTCCCAGATCCCGCGAAAAGAAACGCCGTGCAGCTCCCGTCATTCAAGATGTCTGATAAGTCCCTGTTTGCGGTGTTGCTGCGTTCACCGTGGTGGATCAGTTTTGCGTTGGCGGTGGTGGTGGGCGCGGCGTGCTTCAAGCTGTTCCCGGATCGCTTTGCCATCATTGGCGCACTGTCCGGATTGCCGTTCGCCGTGATCGGCGGCATCGCGATGTGGACGCAGCGTGGCATCCCGAACGCGGCGCGCGTTGAGGAGACGTTGCAGAAGCTTTCCACACTGTCCGCCCGCGATTTCGCCAGCGCACTGGAAGCAGCGTACGCCAGGGACGGCTACGTGGTCAGCAAAGTCACGGCTAGCGGTGCCGATTTGTCGGTCACCAGGGCGGGCCGCACGGCGCTGGTCAACAGCAAACGCTGGAAGGCGGCGACGCACGGCATTGAACCGGTGCGTGGGCTAAGTGCGACCATGAAGACGCTGGATGCAAATCAGGGCGTTTACGTGGCGGTAAACGCGTTGAGCGACGCGGCGCGAACGTTCGCATCCAAAAACAGCATTCGCGTGATGCAGGGCACCGAGTTGGCGCTGCTTATGAAAAACGCTGCGCTCTCGAAGTAGCTAGCGGCGGTGGCCGTGTCCGCCGTGACTGCGGTAGTAACGATTGCCGCCGTAGTACCCACCGACAAAACCAAGGCTAACTACCGGGCCCCAGTACGATCCGTAGGTGCCGTAATAAGGCGATCCGTAGTACGACACGCCGGGGTAGGCGTAGGTCACCTGAACGGGAGGCGGATACGGCGGCGTGGAGCCCGCCTCCTGGCCTGTCATCACCGGGTCTTCCACGATCCCGTTAGGCCCGCTGACCGGGCTGACAGCGGTGATCGCCACGGGCACAGGCACAGGAGTGCCAGCCACCTGTAAGCGCAACGTCGGGCCGGGGTTCTGCGGCATCTGCACTGAATAAAGCTTCCCTGCATACTCATAAATCACGGTGTAGGCAACGGTGCGGCTCTCGTAAATCGTTTGCGTGCTGCACTGCGGCCCGGTACCTGGCGCGGCGTAGGTCGCGCATGCCGTTCGCGGCACGCCGACCTGCTGCGTGACCGGCGTGGCCGAAATCACGCGCGCCATTTCGTCCGCCGCAAACGCTGTCGCTGAACAGCCAGCCAATATGCTTGCCAAAAAAAGTCGGTTCATACAAAAAATCTCCTTAAACACTATCAGCTTTCGACAGCTGAGGGACTCATTATGTGTTACGCATGTTCCGCAGCTTACGCCTATATTTTGCTGAAGGCTATGGCCGCAACACCACGCGCCCGATGACGCGCCCGTGCGTCAAATCATCGAGCGCCTGATTCACCGTGCTCAGCGGACGGATGTCCAGTGCAATCTCAGGCAATTTTTCGCGTTGCGCCAATGCCACCAGTTCGCGCAAATCGTTCAACCCGCCCACGTACGATCCTGTGATCGTGATCGATTTAAGCGCGAACATCGGAAGCGGCATTTTGAACTCGCCGCCGAATAGGCCGACGATCACGACGTGACCGGTACGGCGCACGAGATTCACGGCCAGCGACGAGCTCTTCTCCGAGCCGACAAAATCAATGGCTGCTGCGATGTTGCCACCGCAGGCTTTGTTGATCGTTTTGAATGCATCGGCCATGCCGGGATCGAAGGCGAGCGTTGCACCATTTGCCAACGCTGCGTCACGCTTTGCCGCATCAGGATCAATCGCAACGATTTTCGCATGCGATGAGGCAGACAACAACGCCACACCGGTCATGCCAACGCCGCCACACCCAATCACTGCGATCCAGTCCTCGGCGGTTGTCGTAGGCAGCTTGCGAATCGCGCCGAGTGCGGTGATACCCGCGCAGGCAAATGTGGCAGCGCGCGCAGGTTCTAACGCGCCAATCGGCACCAGATAGCGGTCATGCGGCACGCGAACCGCGTCGGCATAGCCACCCGGCAACTGAATGCCCAGATTGCGCGCTACCTTCACACACAAATGCTCATCACCTGTTGTGCATACCGCGCATTCGCCGCAACCCAACCACGGATACACGACCACCTGCGCGCCCAGCACAACGTCGGTCACGTCCGGCCCGATGTCCACCACTTCGCCAACGATTTCATGCCCCATCGTGACCGGCAATTTCACGCCTGCACGCTCAAATGAGGAAAGTTTTCCACCGCCCATGTCAAAGCCACCCGCCAAAATGTGAATATCGGAGTGGCACATTCCGCAATGCGTCACACGCACCGTGACCTCGCGGCCGGTAGCGGGCTGCAATGCGTCTTCGCGCGGCTCTAGCGCGCCACCCCAGAGATTGAATGCCCAGCGGTGGGCGCAGAGGTATTTCATGCCGTACTCCTTCATTGATCGCGTTTATTTTGTCCTACATTCTGACGCGCTGGCTGTGAGTCTTCGCAGCGCCTTTTGACATCTCATTTTCAAGTGCGCGAGCGCGCTAATATTGCGTCATGAATTCCACCTCCAAACAGCACCTCACGATTCTCACCGGCGCGTCTCGCGGCATGGGCCTGGCCATTGCGCGCCAGTTGCTGCAACCGGGCGTCACCCTGCTCTGCATCTCGCGTCACACGCAGCCGACTTTGACTGAGCTGGTCGACACCATCGATGACGCCACGCTCGCACAGTGGGCGCTTGACCTGAACGACGGCGCGGTGGCGAGCGCGCAACTCAAACGATGGCTGGCATTGTTTCTCGGCGACGAATTTGACAGCGCGACGCTGATCAACAATGCCGCTATCGTGCCGAGCATCGCACCGCTGCGCGACGTGAGCGCATCCGAAATCGCAACGGTTTTGCGAGTGGGGCTTGAAGCGCCGATGCAGCTCACCGCAGCATTCCTCAACGCGACATCGCATTGGAGCGGCACGCGAAAGGTTCTCAATATCTCCTCCGCTAACGGTCGCCGCGCGATGGCCTCGCAAGCCAGCTACAGCGCAGCGAAAGCAGGCATGGATCACTACTCCCGCGTGGTCGCGATTGAAGAAGCCGCGAAGCCCAATGGTGCAAAGATTTGCTCGCTGGCACCCGGCATCATCGACACCGACATGCAAACCCAGTTGCGCGCCGCCGACGCCAACGCGTTTCCCGATCAAAAAGTCTTCATCGACTACAAAAACAGCGGCCAACTGCTGTCGCCCGAAGCAGCCGCAAAGCGTGTGCTGACGTATCTCGCGCGGGCGGACTTCGGCGCGAATCCGGTGGCGGACGTTCGCGACCTATAGCGACCATGTCGGGTGCGCCCGCGCGCCCCGCGCGTCGTGGCCAGACAAAAGAGAAGGTATTACTTTGATGAAAACACGTCTTCACTATGTGCTGCTCACTGCAATCAGCGCCACCATGCCAGTGCCTGCGCCAATCTTGCGTCGGTGGCCGACGAAACCCGCGAGCACGACAAGCGCAACGCGTTTGTTGCCGCAATCGAGACGACCTTCCCGGCGATGGCAAACGTGGCTACGCCGACGGATCGCTGGGCGGGGTTACTGGGCGGTGCCGGTTATCGCATTGAAGTGCCGACGACGAGCTGGAACGGCAAGCTCGCGGTGTATGCGCATGGCTACGCGGACACCGGCAACACGCTCACCGTGCAAGACCCGAGAATTCGCCGCTATCTGATTGAAAACGGCTACGCATGGGCGGCTTCGAGTTACAGCAAAAATTATTATGACGTTCGCGCTGGCGTCGAGGACACCAACGCGCTGGTACTCGCCTTCAAGCAGATCGCTTCGAGCAACGGTCGCGCGCTGGCCAAACCAACGCGTACTCGGGCATTCGATGGGTGGACACATCACAGCGGCGGCGATAGAGGACGAAGCGTTCGCCACGGCGCGCAGCAAGGTGCGCTACGACGGCGCGGTGCCTATGTGCGGCGTGTTGGGTGACACTGAATTGTTTGATCATTTCGCAGCGCTTCAACTGGCAGCACAACAACTCGCGGCACTACCAACGTCGAGGTTTCCAGTAACGAATTGGGCCACTATCGCGACCGACGTGCGCACCACGCTATTCAACAGCACGACCTCGTTCGCCACGCCCACGGCGCAAGGTGCGCGCCTGAAAACGATGGTGATGCACCTGACCGGTGGCCCGCGACCGATCTTTGAAGAAGGCTTCACAAACGATGCGTTGCAAAAAGTGGTGTGGGACAGTCTCGGTCGGACCGGCGACGTCAACGGCATGCTGAGCGCCAGCAAAAACGTGGTCGACACCCGTCGCATTCGTTATCATTTTGATGCACCTCCTCCCGTCGTTGAGGCGTTCAACGCGAGCATCGTTCGCGCAACGGCGGACGCGGACGCAAACCCAAAGCGCCGCGATGGCGTGCGCTGGATTCCGAAGGTCAATGGCGAATTCAAAATTCCGGTGTTGACGCTGCACACCTTGGGCGACATGTATGCGCCGTTCATGATGGAGCAAATTTATCTTCAACGTGTCACAGCAAAGGGTAACAACGCGAACCTCGTACAACGCGCCATCCGCGCGCCGGGGCATTGCGATTTCACGGTAGCAGAGCAAGCCACGGCCTTCGCGGACATGGTGAAGTGGGTCGAAACCGGCGTCAAACCGGCAGGGGATGATGTGCTCACGGCGAGCGTTGTCGCACAGCCTAACTAGGGCTGCGCGCATACAGACGACACGGTGGGCGTTGATGACACCGCAGCAGTCAAAACGTCGCGCGCGCCCGGCAAATTACCCGCTTGCAATGCCGCGAAATAATTCAGCGCACGGCCTGCGAAGCCCGCCAATCACTGCGTAACAGGCCGAACAAGTGAGTGTCAGGCGTCTCGCCACCTGCCACCCAGCGCTCGCGCAGCACGCCCTCTAACTTAAAGCCGCACCGTTTTGCTATCGCGTTTGATGCGACGTTGCGCGCGTCAACCTGCGCCTCCAGTCGACGCAATCCGACGGTCGAAAACGCGCTGTCGATGAACGCCGCCAACGCCTCAATCATGTAGCCCTGCCGCCAATAGGGTGCGCCCAAGATGTAGCCCAATTCGGCAAGGCCACTGCCCTCTGCCACATTGAAAAGCAGCACAGTTCCCATCACGATTTCGGGCGATTCACGCGTCGCGCGACGCACAACGGCGCATTGAATCGCCGTCTGTTTTTCGTGACGATCCAGCGCGCGATCAACCCATGCCTGCGCGTCCGCGCGCTCTCGCCAAAACATGTGCGGGATGTAGCGCGTGGTCTCGGCATCATGATGGATGACGAACAGCGCGTCTACGTCGGCAGGCTCAACCAGTCGCAAGGTGAGGCGCGCGGTCTGGACGGGTTGAGGCAAACAAATGGGCATCGACATTAGCGCGGCATCAACGCGCCGCAATTCCAGCACTGCTCAAAGCCGCCCTCGACCAGTTCACCACACACGCAATGCCAGCGTCGCTGTGGAATATTTTGTAAGTCGTGGAGCAGCTCGCGCGCCCGGATTTCTTGCGCGGGCTCGATGATCCAGATTTCTGGCAGGCATTGATCGGGCGGTAAATCGCCGATGCCGCCTGCCATGAAGGTGCGCTGCAAACTGGTGACAATCCCTTCGCGATTGAGCGCGTCAGCCCACAGCGTGGCGATGGCTAAATTAGGGGCTTGCGTGAGGCGTTGCATTCTAGGCTGAGCATAGCCGACACACGCTTTGCGCTCAACATTCCCTCAGGCGGCACCCCTGCCCAGCCAAGCCGCGCGTAGCTGGTGTTGTGTTGCGACATTGATGCGCCTAATAAACGCGATGGATTTTTCGTCGAATCTAGGCGCAAAGCGCAGCAGTAGCAAGCTATTGCGAGCATTTGCAACGACGAGTCGGCGAAAGAGACGTGCTGCGCGTACCCGGTCGCCTTGACCTGCTTCATCAAGTCGCGCTTGATCATGTTGCCGGAGACAAAGCGCTTGTTGCCGTCCTTCAACGCGGCAATGGCGCTGTCGGCAGTCATCGCGGATTGCGCAGACTTGTCCATCGTGGTGTAGCTGCTCGACGTCGTAGAACCGACATTCGTCGATGCGCAACCGGCCAACCCGGCGACGACCAATAACGATGCAAAAAGTTGTTCTTCGCACACACACGGCCCGGATGCGGCGATTTCAACACTTCGCGTGCGGCGCGATGCCGCCACCGGTGGTGTGCCGCAGCGAACGTGATCGCCGCAAACACGCGGTAGTGGCCGACGCGGCGCATTGCGAGGAGCGGCTAGTCGGCCTTAATGCCCGCCTCTTTGATCAAGCGCGCGTATTTTTCAAACTGCGCCTTGGTCAACGTGCCTAATTCGTCTGCGCTGGTGCCGCGCGGCGTGACGCCTTGCTGATTTAACTTATCGCGCACTTCGGGATCCGCCAGCGCTTTCACCACTTCAGCGTTGAGCTTTGCGATGATGTCTTTCGGCGTTCCGGCAGGCGCGAGCATTGCAAACCACGAGTTGAATTCAAATGCCGCGAGTCCGCTTTCGGACACGGTGGGCACATCGGGAAATTGCGGATGACGAGCTTTCGTCGTCACGCCAATCAGTCGCAACTTGCCACCGCGCACCAACGACGCGACCGTTGCCAATCCCTGAAACGCGACCGGCACCTGCCCCGCCGCAACATCGGTCGCGGCCTGCGTTGCGCCCTTGTACGGCACGTGCGTCATGCTCACACCTGCCTGCGCAGCAAACAGCGCCATCGCGACGTGTTGCGGGCTGCCGTTGCCGCCGGACGCATAGTCAATTTTTCCGGGCGCGGCCTTTGCGGCTGCGATCAACTCACCCGCGTTTTTTAAGGTACTTTGCGGGCTCGCGATCAAGCCCCATTCAATCGTTGCCACCAGCGACACCGGTTCGAAATCCTTGATGATGTCCCACGGTGTGTTGCGATTTAAGTTCGGCACCATGGTCATGATGCTGTCGTTAAAACCGCCCAGCGTGTAGCCGTCGGGCGCGGCTTTGGCGACCTTGTCTGCGCCAGTCAAACCCGCAGCGCCGGGCAGGTTTTCGATCACGAACGCCTGCCCGATGCTCTGCGACATTTTGCTGGTGATGATGCGCGCGGCGTTGTCTACGGCGCTTCCCGCAGCGAGCGGAATGATCAGGCGGATGGGTTTGTTCGGGTAGGGTTGTGCTTGCGCCAACGACGATGCGAAACAAACTAGCGCGGCGCAGATTGAAATGATTTTCATGAGTGGTCTTGGGCTTTGTTAGTCGAAAAACATAGGGGGTGCTCGGCGCACCTCGTAACGTTTGGTGCGCGAAGCGCACCCTATAAAAAATTTAAACTAGGCGCGGCACACCCAAACGATCCGCCAACGCATCCAGCACGCTGCACAGAGCGGGCGCGACCGGCACGCCCAGACGCAGGCTTTCAGCGCGCTTCTCGAAGCTTTGTTCACCGGGCATCCAGATGCGATTCACGCCCGGCAACTTCGCACTCGCGCGCAGTTCGCGGATGAGCGTGTCAACGTGGCTTCGAAACACCTGCGGGTCGCCGAACGCACTCGGATCAATCACCGCCATCGCCTGCCCAGTGTTGGTCGGTGTCACGGCGTCAGCGTTGAAATCAATCACCGCTTTGCCCATCGCCGCGCCGTTCAACGTGCCCGCCAAAATGCCAATCACCAGCGCGAGTCCATAACCTTTGTAGCCCGCCTGCGCGCCGCCGAGCGGCAACAACAAGCCTTCCGCAGCGCGTTTTGGGTCTAGCAGCGTGTTACCTTCGCGATCAATCATCCAGCCTTCCGGCATCTGCTCACCGCGCTGCGCTTTCGCCTTGATCTTGCCGTAGGCGGCGACCGTGGTGGCCATATCGAGCACGATGGGCGGCTCCTCACCAGCCGGGATCGCCACCGCAATCGGGTTGGTGGAGAGGAGCATGTCCAGACCGCCCCACGGCGGCAAATGATTGGCATTTCCGACCGCGAAGTACAAGCCAATCATGCCTTCAGGCAGCGCCATGCGCGCGTACAACGACGCGGGTCCAGCATGATTGCTATGCATCGATCCGACCCACGCCATGCCAGCGATTTTGGCCTTGGCAATCGCTATCTCCGCTGCGCGCTTCATGACCAGATGACCCATGCCGTTGTCACCGTCAATATGCGCGGTGGCGGCGCGCTCGTTGATGACGCGAATGTCCGGTCGCACATTCACGCCGCCCGCTTCGATGCGCGTGATGTACGGCAATAATCGGATGATGCCGTGGCCATCCGAGCCCTGCATGTCGGCATCCGTCATCAACGCCGCAACGATTTGCGCATCAGCCTCTGGCAAACCGACGCGGGCAAATGCAGTGGCGATAAACGTTTGCACCGCATTGGGCGCGAAGCGATGGGGTTGGCTCATAAGGGATAGACGATACAAGGACAACCGTCAGTTTAGCGACGCCAGCAAACGCGGTGAGCCAGATTCCGATTCAACGTATTTCTGGCGTGTGTTCGACGCGGCTTTGCTCGTTGTCCGTCCAATCATTTTGCGCAGCGCTACCAAAATAGATGTCTCAGTGCGTTGCAAAAATGTGTCAAGACCGGGGATTTCCGCTTTACGTTTGCCGGAGCGGGATTGTCACAAGATGATCGACGGCAGCATATTGACTGCGACATATTATGTCGCTACGATCACTAAACTTACTCAATCAAATCAATGTGAAGAGATACCCAATGCGTACGTTGTCCAAATCCAAAATCCTCGCGCATCGTCAGTGCCCAAAGCGCTTGTGGTTGGAGCTTCAGCCAGATTCGAGCCCGGACTACAGCGCGCAGACCATCGCAAGCTTTGCCACTGGACACAGTGTCGGTGCGGTCGCGCAGGCACTCTACGACCCACGCTCAGAGCGGATTGTGCTTGACGCACAAACGGATGGATATGGCGCCGTGTCTGCGCGCACAGCCGAACTGCTGCGCGGCAAATCACCGTTCTTTGAAGCGCTTTTCTCTGCGGGTGGCGCGCTTGCCTTTGCGGACGTGATGCAACCACATGGCCGCGCGGCATGGAAAATGATTGAAGTCAAATCGTCAACATCAGTCAAGGACTACCACCGCGACGACGCGGCAATTCAGTATTTCGTCGCGACGCAATCAGGCGTCAAGCTCAAAGCGCTAGCGCTGGCGCACATCGACTCAACGTGGGTCTATCCGGGTGGCGGCGATTACGACGGAATGTTGGTTGAAACGGACATGACTGCTGAGGTCGCCAAGCGCACTGACGAGGTGGCGGGCTGGATTGCAGAGGCGCAAGCCACGGCCCGCAAGCGTACCGAGCCCAACATTCGCACGGGCGCGCATTGCAACGACCCATTCCCATGCGGTTTCGCCGCCTATTGCGCTGCGCAAGAGCCACAAGCAATACATCCAGTTTCTTGGTTGCCGTCCGCACAAAAGAAGGCGCTGAAAGCGCATCTCGCCAACCCCGAGATCATTGAACTGGCGCAGGTGCCCGACGCGTTGCTTAGCGTGGTGCAACTGCGCGTGAAGGCGGCAAGCCTGAGCGGAAAAACCTACTTCGACGCCAAAGGCGCAGCCGCCGCGTTGAAGCCACACAAGCTGCCCGCCTACTTTCTTGACTTCGAAACGATTAGTCCTGCGGTGCCGCTGTGGGCGGGCACCCGTCCATTTCAGCAGGTGCCATTCCAGTTTTCTTGTCATCGACTGGGCCGCACGGGTGGCCTGGTGCACCGTGAATTTCTTTACACGGACAGCACTGATCCATCCGCAGATTTTGTCGCTGCATTGCTAGTAGCCTGCGACGCGGAAACATCGACCGCACCTATATTTGTTTACAACCAAGGCTTCGAATCTGCTCGTATCAAAGAGCTGTCCAAGCGCTTTGCCATGCAAAGCAAAGCGTTACTTTCACTCGTTGATCGGCTGGTTGATTTGCTGCCGATTGCGAAAGCACATTACTACCATCCGTCGCAGCAAGGTAGCTGGAGCATCAAGGCTGTACTACCTGCGCTGGTGCCCGATTTGGCTTATGACCAACTCGATCAGGTGCAAGACAGTGGCGGTGCGCAACAAGCCTTCCTCGAGATCATCGCTTCGGCAACGACGGCGACGCGAAAGGCACAGCGGATTAAACAGCTGCTTGCCTATTGCAAACTGGACACACTGGCGATGGTGCGGGTTCGCGAAGCGCTGCTGAAGGGCTAACAGGATGCGCGTTTATTTCGACACCGAGTTCACGCAATTCACGCAACCCGATCTGATCAGTATTGGGCTCGTCGCTGCCGATGGTCGCGAGTTTTATGCGGTGATGAAAAGTATTCCGCTTAAGCAATGTTCAGCGTTTGTACGCGAGGTCGTGCTGCCGATCATTGAACACTGGCCCAGCGCAACGCTTGATCGGCGAGAGCTTGCGCAGTCATTGCGGCAGTGGTTTAACGAGATGGCTGAACCGTGCGAAGTTGTGTGTGACTTTGCCACCGATGCCGATTTACTTATTGAGCTTATCGGCGGTGAAACAGATCATGCTCTGCGCGCATTAAACATCGCTCGCGTCACGGTGCTGTCGGTCACGCAGTGCGAGCAAATCGCGGAGGCTTTTGATCGATACTTTACCGAGCCGCGCCAATGGCCACGGCATCATGCGCTGGAGGACGCACGGGCGCTGCGCCATGCGTGCGCGGCGATCAATTTCACCGCAATGCGCGAAGCGAGCTAGGCCAATCATGGGCAAATCTTCCACGCAAAATACGCTGAAATTTGTACTCGACCTGCTCGCGCTCATCCCGGCAGCGCCACGCGTTCTTGACGCGCAAACGCTGACGAAGCAACTCGGAGATCGCGGCCACATCAAGGATCAACGCACAGTCCAACGCACGCTCAAAGACATTCAGGCGCACTACCCCACGCTGGAATGTCGTGACGGGAGCAAACCGTTCGGATGGACATGGTCGGCCAAAGCGCTCCCCATCAGCGTGCCCGCAATGTCGCTCGATCAAGCCATCGTGCTGACGCTCGCAGAGCGCGTGTTGCCGGGCTCGCTGCCGGGCGACGTGCAGCGGGCAATCTCGCCGTATTTCAGCGCTGCACACGCCACCCTCAAGCGCGAAGTCAGCAGTCGCAAAGCGGCTAAGTGGCCAAAGAAAGTGGCCTTCTCTTCATCCGCATTTGCGCTGAAGCCAATGCAGATCAACAGCAATCGCATGACCGCGATCACCCAAGCCATCATCGACGAGCGATGGCTAGAAATTCGCTATCGCAATGCGAATGATGGCGTGACCACCAGCCGCATTAAACCACTCGGCCTCATCCTAGAAGGCCCACGCAACTACCTCGTCGCGCAATTCGAGCGCTTCGACACGCCTAACAATCTGCCGCGCACGTTGGCAGTGTCGCGCATAGAAATGGCGAACGTTACAGAGGAGTCATTTGCCTATCCATCGGACTTCGCGCTAGATGAATTCGTCGCGTCGCAACCCACCGGCTGGGGCACAGGAAAGCAGATCCGCGTCACGTTATCAGTGCTGCCGTTTCTCGGGCGCATCTTGACTGAATCGCCCATGAGCGAAGATCAAGTCGTGACGCGTGGCGATGAGCCTAATGAAGACTGCACGGTAGAAGCGACGGTGCCTGAAAGCGAGCGACTGGTGTGGTGGATATTGAGCTTTGGCGCGGGGGTGGAAGTGCTTGTGCCGCTTGAGTTGCGTGAGCGCGTGGCGGACGAGCTGCGAGCCGCTACAGCGTTTTACGAATGAGCGACATCGCGGTTGCTGGGCTCATGTGTAACGGGCACTACCGTCTTTAAGAATATCGCCACGCTCTCACGCGCTTGTTCAATGTCGTAATGCGTTTGCAGATTCATCCAGCTTTGCGCATCGGTACCGAAGAACGCAGCCAGACGCAGCGCAGTGTCGGCAGTAATCGAGCGTTTGCCGAGCACGATCTCATTGATGCGACGCCGTGGAACGCTAATGGCCTGCGCCAACGCATATTGCGATACGCCCATCGGTTTTAGGAACTCCTCAAAGAGGATTTCTCCGGGTGTGGTTAGCGGTACTTTTCGTGGCATAACAGGCCTCTATAGCAAATAAGCGGGTCAGTGATAGTCAACAATCTCAACGTCGCGTGCATTGCCATTCGCCCAGACAAAGCACACACGCCACTGATCGTTAATGCGAATGCTGTGTTGTCCCACCCGCCTGGCAAGCAACGCCTCAAGCCGGTTTCCCGGCGGAACCCGCAAAAAATCAAGCGTTCCGGCAGCATTGAGTAGTTGCAGTTTGCGCATGGCAACAATCTCGATATTGACGAAACGCCGCACTCGTTTGCCAGCGAACAGGGCCTGAGTATCGGAACATTTATACGATTCAATCACAGCAGTATTGTACCGCTAAGCGTTACGCTTGTAACAGCGAGGGAAGTGGCGAAACGACCCGGCGTATATGTCCCTACTGCATCTTCCGCATGGTGCCGATTGTGGCGCCACTACAAGCAAACGAAAAAACGAATCCTAAGTTGCAATCGACCCCGAGCTTTTGGGCGACGACTAGCCACGACCTGTAAATCAATGTGAGTTTCAATCTGCCAGCCAAGTTGGACGCGCTCATCGTCGCCTGCACCGCGTTCATCGAATGGTGTGGTCGCGCTCATCCGCAATGGGCGCTGCGAGTTCCATCTATACACGCCTTGTCACAGCGGGCCGTTCGACCGGCGAGACTCGAAGCGCCGCCGCCCATAGTCGCCGCACACGTTGATTTCTTGTTGATTGACGACGTTTTTGATTTGGTGCCCGACACGATAACGTTTTTTATCGATTTAGCAACGCGCTGCCCAATGACATCGCACGCGCGGCGTGCGGGCGCAACGGTCTAACTGCGGTGGGTCGCGTTCCGCGAGATCAGTCACGGCCCCGACGTTGGGACACTAACGGTGGGCGGCTTTTTGAATTGCTACGCAACGCGATCAATGACACCGACACGATGCTAATCGGAAAAATTCGCGCGAGCATTGAATTGCATAAAGAACGACCGTCTGATCACAATACGCCAGCGGCGGCTGTGCAGGCGCTGCCGACGAATGTTTGGACTAGACAGCGGACTCTCGCTCGGACAAGAGGCTGTTGAATGCGGATTGCCGTTCGGTAAATGGCTGCGATATTTGCGTCAAATTCCCAAGGGAGATATCAAACAACCGCGTATGTCAGCTTCTACGAGTTTCTTCAATTCTTCCAAACTGTTGAACATGGCATTCTCTTTGGTGCGAGAATCGTGATCATCGACATCCGGTGCGCCGCCTAGAAGCAGATCAAATTGGGCCAGTCTTTTTTTGACAATGCGAACCAATGTTTCATCCCGCGTGCCCATGTATGCGGGATAGGCGTATTCAACTGCGCTTCCAGTCTTTCCAGCCCAGCTTCCGATACGACGAATGCGACCTTCTCGTTGACGAACCCTAACTGGGCTAGGATCCAACTCATAATGCACAAGGATCCGACAGCACCCATGTAAGTCGATGCCCTCAGAAAGTTTGTCTGTCGCGACAAGCACATCAGGGCCAAACGGTGTATTAAACAACGCTAAAGTGGCGTTCAGATCATCGCCCACTGAAGTAACGGTAGAAGGCCACTCATGTTGCCTAAGAGCAGACGGCACGCTTGTTTTGACCCGCGCTTCTCTATCGTTTCCGACGTCGTGACTTTCCCATTTGAGTATAGACAGAACTGCTTGAAGTATCGTAGGGACGCCGACAATAGCTCGTGCGTATCTTCGCACACGCGTTTCGGACAGCGCTTTAGTCAAGTCCGCCCTTTCAGTGAAGTCGCGGCTTTCGTCAAGCCATGACGAAGCCTGCGTTCGGAAACTGTCTGCGCATACAAACGTTGACGCACAAGCAAGCAAGTCTGGATCATCGGGTAATTTTTTTGTAAGTAGGGCAACCCAAGTCTCCCGCCAAAGTTCAGGCGCAATAGCGTTAGTTTTCTTAATTGCAGTATTTTTTTCTAATGCGTAAAGCGCCTCAGATAGCTCTAGCATAGTGGCGTGGTGATGACAAAAAACGACGACTTTCTCGTTCTCTGCGACTCTATCCATAATCGCCAGTGCAACCCTCGCAATCTTGTGGTGCTTTGCATGTCGCAAAAAGTTTCTAATCTGCAGTGCGTGTTCCTTGACGAAGGGCGGAGACGTTTTTATGAAACTATCAAGTTCAGTATTTCTGTTTTGTTGGTCTTCAGTCCATTCGGCGTTTGGTTGCGAAGCCATCAACGTGGAAAGGTAATTCCAACCTACGTGAAATCGAGGATCGCTCCCCCTGACGCCAATAGGTGCGCCCTTCAGATTTAGGAGCCTGTCGGTTCGCGCGAGTATCTCCAATACTTTTGTATCAGCGGCACCAACATCAATAATCCACGGGACTGGCTCTCCGTCTCCGAATGCACGCCGCTCGACGCGCTTAAGGTCTTTGATGGTGTGTCGGATAACCCATGGTTTCAACTGCTTTACTGCATTTTTCCAGACGATCTGGGGAGGGTCCCCCACATATTTAGTACCAACGAAATCAGAGGGCGCTTTGGTGTAATCTGCAAACGTCCTTAGCGCGCGAGATCGTACTTCGCATGATGCTCCCGAAACCAAGTCAATAGAAGTGGCCCCGGTTGTCTGAACAGCAAACCCCGATTATTAAGTGGAGGTTGGGCGGGTTGAAGCGCGATGTAGCTTTATCCACAGGCTGTGC
>JAYVNO010000113.1:0-5308 GCA_043758415.1 Burkholderiales bacterium
CTGATCGCACCCATCGCCATGGAAGAGAAGCTGCGCTTCGCGATCCGTGAAGGTGGTCGTACTGTCGGCGCCGGTGTTGTGTCTAAGATTCTGAAGTAATCCAGGACCATCATTGTGCAAAACCAAAAAATTCGCATCCGCCTTAAAGCGTTTGATTACAAGTTGATCGACCAATCGGCGGCAGAGATTGTCGAAACTGCCAAGCGCTCAGGCGCTATCGTGCGCGGCCCAGTGCCGTTGCCAACCCGCATTGAGCGTTTTGACGTGCTACGTTCGCCGCATGTTAACAAGACCTCGCGCGACCAATTTGAAATCAGAACCCATCTCCGTTTGATGGACATTCTGGATCCTAATGACAAGACCGTCGATCAACTGATGAAGCTGGACCTGCCAGCCGGTGTGGACGTCGAAATCAAGGTTCAGTAACCGCTGAACCGTACCCCAAGCAATGCTGGTCAATTGAAACTGGCACCGAGCCTCGCAAGAAGCTCGGCAAGAAAGAAGAGGTGAAACTATGAGTCTAGGACTCATCGGACGCAAAGTCGGCATGACTCGCGTCTTCAATGATGATGGTTCGGCAACGCCGGTGACCGTTATCGATGTCAGTAATAACCGCGTGTCACAGGTGAAAACGCCTGCGATTGACGGTTACTCGAGCCTGCAATTGACTTTTGGCGACAAGCGCGCCTCACGGGTCAACAAGGCAAAAGCCGGTCATTTCGCTAAAGCGGGTGTACTCGCTGGTGCGATAACACGCGAGTTTCGTGTGGATGCCAGTGGAATTGCAGCGGGTGCCGTGGTGGGCGTAGATACGTTCGCCGTCGGCCAAGAGGTGGATGTGACGGGTACGACTAAAGGTCGTGGCTTTACGGGCGTTATTCGCCGTCACCACTTCAGCTCAAACCGCGAAACGCACGGTAACTCGGTATCAACCCGCGCTCCAGGCTCAATCGGCATGGCGCAGGATCCCGGTCGTGTATTCCCCGGTAAGCGCATGGCAGGTCAACACGGTAACGCACAGCGTACCGTTCAGGGCCTCAAAGTGGTTCGTATCGACACGGTTCGCGGACTGTTGCTCATCAAGGGCGCGGTTCCAGGTTCTGCCGGTTGCCACGTCATCGTCTGCCCAACGGTTAGGAGCTAACGATGGAATTGCAAATTATTGATGCGCAGGGCGCGTCAACGACGACCATGTCGGCGTCGGATGAAATTTTTGGCCGTGAGTACAACGAAGCGCTGATTCATCAGGTTGTTGTTGCTTATCAGGCCAACGGGCGCGCGGGCAACCGTGCGCAGAAGACACGCGCTGAAGTGCGTCACTCTACGAAAAAGCCGTGGAAGCAAAAAGGTACGGGTAATGCTCGTGCTGGTATGACCTCCAGCCCAATCTGGCGTGGGGGTGGACGTGCTTTCGCAAGCCGTGTTGACGAGAACTTCACGCACAAAGTTAACCGCAAGATGTATCGCGCTGGCTTGGCTGCGATTCTGTCGCAATTGGTACGTGAAGATCGACTGCATGTTGTTGAATCGTTCGCCATTGATGCGCCAAAGACCAAACTGGTTGCCGGTGCGTTGAAGGGCATGGGCGTGAGTGACGTCTTGATCGTCATGGACTCGATTGACAATAACGTCTACCTTGCTGCCCGCAATCTGCCACACCTCGCGGTTGTTGCGGCACACAACGTTGATCCGGTGAGCTTGCTCGCTTTCAATCGTGTGTTGTTGACCAAGGCTGCGATTGCCAAAATTGAGGAGTCATACAAATGAATCAAAATCGTTTGATGACCGTTCTCCGTGCGCCTGTGATCTCCGAGAAGAGCACCTTCGTTGCCGAGAAGAACGAACAAGTTGTATTTGATGTGTTGCCTGACGCGACGAAACCTGAAGTGAAAGCGGCTGTTGAGCTGCTGTTCAAGGTGCAGGTCGAGAGCGTGCAAATGCTCAATCGTCCCGGCAAGGTCAAGCGTTTCGGCCGCGCCATGGGACGTCGCAAAGACACCCGCCGCGCTTATGTTTCGCTCAAGCCCGGTCAAGAGATCAACTTTGGGGGCGAGGCGTAAATCATGGCACTCATTAAAGTCAAACCCACTTCCCCGGGTCGTCGCTCGATGATCAAAGTGGTGAATTCGGAGCTCCATAAAGGCGATCCGTATGCGCCACTGCTGGTTGCCCAAAAGCGCGGATCAGGTCGTAACAACAACGGTCACATCACGACGCGTCACAAAGGTGGCGGCCACAAGCATCACTATCGTATCGTCGATTTCCGTCGCAATAAAGATAGCGTGCCGGGCAAGGTTGAGCGTCTTGAGTACGATCCAAACCGCAGCGCATTCATCGCGTTGATCTGCTACGCGGACGGCGAACGCCGTTACGTGCTGGCACCTAAAGGTTTGTCGGCAGGTGACACGATCCACAGCGGTGCTGAAGCGCCGATCAAAGTGGGCAATGCACTTCCGATTCGTAATATTCCGGTCGGCACCACCATTCACGCTGTGGAAATGCAGCCGGGTAAAGGCGCGCAGATTGCACGCTCAGCCGGTACATCCGCGCAGTTGATGGCTCGCGAAGGAAGCTACGCGCAGTTGCGTCTCCGCTCTGGCGAAGTTAGGAAGATTCACGTTGATTGCCGTGCAACCATCGGGGAGGTCGGCAATGCTGAGCACTCACTCCGCGTGATCGGCAAGGCAGGCGCTAATCGTTGGCGCGGAATACGCCCAACGGTACGTGCGATCTCGATGAATCCGGTAGATCACCCAATGGGCGGTCGCACCAACGGTGGTATGCATCCTGTGTCTCCTTGGGGCCAAAAGGCCAAGGGATACAAGACGCGCCATATTAAGCGCAACAGCAGCATGATCGTGCGCACACGTCACGCGGCTAAGAAGGGTTAGTCACAATGGCACGTTCCGTTAAGAAAGGCCCGTTTGTCGACGGGCATCTGGCGAAAAAGGTCGAAGTGGCCCTCGCAAAAAATGACAAGAAGCCGATCAAAACCTGGTCACGTCGCTCCACCGTTACGCCTGATTTCGTCGGTTTGACGATTGCTGTGCATAACGGCAAGGCGCACATGCCAGTTTATGTGTCTGATCAGATGGTAGGTCACAAGCTGGGCGAGTTCGCGTTGACGCGCGTATTCAAAGGCCATCCTGCTGACAAAAAAGTCTCCAAGAAATAAGGGGCCGTCATGCAAACTGTCGCCATCATCAAAGACGCTCCCGGTTCGGCACAAAAATGCCGTCTGGTTGCCGATCAGGTTCGCGGTCTAACGGTAGCCAAAGCACTCAACGTGCTGACGTTCAGCCCGAAGAAATCCGCAGTGTTGCTTAAGAAAGCGCTTGAGTCTGCCATTGCAAACGCCGAGCATAACGACGGCGCCGATATCGATGAATTGAAGGTTAAATCCATCTACATCGACAAAGCTGCTGTTCGTCGTGGCTTCATGGCGCGCGCTAAGGGTCGTGGAGCCCGCATTCTCAAACAATCCTGTCACATTCATGTGACCGTCGGAAACTAGGATTACGTATGGGTCAAAAAATCAACCCCACCGGATTCCGTTTATCGGTTTCCCGCGCGTGGACTTCAAAATGGTATGCCAACAGCAAAAATTTCGCTGGCAAACTCAATGAAGACTACAAAGTGCGCACCTTCCTGCTGAAAAAGCTTAAAAATGCCAACGTCAGCAAGGTCATCATTGAGCGCCCCGCCAAGAACGCGCGCATAACCATTTACAGCGCCCGTCCGGGTGTCGTGATTGGTAAAAAAGGTGAAGATATCGAAGCGTTGCGCGTACAACTTCGCAAGATGATGAACTGCGAAATCGCACTCAACATCGAAGAAGTCCGCAAGCCCGAAACCGATGCCCAGTTGATCGGCGATTCCATCGCTCAACAACTTGAAAAACGCATCATGTTCCGCCGCGCCATGAAACGTGCGATGCAGAACGCCATGCGCCTGGGTGCTCAGGGCATCAAGATCATGAGTTCTGGTCGTTTGAACGGTGCTGAAATCGCGCGTACCGAGTGGTATCGTGAAGGTCGCGTGCCGCTTCACACATTGCGCGCCGACATCGACTACGGTTTCTCCGAAGCTAAAACCAGCTACGGAATTATTGGCGTCAAAGTGTGGGTGTTCAAAGGCGAAAGCCTTGGCATGGCTGCTGCTGATGGTGCGGCAGGTGCCCCGGTCGATGAACCACGCGAGCTTCGTCGTCCCCGTCGCCCTGCAGGAGTGAGAAATGCTACAGCCAGCTAGAAGAAAATACCGCAAAGAGCAAAAAGGCCGCAACAAGGGCCTGGCGACGCGTGGCAACAAAGTTAGTTTTGGTGAATTCGGCCTCAAGGCTACGAGCCGTGGTCGTCTGACCGCGCGTCAGATTGAAGCGGCGCGTCGTGCGATTAGCCGTCACATCAAACGCGGTGGACGTATCTGGATCCGGATTTTCCCGGACAAACCGATCTCCAAAAAGCCAGCCGAAGTCCGCATGGGCAACGGTAAGGGCAACCCAGAGTATTACGTGGCTGAGATTCAGCCGGGTAAAGTCCTCTACGAAATGGACGGCGTTGAAGAGTCGCTGGCGCGCGAAGCATTCCTGCTCGCCGCTGCGAAGCTTCCCATTGCGACGACGTTCGTCGCACGTTTGGTGGGCTAATAACATGAAAACTAAAGATTTAACCGCTAAGTCGGCACCGGAGCTCGATAAAGAGTTAACCGAGTTGTACAAGACGCACTTCGGCCTGCGCATGCAAAAGGCAACCCAGCAGCTCACCAACACGAGCCAACTGGGTAACCTTCGCCGCGACATCGCTCGCGTCAAGACGGTGCTCACACAAAAAGCACATGAGGCATCCGCAAAATGAGCACATCTACCGCAACCCCAGCAGCCGTCGCCGCCGATACCAAGGCACCGGTGATTGCCAGCGAAACCGGACGCGTCACCAGCGACAAAATGACCAAAACCGTAACGGTATTAGTTGAGCGTCGCGTGAAGCACCCGCTCTACGGCAAAGTCGTGACCAAGTCACAAAAATACCACGCACACGACGAAACCAGCATCGCCAAAGAAGGTGATCTGGTTGAAATAAAAGCATGCCGCCCGTTCTCCAAGACTAAGTCGTGGGCGGTGTCGCGAGTGATTGAGAAGGCGTAAGCCGTCTTTGTCACCCACCTAAAAGGGCAGCTTCGGCTGCCATTTTTTTTGCTTTTGGAAGTGACCACTAGTGTCCGGTGAAAACTACAGCAAAATCAATTGCTTAGGATCGTGTGGTTCTGGGGTTTTGTAGTCATCAGGCTGCAAGGCGCATGTAATCGA
>JAYVNO010000114.1:0-15590 GCA_043758415.1 Burkholderiales bacterium
CGCTTACAAACTCAGTTTCCAGAATCTGCTCGACGCACTAGGGCGCGGCAATTCAAATGCAGGCGGCAGTTATGTGGCGCAGGGTGCCCAGCAGTTCACGATTCGCGGCATTGGCTTGCTTCGCTCAGCCGATGACATTGGCCAAATCGTGCTGGCGGCTCGCGGCGGCACTCCTATCCTCATTCGTGACGTGGCGCAGGTAAATATCGGCGCGGTGCCGCGGCTGGGCGTGGTCGGACAGGATGATGACGATGACGTAGTCACGGGCATCATCATCATGCGTAAAGGCGAGAACCCGAGCGAAGTGCTCAAGGGTGTGAAAGAGAAAATCGCGGCGCTCAACGTTAAGGGCATGCCGCCGGGTATGCGGATTGTGCCGTTTTATGATCGAACCTGGCTCATGGGCAAAACCCTGACTACGGTTTTTCGCAATCTGGTGGAGGGTGCCCTTTTGGTCTCCATCGTGTTGTACCTGTTCCTGTCCAACGTGCGAGCAAGTCTGGCGGTTGCAGTGGTGATTCCGCTGGCGCTGCTTTCGACTTTTCTTGGTCTAAAGATCATGGGAGTGCCAGCTAATCTGCTTTCGCTGGGCGCGATGGATTTCGGCATCATCGTAGATGGTGCAGTCATCGTGATCGAAAATATCCTTGCCCGACTTTCGCAGCGCGGTGAGGGCATGACAAATGACGAACGGCGTACCGTGATTGCCGACGCAGCGAACGAGGTGGGTCGGCCAACGCTGTTCTCCATGCTCATCATCATTGCGGCACACATCCCTATTTTTGCGTTGCAACGGCACGAAGGGCGCATATTCCAGCCGATGGCGCTATCGATTACCACTGCGCTGATCGGCTCGCTGATTTTCTCGCTGACATTAGTTCCTCTGCTGGCGTTCTGGACGCTTAGAAAAGGCGTGCCGCATCACGACAACAGGCTGGTGGCAACGAGTAAACGGATTTATGCGCCGGTGCTCGAATGGGCGCTGGAGAACCGAAAAAAAGTCGTCGCGATTGGCCTGGCTTCATTTGCGCTTGCCATCATCACGGCCAGTCGGCTCGGATCAGAGTTTTTGCCTGAACTTGATGAAGGCACGACCTGGGTCAACATACAACTGCCTTCGACCGTGTCGACGACGGAAGCGGTGCGGGTGCTTGCTGCGGCGCGCAAGGCGCTACGTTCTGTGCCGGAGGTCGGCACTGTGGTGTCCAAAGCAGGACAGCCCGAGGACGGCACGGATCCAAAGACGATCAGCCAAGCAGAAATATTTGTAGATATCAAGCCTGCCGAACAGTGGCGAAAAGGCTACACCAAAGACCAACTGCTCGAAGAGATGAACCGCGCCGTGTCGGCGATTCCCAGTTTGGAGCCGAGCTTTTCACAGCCGATTCGTGACAACGTGCTGGAATCAATTTCGCAAATCAAGGGCCAGATCGTCATCAAGATTGCAGGAGACGATCTGGTGGCCATGAAGACGACGGCGCAAGCGATCGAGCGCGAGATCAAGCAGGTGCAGGGAGTGTTTCGCGCCGAGATTGATCGTACCGGCGACGTGCAGCAGTTGTTGATCGAAATTGATCGCGCCCGTGCGGCCCGAGCTGGCCTCAACGTGGGCGACGTGGAGGATGTGATTGAAGCGGCGCTCGCTGGCAAAGCGGCTACCCAGTTATGGGAAGGCGAGCGCAAATTCGCGGTATCAGTCCGTCTACCTGAAGCGCAGCGTGCGCCGTCGAGTCTGGCCGCTATCCCGATTGCCACGCCCGACGGCGGCTACATCACGCTTGGGGCAGTGACCACAATTCGCGAATCTGCTGGCGCTATGGACATTGCGCGGGAGGCCGGGAGCCGTATGATGGCCATTGGAATATTTATTCGGGGGCGCGACATGGGCTCCGTGGTCGCGGATATGCAGGCACGCATCGCTCAAAACGTGAAACTACCAGCGGATCAAACCATCAGCTGGTCGGGGGAATTCGAAAATCAGGAACGCGCCATGAAACGTCTGGCGGTAGTTGTGCCAATTTCCGTATTGCTGATTTTTGTGCTGCTTTTTAACGCATTCGGTTCGCTCAAGCGGGCAGCACTCATCATCGTCAACGTTCCGTTGGCGCTGGTGGGTGGTTTTGTCGCGCTGTGGGTGTTGTCAATTCCCTTGTCGGTGTCGGCTGCCATCGGCTTCATCGCGTTATCGGGCCAAGCGGTGTTAAACGGCGTGGTGATGGTGTCGGTTTTTCAGCAACTTGAGGCTGCCGGGAAGTCAGTTGCGGACGCCGTTCGTGAAGGCTCGCTGGCGCGTTTGCGCACTGTGCTGATGACCGCGCTGTTGGCGGCGCTTGGACTGTTGCCAATGGCGCTGTCACATGACATTGGATCGGAAACTCAACGACCGCTGGCGATTGTGGTGATTGGCGGACTGTTCACCGCGACACTACTCACGCTGGTGGTGTTGCCAGCGCTTTATGTGTCATGGTTCTCGCCCCGTAAGGTGGGTTCTTAACCCGCCTCAAGTTGATACTAGCCAACTTGATTGGGAGATGATGGGTATCGCTGCGCTCCATCCATCCTACGCGTCCGAATCAACGTAAAAGTATCACCTAAAACCGCGCTCCAACGCTAAATCGCCACACCTTATCTGACGTGAAATTGGTGTTGGGGTCAAACGCCAGCCGCGCGAAAAATCGCGGCCAGTCGTAAGTTACGGTTCCGCCCACTTTGGCGATGCGCTGACCATCAACGAGGCCGCGCTTGTAAAGCAGGTCCAGCGTCAACCGCTCCTTGCCTTCGAGCGGCGTCCGCGAGATCAAGTGAAGATGTTGTTGATCCGGATTCTCGCGATTGTCGCGAATGTACGTCGCGGCAAAGCTCTGACCGCTCTCGGCACGATAGCCACCTGCGAGCATCCACGAATCGTTTGGATCAAAGTTCAGGTTGAAGTAGGGTCGCAGATTAGTGCGGCCAAATCCCGCGCCTGCAAACCAACTATTGCCGGTCTCGATATTGAGGCTGCCTCCGACAAATCCGCCTGACGCGACCTGCACCGAGGGCTGAACGCGCACGCTCTCGCCGAAGGTTTTGTCCCAGCCGCCACGCCATTGATTTGCGTCCAGTTTCGGCGCACGAAAATAGCCGATCCACGTGTTGCCGTAATCTGAGCTATGGCGCAGATTGGCGTCAATGCCGGTACCGTTTTCGCTGAACTTGTACGCACCGAGCGTGAATTTGAAATCGGTCGATGGTGCGTCGTCTGCCCGCGCGGCAGTAAGCGGCGCGAGCGCGAACGCGATGGCGATCAATACCCGAATTGAAAATGTAGGAGCGACCCTACTCGCAGTCCCAACTTTGCTCATTGAGGTACTTTCGCGGTCAGGGCCGCTCCTACAAAAGGCCGATTCATGCGAGGCGATCAGGTACGCCATTGCCTGGCCATCGTTACGTGATTCGTTCATGGGTATCTCCGTCAATGTTGAAGAAAGACTTCGCGCTCGCGTATCCACACATTCTCCGCGTCCTCGCGAATGATCGTGATGGTGCGCATGAGGTCAAGAAACTTTTCTCGGGTCACGTTCATCGCTGCACTACTGAGCGATTCGAACTGATTGGGCTGCACCGTTTTCGCGAGCGTGATGTGTGGCGCGAACTCAAATTCAGGCCGCAAAAATTCTGCCAGCGGTCCGCGATACAAGCGATCATGCATTTCGACCATTGCATCGGCTCCGACCTGTGCTCCGACGCCGATAAATTCGTTTTGAGCAGACCAGAAACCGTGCATGAGTACCGGAAAGCACGGCCATGCGCGAAGCACTTTTTGCGCATGCGCTGCGAGCTGATCAAGCGTGAGCCGAGAATGGAACGGGAACACCAGCATGACGTGCGGCGCTAACGCTTGCGCTAGCGGATCATGGATGCCGCGAAAACGGTCGATGACCTTTTGGTTCGCAAACTGCGGAAACCACACCATCGCGCGTCGCGGTAGCGTGGGTCGCAAGATATAGGTGAGTTTTTTACGGGCCACCGTGTATTCATACCCCAGTAGCCCAGTCGAACACTATTGCAGCGCGCGCAACTCGGCAACCGTGTTGATGTTGGCAAACGCAGACTCGTCGGCAAACGGCACTGCAACCATGCGATGCGTTGAATACCACGCATCGATTTTTCGTCCACCCGATTCAAGAAATTGAGTGAGGCTGGGCAGCAGCGTGGCGTTATAAAGCGCGAACACCGGTTGCGCCTGATCGCCGGTTTTGGCAACGGCGAGTTCCGCAATGTCTTTTTGCAACGCCTCATAGAGCCTCGCTACTAGCTCGGTGGGCAGAAACGGGCAATCGCATGGCGCGGTGACGATGAAGGGCGTGGAGCATGCCTTTAAGCCCGCGTGCAGCCCTGCCAACGGGCCCGCGGAGCCGCTGACCTGATCACTGATCACCGGATAGCCAAATGCGCCGTATTCGACCAGGCTGCGATTGGCGCTGATGATCAGCGAATCCACCTGCGGCGCGAGGCGCTCAATAACGTGAGCCACCATCGGTTTGCCACGAAACTCAACGAGCCCCTTGTCACGTGAATCCATGCGACGACCCATGCCGCCAGCGAGGACGAGGCCGGTGATGTGGTTCATGGCGCAGCTTTCTCGGAAGCTGCGTCAAACTCAAATCGCCCCGCATCATTGAACAGCAAAAAGTGCTTGTTCACGGCGCGACCAATCATCGTCATGCCAACCTGTTTCGCGATTTCGTAGCCCATCTGTGTCAGTCCAGACCGTGACACGAGGAATGGCAGACCCATCTGCGCGGCCTTGATCACCATTTCGCTGGTGAGCCGTCCCGTCGTGTAGAAAATCTTGTCGCTGCCGTCTACGCCGTCGAGCCACATCATCCCGGCGATGGCATCCACCGCGTTGTGTCGGCCTACGTCTTCCACGAAATACAGCAGTTCGCTGCCGGACACCCCATTCGACGCGAGTGCGCAACCGTGAACTGCACCAGCCTGTTTGTAGATCGTTTCGTACTTGCGAATCTGCTCCGACAGCGCATAGAGCGTACTTTGCTTCAAGCGAACGTCAGGCCGCAGATTCACGTCGTCGATATCGGCCATCAGATCGCCGAATACGGTGCCGCTGCCGCAGCCGGTGGTCTTGGTCCGGTGCGCCATTTTCTCGTCGAGATCAATCAGGCCGTTTCTGGTGTAAACCGATGCCGCGTTGACTTCCCAATCCACCTGCACCGCGACGATGTCCTCGATGCAATCTACGAGCCGCTGGTTGCGCAGATAGCCCAGCACCAGCGCCTCCGGTGCCGCACCCAGCGTCATTAGCGTAAGGATTTCGCGCTTGTCAACGTAGACGGTGAGCGGATGTTCACCGGCGATTGCCGCCGTGCCCGCCGCACCATGTTCGTCGAGGGTGGCTACGTCAAACGTAGCGGGGCGGGCGCTGTCGCTAAGTTGCGGGCGGTAGCGCGCGGCTGGGGATGTGGGCTCCATCGCCTGATGTTAGCGATGGTGCTGGACGGCGCGAAACCGACACTGCAGCTTTTTGTTTAATGCGCCTTTGCATGCGGGCTAAGATGCATATGTAGCAATAAGTCGATAAGCTGACAAATGCGGTCTTAAGCCCAAGTGAATAAGCAATATGCTGAAAAAGCTGATGCGAAATTTGTCCGGTAAAAACGCCGTAAGCATCGCAATTTTTTGAAATCTGCTTGCATTGCACCACGTCAGAATCCGCGCGCCTTTCGGCGCAAATTTACCTCTGTTTACTGTGACTTCAGATTCGACGCGCGAACCAACGTGTGTGACAATCGGAACAAATAGATATGTTGGATGGCGTATGTTGGACAAAGACGGCTTTAGGCCGAACGTCGCCATTGTGATTGCAAATCACAAAAACCAGGTTTTTTGGGGCAAACGGATACGTGAACATTCTTGGCAGTTTCCACAAGGTGGGATTAACCCCGGCGAAAGCCCAGAAGAAGCTATGTATCGCGAGCTCCAGGAAGAGGTTGGGCTACGGTCGGAACATGTAGTGATATTGGGGCGCACCAGAGATTGGTTGCGCTACGAGGTGCCATCATCCTGGGTTAAACGGGAGTGGCGGGGAAATTATCGTGGGCAGAAGCAGATTTGGTATTTGCTGCGCCTGACCGGTCGCGATCACGATCTGAATCTGCGCGCCGATAACAAACCGGAATTCGATGCCTGGCGCTGGACTGATTTTTGGGTTGATCTCGACGGTGTGATCGAGTTCAAGCGGGACGTGTATAAGCGGGCCTTAAATGAGCTTGAGCGCTATCTGCATTACGGCAAAATGCAGTCCCGGCGTGATCGCTTGTACGGCTGTGCGGTGAACATGCCGCCGGACGGTTATCAGCTAGAACAACCGCCGACAGAATAAAAAAAGCCGCAAAAGCGGCCTTTTTATATGTGCGAGGCGGATCAATTAGAAACGACCACGCATCGCAGCCCCGGTTCCCGCCACTGCCGCCACGATCACCCCCATGATGATTGCGAGCACGATGTAGCAGACGATAATCAGCGCGGTGTAGCCAATCGATTTGTCCTGCGGATTTTTCATCAACGGCGTGAGGCCGATGTAGAGCAGGTACAGGCCATACAACCCGGCGATGATGCCAAGTACGCCAAGCAGCGGCACCAGGGAAAAGACACCGGCCAACCAGACCGGGGTAGACGAATAAACAACAAGCTTCAAAGCCTGTACCGGGTTTTTTTGCCCGTCAAATGTTGGTGCCAACGCGGTGACGATAAGCGACACCACATAGATGACCGCGAGGCCCAGCACGTATCCAAGAACCAGCTGCACCAAAGCCGCAGCAACGCCTGTGCGCATGGTTCCAACAATGGGTAGCGACACGCCGATCACGGTAGATCCGATGAAACTGCAGATCGCCGGAATCGCTGCCAGAATCATCGCGTAGCCCACGTACAACGATTTGACGTCGGTAGTCTCCGCTGCAATCTTTTCCCATTCTGTTTTTGGTGACAGGACGATGCCTTTCACCCGCTCAATCAACTTCGCAAAATCCATTTATTGTCTCCCCTGATAAAAAAGTGTGTCGTTGTGTCGTAGTAGTTGACGAAAAGAACGCCCAAATTGCGACATCCCGTTCGGCTCCTTTGTCGTAACCCCGAGCAGCGATGCGAGTGTATGCCCGAACTTCACCACTGCCTAGCCTCACGTAGCCCCGTCGTCGCAATGGCGGTGCCCTCGGCATTGATCTGCGCGAATTGCACGCTGACGAGATTTGCCTGATCACTGCCGCGCAACACCCATGCCACGCGGTTCCCAAACGGATTGATCGCGGCGTTATCGATGTTGCCGTTCGCCAGATTCACGCGCTGTTGCGTCGCAAAATCGAACCAGTCGAGCGATTGATCACGGGTGACTTGCGAGTCGAAGCTGTGCAACATTCCGTAGCGACCGGTAACGGACAATTGGCGTAAGCGTACTGCCCGCGCCGCCGCCATCGTGTAGACAGATGCGCCACTGGGCCAGCGCGCGACTGACAGCGTGTCATGCGAATAGCGTTTGACGAAAGTTGAGCCCGGCACAAACGTCGTCTCGCCTTCGTTGGTCCACGTAGGCAACCTGACCGACGCGAGCGTAGGCAAGCGCCATGCGGCAGCGCCACCATCACTTAAATCAAAATTCACGATGCCGCGACCATCCGGCGCGAAGCCCATTTCGACGTTCCGTCCGATGACTGCACGCGCCGACGGCATGGCATTTTTCGCGCGTTTTGCTCGCATTTCGTAAAGACGCAGCTCGCCTGGTGCGCCGAAAACGCGCAATGCAACGGCAATCTGGTCGCCACGCACATCCACATCCATCACCCGGCCATCGACTCTAATGCGGTCGAGCAATTCGCAGGTCGAAGGCGAATACAAGCGGACCTCAGACGTGAGCCCCACGACGCGCTCGATAATGGTTTTGCGATCAAACGAAAAAGACGTTGGCGATGCGAGGCGGCATAGCAACGTGGGCTCAATGGCATCGTGATGCCATCGATAAATGCCGGGCTCCATCGCCTTGGGCGCACTGACCAAAACAATCAGCGAATCGTCAGCAGCAAACTGCACATCCACCAACTCTCGAGCGTTGATCGTCCAGGCGAAACATGATGCAGCGAACGACGCAGCAAGCGCTGTGATCGTCACGCGAAAGTAAATTGATGTGTGAGTCATAAAGCAATTATGTAGGCACGGCGCTGGCCGTGATGGGCCGCGTCAAAAGCTACCCACTGAGCCAAGCGGCGCTTTCTCTCGTATACCGGCTTGTCCGTCAAACAATTTTTATCGCGCTCACAACACACCTTCTTGCCTAGGCCGATATTTACGCGAGTGATCATGACGAGATCACGACAGTCCTTTACTATCCATGTCAAATAATTTGAAATCTGCATCATGGCAACGAAAAACACCTACGACTGCGGCAAATGCCCCGGCTACTGTTGTAGCTACGATTACATCGAGACCAAAGCAGCCGACGTAGCGCGGTTGGCCAGGCATCATGGCGTTGCGGTGGAGGTTGCCCGCGAAAAATTCACCAAGCAGGTTCAGCACGAAGGCGACACGATGCGCGTGCTGCGTCATCGCAAAGATACAGTGTACAAATCCATGTGCATGTTTTTTGACCAGTCCGAGCGCCGCTGCACCATCTACGAAGGACGTCCCGCCGTGTGCCGGGATTACCCGAATGGCGCAACGTGCGGCTACTATAACTTCCTCAAGTTTGAACGGAAACATCAGGGTGATCATAACTTCATACCGTCCGCCTGAACTTTGTGCAATGCAGATCTCACGCATCGCTGCACCGCTGGTTGCAATTTCGATGCTGCTAGCTGCATGCACGCAAGCGCCAGTTGTCAAGGATGAAGATTCCGCCGTGTTGCAACCTAGACCGGTGGTCGTCGCCTCTGTGGTTCCTGCGGTCGCGCCGCCCACGGTTTCCGCGATGCCAGCAATTCCGCCCAAGGACGCAAGCGTCGGCAGTGTTGGATCTGTGGGCGGTCCGGTCGCCCCGTCGCGCGGTCAGCTTTCGGCCGTCCAGATTGCGACTGTCGCATCGGTGACGCCCGAGGGCACCACGCGTTACGAGTGCGTGAAAGGCAAAGCAGGCGCTGAAACACGTGTCGCCATTACGTTTCCTGAGAACTCAGGTCGTATTTGCGCGCGCTTCCCGGCGATGGGGCCATGCCAATACCAGCGCGACGCATGCCGCGCAACGGGAGGCCGGGTGATTCGTTTCGATGGTACAGAAATCACCAAAGACGTAGAAAAAGAGTATGACAAACAGGTGCAGCGGTTTCGCTTGAACGCAGGGTAATTTTCGCTTGCATCGGACACGCATTTTACGCGTAGGGCGATGCTAAACTGTGTCGATGAATTCGCCTCGCGCCCCCCGTTTTTCCGCTTTGCGGCCCGTTTTTGCCGCACTTTGCATTGCCCTTTTGGTCAACGTCGCTGTTGCGCAGGCACCGACCACGCCGGTGACGCTCAACTTTGTTGACGCCGATATTGATGTCGTCGCCAAGGCGGTCGGTGAACTTACCGGTAAGACCTTCGTGCTCGACCCGAGAGTCAAAGGCAAAATCAACATTCAGTCCGCCAAAGGCATCGCGCCGGGTCTGGCGTATCCCACGTTTCTGTCGGCGTTGCGCATGGCGGGCTTCGCGGCAGTCGAAGGGCCGGGCTCTGTGGTTCGCGTGGTGCCCGAGGTCGACGCCAAAGCTTTGCCGACGCCGCTTACGGGCGGCAGTGCGGGTGCGGTCATTACCAAAGTCATCCCATTGGCGCATCAAAGCGCGGGACAGGTAATTAACGCGTTGCGTCCTCTGGTGGCTGCCGCTAACGCGCTGACGGTCTACCCACCGGGCAACGCCATCATCATTACCGACTACAGCGACAACATCGCAAAAATTCAGGCGGTCATTGCGCGACTGGATACGCCGAGTGCCCCAGCGCCTGAGCTGATCGCATTGAATCACGCCAACGCGCTTGACGTCGTGTCCACGTTGAACCGGGTGTTTTCCGAACCATCAGCCAGCGCAGATGCGCGTGATCGACTGCTGATTACAGCGGACCTGCGCAGCAATTCAGTCATCATCCGTAGCGAGGATGGTGGGCGGTTATCGCGCGTGCGCACGCTGGTGCAGGAACTGGATCGGGCCACAGCGGCACCGGGCAACATCCGCATGGTGTATCTCAAGCATGCCGATGCGGCACAGATCGCGCAGACCTTGCGCCGTGTGCTCGGGGCTGACGGTGGGGGTAGTTCGAGTGGTATGTCGTCGCCACTGGCGTCCCTACTGCCCACCAGCGGCCCGCAGCAGGCGACACCATCGTCGCCGCTCGCTGCGGCGACCGCTGCGTTGACGGGCAGCACCCCGCAGCCGAACGCAGGTACTCTGGCGCAGGCGAGCGCGAACAACAATTCATCTTTCACGGCAGGTGGTGCGACGGTCTACGCGGACAGCTCGATCAATGCGCTTGTGATCTCGGCACCGACACCGGTTTACAACAATTTGCGCGCCGTGATTGAGCAGCTCGACGTGCGCCGCGCACAGGTGTTCGTTGAAGCATTGATTGTTGAGGTGCAGGCTGATCGTGCTGCCGAATTTGGAATCCAGTGGCAAGGGCTGGATGGGCTTAATCGAAGCGGAACGCAGGGTTTTGGCGGGACGAATTTCGGCGCTGTAGCAGCGAACCCAACGAATAATATTCTCGGGGTTGCCAACAACCCGGCAGCAGTCGGGCAGGGCTTAAGCGCGGGACTGATACGGGGCGCAATCACCATCGCGGGCAAGCAATACTTAAACCTTGGACTGCTTGCCCGCGCGCTCCAAAGCGATGTTTCGGCCAACGTGTTGTCGATGCCGACGCTACTTGCGCTGGATAACGAAGAGGCCCGGTTCTCAGGCGGGCAAACCGTGCCAGTATTAACAGGTCAATATGCCAATGCTGGCAGCAACAATTCGGTCACACCTTTCGCCACGTTTGACCGCAAAGAAGTTGGGCTCATTCTGCGTGTGAAGCCGATGATCACTGAAGGCGGCTCAATCCGCTTGCAGCTTTATCAGGAAGTGTCGAGCGTTGCGCCCTCGACTATCAGCGGTGCCGATACTGTCGGCTTGTCAACATTTAACAAGCGTGTTCTGGAAACCTCTGTGCTCGCGGACGACGGTCAGATTGTCGTGCTCGGGGGTTTGCTGCAGGAAGGTTTCACGAACGATCAGGAAAAAGTACCGGTGCTGGGTGATGTGCCCGGCTTTGGCCAGTTTTTTCGTTACGACACTCGCAAGCGAACGAAAACTAACCTGATGATATTTTTGCGCCCTACCGTATTGCGTGACGCGACGCAGGCTGGAATTTTGTCGAACGAGCGCTATCGGGTATTGGGCATGGATCAGCAGGCGGTCAATCCCGATGCGCGTTTTATGATGCCCGAAATGACCAACCCAGGTCTACCGCTCGGCGCACCCGTTGGTGCGCCGATGGAACGGCTTAAGTGAGCGGTGACTGCAGCGACGCATAGGCGGCGCTTTTGAATATGTCATTAAAGCAGCTTTTCCCATTTGAACTGGCGCAAGAATTTGGCATCGTGCCGATGGCCGACGAGGGCAGCGCAATCACCGTTGCCACGGCTCCCCATATGACGGTCGCAACGCTCTCCGCCGCTCGCCAACGCCTTGGCAAACCGCTGCGCACGCAGTCGGTTACGGCAGATCGCTTCCGCGAAATTGTCACTCAGACTTACGCAACGCGTTCGGTCGTCCAGAGCTCGTCAGTTGCCGAAAAATCAATTCAGGCAGACTTGACGACGGGGGACGCCGACCTGCTGTCCTCCATTGCTAACGACAGCGACTCTCCCGCAGTTCGCATCGTCTCCGAGCTTCTGCGCGAAGCTTTGGCGCGAGGCGCGTCCGACATTCACCTTGACGCGACTGCGCAGGGTGGCCGTGTTCGTTTTCGTGTGGACGGCATTCTGAAAGACGCGCGCGATACTGATGGCCCGACGCACGCGGCGCTGGCCGCCCGTTGCAAGGTGATGGCGATTCTCGATATTGCCGAGCGGCGCCTGCCGCAGGACGGGCGATTGCAGGTCAGCATCGCCGGTCACAGGGTAGATGTTCGCGTCGCCACGCTACCCACACAGCATGGCGAGCGCGTCGTGCTACGGTTGCTCGACACCAGCGCCGCGCGACTCAATCTGGCCGCACTTGGGTTTCAGGCGTCGACGCTTGAAGCGCTGCGCAGTGCTGCGCGTATGCCACACGGATTAGTGCTGGTGACGGGGCCAACGGGTTCAGGAAAAACAACAACGCTCTACGCTGCCGTTGCCGAGCTGGACCGTGAACGACTGAACGTGGTGAGCGTGGAGGATCCGGTCGAGTATGCGCTGGATCGTGTTGCGCAAACGCAGGTCAACCCGCGCATTGAATTGACCTTTGCCCGTGCACTGCGATCAATCCTGCGCCATGATCCGGATGTCATTATCGTCGGTGAAATCCGTGACCGAGAGACTGCCGAGATCGCCATTCAGGCGAGTTTGACCGGGCATCTGGTGCTCGCGTCGTTGCACACAAATACCGCAGGCGCTGCGATCACGCGACTGGCCGATATGGGTGTTGAGCCTTATCTGCTTGCCTCCTCATTGCGCGGCGTGCTGGCACAACGGTTAGTGCGAAAACTGTGCATCGAATGCCGTAGGAAGCGCGAGGTCACGGGCGAGGAACTGGCGTTGCTCGAACGCCACCATGCCATGGCTGAAGGCGGCATAAAGTCATTGTTCGATGCCGTTGGCTGCCCGGCGTGCACCGACACCGGTTATCGCGGCCGTGTCGGCCTGTACCGGTGGCTGCCGCTCACCGCTGACATCGCGCGCGCGGTGCATTCGCATGTCGCTGATACCGAGCTTGAAGCGTTGGCCAATAAAGCAGGTTGGCCCGCCATTGCCAGCGATGCGGCGCGCTATCTGGCAGACGGCACGACCTCGCTGAGCGAGGTTTTGCGGGTGGTGACGGCGTGATTGCTGCCTGGTTTGCGCGCATCGCAAGCCACGCAGGCAGGGTGCGACGCATTTCTACGGTGGGCACCCCGTGCCCACCGGGCTCTGACGTTTACGGCGAAGTCGGATTGGCGACGGTTTTGTCGGCACGGGGTGTCCCCTCTAAAAAAAATGGCAGTTCGTCGGCGTGGCCTTTAACGTGGCGCGAAATGGCCGCCTTCGGCGACATTAGAAAATTTTTTGGTTTGCATGCGTTTCGCATTTGAAGCCGTCGACGCGACCGGAGCGCGCGAGCGGGGCGACATCGGTGCAACCGATGAACGC
This sequence comes from Burkholderiales bacterium, assembly GCA_043758415.1. Lineage (GTDB taxonomy): Bacteria > Pseudomonadota > Gammaproteobacteria > Burkholderiales > Casimicrobiaceae > Casimicrobium. The sequence continues at coordinate 13,340 of JAYVNO010000114.1, forward strand.
AGCGCGCTGAAAGCGCTTGCCGCGCGCGGCTTGACGGTGCTTGCGCTTTCGCCACTGGCCGAGCTTCAAGTCAAAGCCAGTTCGCGCCGCATCAACGCTGCTGATCGCGCATTAGCCGTGCGCCAGTTGTCGGGGCTGATTGATGGCGGCGTCACCTTACCCAACGCGTTGGTCTCTGTTGCGACGCATTCTGGCATCGCGGCTGTCAGCGACGAACTCAACGCAGTCAACCAAGCGCTTAATCAAGGTGAACCGCTCGTCACAGCGTTTGACCGTGCGCCGAAATTGCTACCCACCGTCGAGCGGCAAGTCGTTGTGGCCGGTGCCGAGGCGGGCGATTTAGCGCGCGTGTTGTCGCGATTGGCAGACTATTTTGAAGCGCGTGATGCATTGCGCGGCAAGCTGATCGGCGCGTTGGTTTATCCCGCGTTGGTGGGTGTGGTCGCGCTCGGGGTTATTGTGGCGCTGCTGGTGTTTGTGATGCCGCAAATCGTGGCTGCGTTCTCGCAAACCAAGCAGGCGCTGCCATGGTTGACGAGCACGCTGCTGGCACTCGCTACGTTTTTGCGCGGCTATGGACTCTGGATTTTTGCCACGTTGATCGCAGCACTGGTCTTTGCGTTTTGGTCGCTGCGCGGCCCGCTGCGTAATCGTGGCCTGGCATTGCTACAACGGTTGCCGCTGATCGGCGCGTTGGCGCAAAACGCCGATGAAGTTCGCGTGTTGACTACGCTCGCCATGCTTGCCGAAAGTGCCGTGCCGCTGCCACGCGCGATGACTGCGGCTGCCCTGACTGCGCGCTTTCCGCAGAACGCCAGTCGGCTCAATGCCGCGCGGCGATTGCTGGAGCAGGGCAGCAGTGTCGGCAGTGCGTTTGCCGAAACTCAGGCCATCGACGGCATGTCATTAGAACTGGTGCGTCAGGGCGAGGCGGTGGGCGGCGTCGCGACCGCGTTCGCCAAGGCTGCACATTTGAAACGACAGAGCCTTGAGCGTCGTCTGCAATGGTTTGCCACGCTGGTGGAACCGGCAATGATAATCGTGCTCGGCGGTGTCGTTCTGGTGCTGGTGCTCGCCGTGATGTTGCCAATTGTGACGTTAAATTCGGCGGTTCGGTAACGGGTTAATTTACCGTTGCCGTCTGCTACTCATCCCGGTAAAAACGGTAAAACAGTTTTTCGTTCTTGAACGGATGTTCGTCCAGCACATGATGCGCCAGCGACAAATCAAGCAGCCGCTGCCCCACGCTGATCGCCTCGTTAACCGTGTGCCCCTGCGCTTGCATCCATGCCACCGCCTCTGATCCGATAAAGCATTTGCTGTACCTGGTGCCCATGTGATTTCTGTCGGCGACGGCAAAACCTGCGTCGCTGCGGATCAGCGAATAAAACCGCTCAATCGTCCATTGCGTCGGTATCTGCGCGACGCGAAAAAATAACATTTCATCGGCAAACGGCTGCTCTTTAGCAACGTGATAGATCAGTCCGGCCGATTGCAGCGCCTGACCGATCGCAATGGCCTTTTCGCGCCCCACGCGCAGCGCCCGCTCAAGCCAGGTGACACCCTCGGTGGCGACAAAACACTCGGGGTAAATGCGCAGCCGAAAGCTACGATCCTTAATGTCTACGCCGCCGGAGCGCTGCATGCGAAATGCGAGCGCGGGCAGGTCAACGCCATCGGCTTCGGCGTCTGCGATCAGCCGTGCGTTGACGTTTGTGGCAGCGCCGTGCGCAGTCGCACGCAAATAAGGCGTAAGGCGTCGTGATGAGGCAGCGACCGCCTCGCGATTCTCAAGCAAGGCAGCGAACAACGGCTCGCCCGTCGCCGCCCAGCGCCACGGGTTGATTTGCCCGACGATCACATTGGCACCCGCCTCCGCTGCCCAGAGCTTGGCGGCGTCGTCTATGTGGTGTGTGGCCGCAGCGATCAGGCCAATTTTGGTGTTTGGATAATGCTGGCGCACTCGTGTGCACACATTGGCCAGGCGGGCACCTGCTACAGCAAGTGCGGCCAAATCAAGAACCACGACTACCGAATCGCCGTGCTCAGGCTTTTCCAGTTTTCGCGTCAAATCGTTCGCATCAGAGAAGCCATCAAGCGCGCATCCGAATGCGGCCGAGGCTGCGCGCACCAGCGCCAGCGTCATTGGATCAGCCGACAGCAAAAGTATCTTGAGCACCCCAGTCACTCCGGTTATCAATCGATTGTCGCGAGCGGGGCTCGCAGCCTTACGCCGACATCGGCTACAAAT
>JAYVNO010000115.1:0-5266 GCA_043758415.1 Burkholderiales bacterium
ACGATGCTTGAACAAACCCCCGAGCGCGTGAAGAAGTATTTCGGTGACCCAAAGGTTACCTACGCAGCTTCTTGAATAACTCGTGCCGGATCAATAGTCAGGCACAACTGAGCGGCAGTTACTTCTCGCCGCAAGGTGCGTGGCTTGGTTTCTCGCGGGAAGATGCGCGAATCAGAACCGTGCAGTTACCGGCCACTGGCATCGTGGGCGGCACCTTCGCACGCATCGCGCTGATTGCCGACGTCAACCGTCCGGCCTCAAGCAACCCGGCGACCAATGCCTCCGCAGGCGTTGTGTCCAATACGGCAGTAGACGGCGATATTCCGAACTTCGATGCCGCCGACATTCCAGTCTGGCAGTACGAAGGTGTACCGCTCAACGGAACACCGGGCAACTACAGCAGCCTCTGCGCCACGCTATGGCCCGACGGAACGCGAACCCCGTGTTCCTACCTGCACCGAGTGTCCGCGCTAAAAACACAGATTAGCGATGACGGGCAAAGCGATGTCGTCCCTGCGTATTGGACGATGCGTGGTCTCGTCATCACGCGCGACCAGAGCACGACCGCGCCCGCCGCTGCTCGCAACGTTTCAGCGCTCATCGAGCGTCGCAATTCGTTTCTGAATTACACCAATGTCGTTGAAGGTGCGAAAAGCAATTCAACCTTGGTACAGTTTCCGCCGATGGCATCGCTCGTACCGACCGCAGTCGCACAAATCAAGTTCGCGCGAACGCCACCTGCACCGATGGTAATTTCGCAAACGGATTGGCTGCAGTCGCAGCTTCAAGCGCCGTGGTGCGGGAGTCAACCTAACGCTTACGGCGAGGTTTGTCGCTACGTGAATTACTACCCTGCAGGCGCTTATCCTGATTGAATGGGTATCAATAGCAACCTTACGAATGGAGTGATGGCGCGATTCCAAAAAACTCTACGGTCGCCGCGCGCGTCGATGAGCATTCGTTGTGCGAATGAGTTTGTAGCGTTTTCGCCACCGCGATGCTGCTTGATTGGGTGAGACGTTTTGGTGCATTTGAACCGTACGCTTTTGACGGCACGGTTCGAGGTGATTTCTGGCGCACGACGAGCCACATCAACATCGCCGCCGAATCAATTGAAAACACAAGACTTTTTCAGATTTAATGCGTTTTTGAAAAGCATTTTCAAATGCTGCAACGCAAGAAGTAGAACCAACTTTCACCTTGTGAAATAAACAATGGAATGAAAACGCATTGCAAAGCATTGTTTTAATGAGCTTTTTTTAAATTTGTCGTGCATGTTCCATAAAAATCGCCTATGCTGCGAAGCAACAAGAAGATGCTTTGAGTGATTCCACTTCATGGAATCACAAATAAGTGAGGAACGATTTTAGATCCCGTTGAAAGGCAACACCGCATGACCACCTTGTCCAAAGTTCAGGCCCCCGTTTCAGAAAAGATGGCCGCAGCCACCACCGCCCTCGAAAAAGACTGGGCGACCAACCCACGCTGGAAGGGCGTCAAGCGCAACTACAGCGCCGCTGACGTCGTGCGTCTGCGTGGCACCGCTGGCGTTGAGCACACACTCGCCAAAAAAGGCGCGGAAAAACTGTGGGATTCGCTGCACACGATGCCCTTCGTTAACTCGCTCGGCGCGTTGACTGGCAATCAGGCGATGCAGCAAGTGAAGGCTGGCTTGAAGGCAATTTACTTGTCCGGCTGGCAGGTTGCAGGAGACGCCAACTTGGCCGGTGAAATGTATCCCGATCAATCGCTGTATCCCGTGAACTCGGTGCCAGCCGTCGTCAAGCGCATTAACAACACGCTCTTGCGCGCTGACCAGATTCAGTGGATGGAAGGCAAGGACGACATCGATTACATGCAACCGATTGTTGCCGATGCCGAAGCCGGTTTTGGTGGCGTGCTGAATGCGTTCGAATTAATGAAGTCGATGATCGACGCGGGTGCGGCCGGTGTTCACTTTGAAGACCAATTGGCTAGCGTGAAAAAGTGCGGTCACATGGGCGGCAAGGTTCTGGTGCCAACGCGCGAAGCCGTTGAAAAACTCTACGCCGCGCGCTTTGCCGCAGACGTGATGGGCACGCCTACTGTGTTGCTTGCTCGCACTGATGCCGAAGCGGCCGATTTGTTGACCAGTGACGTCGATGAAAATGATCGTCCGCATTGCACTGGCGAGCGCACGGTTGAAGGCTTCTACAAAACCAAACCGGGCTTCGATCAAGCGCTGTCACGCGGCCTCGCTTACGCCGCAGTTGCCGATTTGATCTGGTGTGAAACCGGCAAACCCGATCTCGAATTTGCACGCAAATTTGCGGAAGGCATTCAGAAGCAGTATCCCGGCAAAATGCTGGCGTACAACTGCTCTCCGTCATTCAACTGGAAGAAGAATCTCGACGAATCGACGATTGCAAAATTCCAGCGCGAACTCGGTGCCATGGGCTACAAGTTTCAGTTCATCACGCTCGCTGGCTTCCACAGCTTGAACTACTCGATGTTTAACCTGGCGCATGGCTATGCCCGCAACAACATGAGCGCATTCGTTGAGCTGCAGGAGGCTGAATTTGCCGCAGCCGCACACGGCTTCACGGCGGTCAAGCATCAGCGCGAGGTCGGCACTGGCTACTTTGACGCGGTGACGCAGGTCATCCAGAGCGGCAAGAGTTCAACGACTGCGCTGCATGGTTCGACCGAAGACGAACAGTTTTTTGACGAGAAGAAGCCGATGCTCAAATTGGCGGTCGGCCAGAACGACTAAACATTCGGTCGATTCGACCGCGACGAATGCAGGGGTATCCGCACCAAAAAAGAGATTCATGCCCGAAAAAAGCTTACAACTCTTATAGATGACCCTATAATTCGTGTAGATTTCCTCGAGGAGGAGGGAACCCTTCAGCCCGCGCCGCGTCTAAAACGCCCCGCGGGCTTTTTTCTTTTTGGGGCTTTGGTGTGTGTGTTTTTGTAGGAGCGGCTGTGCCGCGACCGCTCCACATTACTGGCGGTGGGTCGCGGCAGAGCCGCTCCTGCAGTGAGTCTTATTCCGTTTCTATGTCGTTACGGAAATAAAGGCGCTCAATTTTTCGACGCAGATTAGCGCAGATTCGACGCCGATGACCGCAGATTTTCTTGAATGTCTGCAATAGAGAATATTCAAAAAATCTGCGGCAATCTGTGTGAAATCCGCGTTAATCTGCGTCAAAAATTAATGCTGTTTTGAAATAGAAGTCAAATTACAGCGCAGTCGCAACCGGTGCCAACGCCTTCAACCAGCGTTCAAACGGCAACTTGTGCTCCGCTTGCAACGCTCGTGCTCGCGCCTGAATGGCACGGCTGTCCAATGCAGGCAGCGGCGATTTCGTCGCGATAACCGTTACGTTTTCCGTGGCAATCGCCTGCAACAACACAATATTGTCATGCCCGAAAACAGCGCGTAATCGGCGCAACCCACCGCGATAACGCGTCACGCTGCTCCACATATTGGCGACGAAGACGCCCTTTGCCTTGAGCGCCGCATGAGCCGCGGTATGGAACTCCTGCGACTCCAACGCGCCTACGCGTCCGCGCCCGTCGTAGCAGTCCACCCACATCCAGTCCACGCTCGCGGCAGGTCGCTCGGCAATCACTCTTGCTGCGTCGCCCAGCGTCAAAACTACACGCGGATCGTCTGCAGGCAACGGAAAAGGCCCACGCGCAAGCGCCAGCACATCTGGACGAAGCTCGACAATCTCCATTCGTTCCAGGCTTACCTCCCAGCTGGCGAGTGCCCACCGTGGCAGCGAGCCCACACCCAGCCCGGCCACATACACCTGCTTAGGCGCGGGCACCAGCAGCAGCGCGGCGCACATGTCCTGCGCGTAGCCCAGCATCAACTCAGCTGGCCGACTGATGCGCATGCGGCCCTGCACCCACTCGGAGCCAAAGTGCAGGGTGCGCAGGCCGTTTTGTTCAGAAATCAGGAGTTCGGACATGTCGAGCGAAGTGCAGTGTGGTGACGATCAAGCTGGCTATTTTCGCCCGTCTGTACCGCATTCGCCGCAAGCTACTAAAATGATGGCTTCTCTTCATGAGACGCGCTCTTTTTATGTCATCCGCCAAGCCCTCCCTCGTCGCCGTGTCCACGGCAGCAGCATCCTCCCTCGCCTCTGTCCCGGAAATTGTCGCTGAGCTTAAAGCCGGTCGCATGGTCATTCTGATTGACGAGGAAGACCGCGAAAACGAAGGCGATCTGGTGTTAGCTGCTGAATTTGTGACGCCCGAGGCGATCAATTTTATGGCTAAGTATGGCCGCGGCTTGATCTGTTTAACGTTGACACAAGAGCGCTGCGCGCAGCTCAATCTGCCGCTGATGACGTCGAGTAACCGCTCTGGTTTTGGCACCAACTTTACGATGTCAATTGAGGCTGCAGACGGTGTAACGAGCGGTATCTCCGCTGCCGATCGCTCGCGCACGGTGCAGGTGGCCACCGCGTTCAACGCCAAACCGTCAGACATCGTGCAGCCGGGCCACATCTTTCCGATCATGGCGCAACCGGGCGGCGTGCTGATGCGTGCTGGACACACCGAAGCAGGCTGTGATTTGCCGCGTATGGCGGGCTTGACGCCAGCTTCGGTGATCTGCGAAATCATGAACGACGACGGCACCATGGCGCGGCTGCCGGACTTACTGATTTTCGCGAAAGAACATGGCCTGAAGATCGGCGCGATCACCGATCTCATTCAGTATCGTGCGGCTCAGGAGAACCTTGTTGAGTGTGTCGGCGAGCGGCCACTACAAACGGCTCAGGGCGCGTTCATGCTGAAGGTTTTTCGCGAAAAATTGACCGCTGCGACGCATCTGGCGATCATCAAAGGCACGCCTGTTGCGACAAGCGTTACGGTGGTGCGTGTGCATGAACCACTTTCCGTCATTGACACGCTGGACGCAGAGAGTGCGGTGCATTCGTGGAGCATTCCCAACGCGCTGACGCGACTACAAAACTCCGAGGCGGGCGTGTTGGTGTTGTTACATCAAAGCGAGTCTGCTGAAGCGCTGCATGACCGTGCGCTGAATGTGAAACCACTCAATGCGCACAAGATGGACTTGCGAACCTACGGCATCGGTGCGCAGATTTTGCGCGCGTTGAACGTTGGAAAAATGCGCGTGCTCGCCAGGCCGCGCCGCATGCCTTCCATGACCGGATTCGATCTGGAAGTCGTGGCGTACGAAGAGTCATAGCCGCCGGTAGGGTGGGCAGCCTCTGCCCCCCCACAACGCTCGGTGGGCAGAGGCTGC
>JAYVNO010000116.1:0-5251 GCA_043758415.1 Burkholderiales bacterium
CTCCAGTGCCCGTGAACTGTCGGGTCGAATGTTGCACCGTGGGGTAAGGCGTCTGCTGAGAAAAAATGTTCTCCGGCTGCGAATATTTTTGAGCTGCCGTCCTGCAAACCAATCTCCATCTGACCGCCAAGAATGAACACCCATTGCGGCTTGGGTGTGCAGTGCCACTGGCTACGAAAACCAACCGGGCTGTGGCGCAACTGGTATCCGGTAGCTGCGAATTCGGGCGACAGCATGGACTGTGGCGTGCCCGCTGGCAGATCAATCGCCTCGTCGCGAAACTTCGCGCGTCCATCGTGAGCGGTGAACAAAATGACTTTGGTGAATGGGGTCATAAAACCTCGTATTCTGGTATCGGATTAGCGAACCGTCGCCCGCTCGACATAAACAATTTCGCACCCGTTCGCGCTCACATCCAAACCAGAGGCCGACGATCACGAGGGCACCGAGCGAATAACGCATTGTTCGTGCTGACGCTACTTCGCATCCGGCAAACTTTTGCGCTCCATCGCAGTCGCCAAAACGAAAATTGTGACCCCCGGCAGCTTCACACATTGACCGCCACGAATCTTGGCACTTTTGCGCAGCTCTGGCGCGTCGTCGACCTTCACGTTGCCTGCGGCCACCAGCGCCTTGCCAGCGGCGCCGCTGTCGACGATGCCCGCCGCCTTGAGCAGGCTGTGCAAGTCAATGTGCTCGCTGGTTAACGTGAAATGCACGACCTGTATCGGTTGTCGCTTCATGACGACGGGCTCCGCAGAATGAGTGGATGCAGACTATCATCGATCCACTTGTGCGCTTGATCAATTTTCGCGCGGATGGTGCCGAACGTTATGTCCTGCCTTTTCGCACGCTGGTTGAGCGATCATTTAACGGACACGGTCGCGGCCACCGTCGATAGCGTGGTGGAACCTGATCGATACTCGCAAGAAAATTCTGAAAGCAAGCTTGTTGGCCGCGCGGCAAAGTGCAATTCTGACACCGCTGTCGCTGTTATTGGCGCGACGTTGTGACTAATGTGCGGCGCGAATTTCAGCGGTTTCTCTAGGCAAAATGTGGGTTCGGGCGAATTAGTTTTTGCAGCGCACTAACTTGCAGCGGGCAGTAACAGCTTTTTGTTAAAAGCTATGTAACACGAGGGATAAAGCTCGTTTATATAAAATATCGATAAAACTGTTTATCATGCTGTAGCCCCATAGTGAGCTGCATTTTCGGCAAAAAGTTGTTAAAGCCTTCACGGACGCGTCAATTCCCACCTGCGCAAGTAGGAGACAGATGACCAATATTCGCGCAAAATGATTGGATGTGCCGCGATCTCGTTGTCACCGTGCGCATGCTGCTGTCGGTTTTTGCTGTCTTCGGTGCATCGGTGATGTTTGCTCCCGCTAATGCTCTTTCGCATGAAGAATGGGTCATGGCTTTTGTTCGCTTTGTGGAATGGCCAGCGTCGAGCGTCGGTGCTGAAAATACGCTAGTGATCTGCCAGCCGACAGCGGTTCCCGCGCTCGATTTGCATGGCAAACAGGTGCGCGGACTGACATTGCACGTAATTCGTCTGGCAAGTCCGGGCGATGTTGATCGCTGTCATATTTTCTCTGCGCTGGCGCAGCGTGAGGCAGACTGGGCACCGTGGCTCAGCGCGCTAAAGGCGAAGCCGATTCTGGCGGTGGGCCAAGGCACGCACTACTGCGAAGTGGGCGGCACCATTTGCTTGATCATTGACGAAAAAACGGGTGTGGAAAAATACCAGTTGAACCTCGATAGGTTGTCACGCACCGGCTTCAAAGTGCGATCGCAACTGTTGCGGCAGCAGCGGCAGCGTGCCGCCAACAACGGCTGACGGAATGATGTGATGCCCCGATTCCTGAAATTTCAGCGACGACCGGTGTCGATTTCGGTGCAGATCAGTCGCGTGGTGATCATCACGGCGGCGGTGGCCGTGTTGCTGACCATGGTGGCGATGATTACCTTCGCCTCGGTGCTGGCACAGAGGGCCACGCAGCAGCGTGCCTACACCATCGCCGAGTTGCTCGCGGCGAGCGCGGCCGTACCGCTGGTGCTGCGCGACGTTGATCGCGGTCGCGACGTGCTCTCGGCGTTGGCCACCTCCGACGGCGTGGTGCGCGCGCGACTGATTGATCGCGACGGCAAAGAGCTGGTGACCTACGTGCACAAGCAGCAGGGCGGCCTGCCTGTCGATGATTACTGGCTCGCGCGTATGGCCAACCTGGACGAGGTGACGGTCAGGAGCCCGGTGGTCGACCGCAGCGACCTGCTGGGTTATGCCGAGGTCACCATTCGCGTGCAACACATGTCGAGCGCACTGTTCGGATTTGGCGCGTCGGGTGCTGCGGTGCTGGCGCTGATGGCGCTGGTGTGGGGATGTATTTCCGGCTCAATTGGGCGGCGTCTGTCGCTTCCGATCACGCGCTTTTCTGAGGTCACGCGAAAAATTCGCGACACTGAAGATTTCACCCATCGCCTGCCATCAACGCATGTATCCGAAGTGCGCGCGTTAAGCGAAGATTTCAACGCCATGCTCGATGTGATTCAACGCCGCACCTCGGAGGTGCAGGTGCGCAATCAAGAGCTTGCGCAGCTCGCTTTTTATGACCCGCTCACCGGGGCTGCCAACCGCGTGCTCCTCCTTGATCGCATGACACAACTCATCGATGCGCACAGTCGCGATGCCCGGCCTTTCGCAGTGGTCGAGTTCGACCTTGATGACTTCAAATTGCTCAACGATCAACCGGGTCATCAGGTGGGCGATGCGTTCCTGAAAGTGATGACCCATCGCTGTAAATCCGAGTTGCGTCCGGTCGATACCTTTGCGCGCCTCGGCGGCGACGAATTCATCGCGCTGTTGCCGAACGTCGGTAGCCGCGAGAACGCGCTGATCGTGGCGCGTAAACTTGCCGAGGCGGTGCACGCCGCCAATCACGTTCATTCGCTGCCTATCAGTTGCACCGCGAGCATGGGTATCGGTTTGTACCCGGCAGACGGGCAATCCACCAACGAGTTGATGGCGCGCGTCGACGCCGCGATGTACGAAGCAAAAGCACGCGGACGCGATCAAATTCGCTACGTGAGTGACGTTGTAACAACTGAGCCCGAAGCTCATAAAAAGGTGGAACATGAACAGTGCGACGGCTGAGCGCTCGATATGCACGTATGCTGGAATCGTTGCGTTGAAATTCTGTGCGACCGCACTGCCCTGTGCGCTCGTCGCCGCATGCGCATCACCACCACCATTACACGCCCCTGCGCCGACAGCGCCCGTGATGACGCGCGCTGCGCTTGTCGGTGCTACGCTCCAAGTGCTTGGATTCGAGCAGCTTGAGGACGGCTACCATCTAACGTTGCCGGCACCGTTGATTTTTTCGTTTGATAGCGACGTTGTTGCAAGCAGCGCGCGCGACACATTGACCCGCGTTGGTCGCGAACTGCGCGAGCTGGGCATTGATCGCGCTTTGGTCCGCGGTCACACCGACAACGTCGGCACGCACGAATACAATTTTGCTCTGTCAAAACGCAGTGCCGACGCTGTAGCCAAAGTGTTGGTTGAGGGCGGCTACCCCGCAGAAAACATCGACACTAAAGGACTCGGTGCCAGCCTCCCCGAGGCCGAAAACACGACACCCGAAGGTCGGGCGAAAAATCGCCGCGTGGTGATTATTGTGCAGTTGATTTAACGCCTGGTGCCTTACAGCTTCACGCTGTGACGTCGGTTGCAACTGCGCACCCTACGACGTTTGGCATCGTTCGACTTTGGCCAGAAAGTGACGTCGAGCGCTATCGAACAAACGTCCTGCATAACACTCACCGGCAAGCGTTTAGCGCAGGTGCGGCGTCGTGTCCGAGCCGCGCCATCCGCTCATCGTCACCGTCCGACGTCCGCCGCGTTGCGCACGCTGCGACGTCGCTACTGCGGTGCCGCACGCACGGCTTGGGTGTGAATCGATGCCCTGTTATTGCCGGTTCGGATTGTTTGGCGCGCGGTCGCGATTGTTGCGCACACCGTCGCCATCACGATCACCGCGATTCCAGCGACCGCGATTGAACTGCCATCGATCATCGCGCTGCACCCAGTTTGGCTGTATATAGCTGTAACCAGCGCGGCTGCGTTCCCAGTGGCCGCGATGCCATACATGACGATCGCCGCGAGCGTTCCAATAACCGGGGACCCAGACATAGCCACGCCGAGCCGCAGGCACGGCTTCGTAACGTGGCGGCGGTGGCGCTGAGTTGAAATAAACGCTGACCTGAGCATTCGCGGCCATCGGTAATGCAACAGCGCCGAGGGAGGCGACACACAATCCAGCAATTAACAATTTACGGAGTTTCATAACAGATTCCTTTTCTTTAGAAGCTGACTGACAGCAACCTGCATGCAAGCGCATGAACTCATGTTTGCAGCATGGGCCAAGCATCTGATCGCAGCAGGAATGCCACCACCAGACGGCAACACCAACAGTTGTGGGCGATGTCCTTCCCCCTTAACGACCTCGGTGCGGGCAACGCTGACGACAACTTGTAACAAGACGTGAACTGGCAATCCGAAAAGCCACAAAAGGAGTGACAAAATCACACTATGCAATTCCCGCCCTCCGCCCCGTCGCAGCGTGCCAATCCGTTACATGGTCTCACGCTGGAAACTATTGTCACCGCGCTGTCCACTCATTACGGTTGGTCGGAGTTAGCCGAGCGCATTCCGGTGCGCTGCTTCACACATGATCCGAGCGTTGCGTCGAGCCTCAAGTTTCTGCGCAAAACCCCCTGGGCGCGCGAGAAAGTTGAGGGGCTTTATCTGTTCATGCTGCGGGAGATTCGTCGGGCTGACGAGGCCGGGTGAGGCCGCAGGTTACGCGGCAAAGTGCAACACCGTGCCGTTAAAGCGCATCTAGGCGCTCGCAAGCGTAGCGACGGAAAGTGGCCCCGCGCCGCTTTTCCATAGGTGGCGCGCCCGACTGCGGTCGGATGAAGTGGTAACAGCTCTACGCTAAAACAGCCATTTTATAAGGGACACAGGCTGATTTTCTTTAATGTCGACTTTAAGCAAAAATGGGCATACTACCCCTATTGAATCTCTATGGGTAAATTCCCCGCCGCTTGCGGCGTAGATTTTGCGGATGAGCAAGTACATCGACAAGAGTCACAATGTATCGGTGTTGATGTATCACTTGGTGTTCCCTGCGAAGTACCGCAGAGTGTTTTTTGATGGGGAGGTTGATGCGGTTTTGCGCGAGACATG
>JAYVNO010000117.1:0-15490 GCA_043758415.1 Burkholderiales bacterium
CGGTGCATCGACGCGCTTTGCAGCGGCAGAACGAAAATTTCAGCCCTACCAACCGTCGGTCGACTACTTTTGGAGCGCCTGTGAAATATGCGGGCTAGCGAATGCGTACCTGCAGCGACCACAAACGGCGCTGACATCACTTCCCGGAAGTCCAGTGTTGACGCAGAAAGTTTAGCGACCGCAGCGCCATCTATGAGCACATTGAGTCCGCCCTGTGCCACTTGACCTATCGCGACATAGGTGCCGCCTGCGAAGACGAGACTTTGTGCGACGGCACCGGTGCCCGACAGCGCAAGGTATTGTTTGCCCGCGACAGTGCGCGGCGCGCTGGTGTTGCTGGTGCCAGCGTTGGTCTGAATCAACCCTCCGGTGCCGCTGAAAGCCCAGGTAGCGTTCATGGGGTTGGCAACGGTCGTACCCGCTGCGGTTGTCGATGACGGGTTGGCGAGTACCGGGGTTTCAAAGCCAGCGTTCACCGCGTCCGGCGCAGCGTCGTTGAGTACGACGTTATCTAGCGAAAACGCACTGCCCGAGGCAAGCAGCGTAACGACATGATTGCCTGCTGCAAGCGCGAATCCGGCGGTGGTGTGGGTGCGATATTCAGTCGCAGTGCTGGCGCTGATCGTAGCGACGGTGACTGTTGCGCCGCCGTTGCTGGCAACCTCTACGTTCAATGTGCCGGTGGCGACACTGGCCTTGCCGATATTCAATGAAACGCTGTAGCGGCCAGCCGGGAGCGCGAGCGTCTGCGCGGCTGTGCCAGCTGATGCGAGGGAGAGCACCTTCGCGCCTTCAGGTGCGTCGGTCGCAGCCACCTGCGTGGCACCACTGGAGAGCGTCCAGGTGCTGGTCGCTTCAAAGCCCGAATTGGCAAACGCGCTCGGCACGCTGACGATGGTGATTGCATCGACATAGGCAACCGCATAAAGCGGCGCGGCGACGGTGCCATAGTTCGTCGCATTGGTGGCGTCGAAGCGTAGCTCGTAGCTACCCGTCGTGGTGACGATGAAGGGCTGTGTCCAGCCAGCCTCGAAGCCGCCCGTGGTGGCGTCGGTGAGATAGCGCGGTCGAAGCACGCCACCCTGAGGTGTGCTGTTAATGTAGAACTGGAGAGGTTGCGGGCGACCGCTGGGCGTCTTGACCGCCGCGAGATAGCGGACGTAGTAAGTGCCCGGTTTGAGCGTGACGGTTTGCCGAACGCTGCCGAGATTGTTGTTGCCGCTGATCGGCGCAGCGGAAAGAAATGCGGCTTGCTTGCCGCTGCTGCCGTTCGGTGCGCTGTTGTTACGGATTCCGGACTGACCAGTAAAGGCCCAGGTCGCAGTCGTTGGGCGAAGCGAGTCGGTATTGGCCGTAACTACAGGGGATTCGAACGAGGGGTTGATCGGGGATTGAGCGTGAACCTGCGGCGCAGCGAGGCAAAGACAAAACAATCCAAGAAGCGCACCGAGTGTGGTGCCGCGGAGCTTTGACAGCATGAATTCCCCCGAGTCCGAGTTTTGTCGATGACGGTTCACCGATCCCGCTCAGGAATGAAAGCCAATCCAATCAGTCAAGCGATGAGTAAACGGTAGCCGAGACCTTATGACTTAGTCAATGTCTCTGTTATGAATCTTGCTCAAACGCAGATGCGAATCGACTACCCGATACCCCGTTCCGCGATTTCCTACTAACACGAGTAGGATTTGACGAGACCGCAGAAACCAAGACTTGCGAAGCTACCAAGCACGTGAATTGCAATCGCAGCCAAATTACTGCGGCGAATTACGTCAGCATGTCCGCCCAGATATTGCGTGCCCAACTATTGGCATACACGCCTTCAAGCACGTTTTGCTCCGCCGACAAGCCGCCCGAGCCGGCAACAGCCACCATGGTTTTCTGCGCTGCGTCGTATCGATGTACGGACGCCACGTGCACCACGTTTTTGTCATCAATGAAGCTGTAGCAGGTGTTGGCGACCATCGGCGTTTGGTTGATTGTGTCGCCCGTCAGCAGCGCGACGATGGCCGCAGCGCAGACCTTGCCGTGCTGGTTGGCCATATGGCCGGACTTCGGCATGGCCGGCGCAATTTGCAGTGCGTCGCCGAGGACATGGACGTTTTTAACGGCGGTGGATTCATAGGTTAACCAGTCGATCTGGCACCACCGTTTGTTTGAGTTGTTGAGCCCGTTTGCCGTAGCAATATTACCCGCGCGCATCGGCGGCAACACGTTCAACACGTCCCCCTTGAAGTCCTCGCCGAAGGTCATTTTCAGCGTGTTGTTTGCGGCGTCAACGTCCTGAATTTCCTGATTGTTGCGGTACTCGATCAGGCCTTTGAACTGGCCATTCCATGCCTTGGTGAACAACCCTTTTTTCGAGGTGACGTCTTCGTTCGCGTCAAGGATGATGACCTTCGATTTCGGCTTCGCTTGCTGGAAATACCAAGCCACCTGACATGCGCGTTCGTACGGGCCCGGCGGGCAACGGTACGGCGCTTTCGGGATGTGAATGGCGTACACGCCGCCGTCTTTCATTGCGGTTAGCTGCGCGCGTAACGCGGTCGTTTCCGGGCCAGCTTTCCATGCGGCGAGCACTTTGCTGCGCGCGGCGGGCGTGGCGAGGCCGGGCAATGATTCGAACATGAAATCGATGCCCGGCGACAGGATGAGGCGGTCGTACGCGAGCGTCATGCCGTCGGCGAGCGCGAGCGTCCTTTTGTCAGGATCAAAGCCGGTGGCTTCGCCCTTGATGCGCTTGATGCCGTACTTGTTCAGGCCGTCGTATGCGACCGAAATATCGGCCATCGCTTTCGATCCACCGAGCACCAGATTGGACATCGGGCAGGAGACAAATTGCGCGTCGCGCTCGACCAGCGTGACATCGATTTTTCCCTCGCTCCACATCGCGATGTACTTCGCTGCGGTTGCGCCACCGAAACCGCCACCGACTACTACGACTTTGGGTTTGGCCACACCGCCGACACTTGCGCAACCGGTGATGGCTGCGGTGCCAAGCAGCGACAGTGCACCGGCCGATTTAACGAAGTCACGACGATTGAATGTGTTGTTCATGGTCCCGCCTTACTTCGCTTGTTTCGAGAAAAAGTCGGCCATCAATACGACCTGCTCGTCGGTGTAGCCCTTGGCCAACTGATGCATGATTGACGCGGGCAATTTGCCGTCACGATAGTCCTTCATTTTCTGAACGATTACGGCAGCGGCCTGGCTGGCAAGAGACGGCACTTCAGCCACGCTTTTGCCGCTGGTGCCGTGACAGTTTGCGCATTGGGCAGCGAGGTTGCGGCCTAGCGTCGGGCTGGCGGGCGCTTGTGCAAACGCGACGCCTGCAAGCGCTGCGGAGATCACGCCCGACATCACCTGATAACTAAAACGATTCATGGAAACTCCTCCTCCGAGTGTTGACGATCAAGTTCTGCGTCGATTCTATGGCTCGGTACAACGCCCGGAACGAAATGTTTGCCCTATGCATATTCGATCTTTGCACCTCGGATTTGCTTACAGCTTTTTTTTGAAATCGCCATTTGACTTGGGCTTAGCCGTCAAAACCCATTATATTGACTAACAGCATAAATGACCACTTAGCCCAATTCAAATAAGGCTTTCAGCTAAAAGCTGTTACCCATCTAGCGACCGTATTTCTTCGCCAACTCAGCCGCGAGTCCAACATATTTCGCGGGCGTCAAATCAGCCAGCAACGCCTTCGCATCAGTCGGAATCGCGAGCGTCTCGATAAACGCAGCCAGCGCCTCAGGCGTAATCCGCTGGCCACGCGTGAGCGCTTTCAACTGCTCGTAAGCACCCTCAACGCCGTAACGCCTCATCACGGTCTGAATCGGCTCAGCGAGCACTTCCCAGTTGTTGTTGAGATCGGCGAGCATGTTGTCGGCGTTGACCTCAAGCTTGCCGACGCCCTGCTGCGCGGACACCAGGCCGAGCAGGCTGTAGCCCACCGCCACACCCATGTTGCGCAGCACCGTGGAATCAGTCAAATCACGCTGCCAGCGTGAGATCGGCAGTTTCTCTGCGAGATGCCGAAGCAGCGCGTTGGCCAGGCCGAAATTACCCTCGGCATTTTCAAAATCAATCGGGTTGACTTTATGCGGCATGGTGCTCGATCCAACCTCGCCGTCTTGCAGCCGCTGCTTGAAGAAACCGAGCGAAATATAGCCCCACGTATCGCGACAAAAATCGATCAGAATCGTGTTCACGCGGGCCATGGCATCGAACAGTTCCGCCATGTAGTCATGTGGCTCAATCTGCGCACTCATCGGTTGCCACGTCAAACCGAGCGACTCGACCGTAGCCCTAGAAATCGCGGGCCAATCGACATTCGGATACGCCGCCAAATGAGCGTTGTAATTGCCCACGGCACCGTTCATCTTGGCGCGCAACGGCACCGCTGCAATCTGCGAATGCGCATGCCGCAAACGGTCAACAAACAACGCCATTTCTTTGCCCATTGTGGTCGGAGTCGCCGCTTGACCGTGGGTGCGCGACAACATGGGCATCTCGGCGGTGCTGATCGCAACCTTCACCAGTCCTGCGATCAACGCATCAAGCTGCGGCAACAGCACGCCATGCACGCCACGCTGCAACATCAGCGCGTGCGACACGTTGTTGATGTCTTCCGAGGTGCACGCGAAATGCACAAACTCGCCGTGCGGAGCAAGCTCGGGCAGTGCCTTGAATTTGTCCTTGATCCAGTATTCGACCGCCTTCACGTCGTGATTGGTGGTCGCCTCAATGGCTTTGATGGCGGTGGCGTCGGTGACCGAGAAACGCTCGATTAACCTATCCAAAAATTGCGTCGCGGCGAGGGTTAAGGCAGGCAATTCAGCAATGTCCGTGGCCGAGGCGAGCGACTTGAGCCACGCAAATTCCACACGAATGCGCTCGCGGGTCAGTGCGAATTCGCTAAACGCGTCGGCGAGCGCGTCCACTTTTTTGTGGTAGCGACCGTCAAGCGGAGAAATGGCTTTGAGGGTGTCGAATGAGGGCATGGAAAAGTGAGCAAATAGCACGCTCTGGGGCGCGAATAACGACGGAAGTCACCCATATTATCTTCGCTCATCGGTTTTCGTTTGCGCGACACTGCGAACGTGCTAGATTCTGTATAGCGAAACTGCCGACCAACCATATCAAGGCTCGGCAACAACGCATCAAAAAAATCGACAAGAACACCGCAGCATGAAACTCCTCTACTCACCCACCAGTCCGTATGCGCGTAAAGTACGCGTGGTTGCCGCCGAAAAAAAACTGGATCTCGATCTGGAAAAAGCCGATCCCTATGGCGTTGCGCAGCAACTTGTCAAAGTCAATCCGCTCGGTAAAGTTCCTGCGCTAATCATGGACGATGGTGCGAGTTTGTTCGACTCGCGCGTGATCGTTGAATACCTCGACGGCTTGTCGCCCGTGCACCGGCTGATCCCGGAAACGTCGCGTGATCGCATCGCGGTCAAGCGCTGGGAAGCCCTCGCCGATGGCTTGTGCGATGCCGCCTTGACTGCACGCATGGAAAACGCACGCCCCGACAAAACCGAGTCCAGCGTCAAACAAATCGAGCGTCAACTCGCGAAGATGGCCGCTGCCGTTGACGAAATGGCGCGTGAGCTGGGCGACCGCGAACATTGTGTCGGTCACGCGCTGAGCCTGGCCGATATTGCAGCCGCTTGCGCGCTCGGCTATCTGAAGCTCCGCTACGCCGAAATCGCCTGGGAAAGGGCGTACCCCAATCTGGCACGGCTTTACAAAAAAATGATGGCACGTGCGTCCTTCAAGGCCACTGATCCAACAATGGTCTGATGTCGCTGCCGTAAAAGCGGCCCGCCGCTTCCTGTTGTTTTTAGTTGATACGCATGTTAGTCGCGTCGTCCGGCCTTCTGGGGACGCGCACAAAGTCGATCAGCGCAAGCTCGGCTGCGCTCGGTGGGCGTGTCAGCAAACTAACCACGACGATCACCACAACGCCCAGCGGTACGCCAAATATGCCTGCCGAAATCGGTGATATATCCCACCACGTGTAGCTGCTGATACTGCCCGTGATGCCGAACAAGCCGCGCAACCACGGGTAGTTCGTAGCCATGTAATAAAACGTAATCGCTACGCCCGAAAACATGCTGGCGATAGCGGCTGTGGCCGTCGTGCGTTTCCAGAAAATGCCCAGCACCAATGCCGGAAAAAAACCGGCTGCAGCCAAAGAAAACGCGGCTGACACCAGAAATAGTATGTCTGCTGATTTGCGCGCGGCAACATACGCCGCCAGCATCGCGACGCATAGCAGCAGCGCTTTCGATACCGAAATGCGCAGCGTCGTTGATGCCGATGGATTGACCATCTTGTAATACACATCGTGCGACAGCGCGTTGGCAATCGTCAGCAGCAAACCGTCGGCTGTCGACAGCGCAGCGGCGAGACCGCCCGCCGCAACCAGGCCAGAAATCACATAGGGCAATCCGGCGATTTCCGGCGTTGCGAGCACGACGACATCGCTGCCGATGGAGATTTCGGCGAGCTGCACAATGCCATCGCGATTAATGTCAGTGATCGACAGTAACGTCGGATCAACGCGCGCCCACGAGTTCACCCAGGCTGGCAATTTGGCGAATTCGCTGCCGACAAGAATGGTGTAAATGTCAAACTTCACCAGCACTGCAAGCGCGGGTGCGGTGATGTATAAAAGCGTGATGAAAAAAAGCGACCAAACCACCGATTGGCGCGCTTCTTTTACACCGGGCGTGGTGTAGTAACGGGTCAAAATGTGTGGCAACGCGGCGGTACCGACCATCAGACAAAACACCAGTGCAAGAAAATTTTTGCGCGCTGTATTTTTTGCTGAATCGCTCTCGGCGGGGTAGGCCTCGCCGTGCCGCTGCGCAGGCGCGATGCGGGCGCGAAGCGCCAAATCCTTGTTCCACGCGACTTTCGCAGCCTCGGCGTCTTTCGGATAGGCGTCCACCGCCTTTTGCGCGGCGAGTATTTGTTCTGCCGGAGCCCGGCGCGCGCTGGCAACGTCGACCGCGCGCTGCAGTTGCAGTTTGCCGTCCTCATACGAGGCTGGCAATCCTGCGAGTTTGATCTCGGCCGCATCGGCGCGTTCTGCAAAAATTTTGCGAACTTCGATTTCCTTCGGGTCTTTTAGTAGCTCCTCTTCACGCGCTGACACTTTGGCGAGCACCGCGCCATATGCCACCTGCGGCAGCGGATTGTCGGTGTGCTTCGCTGAGAGCCAGACCACGGGAATCATGTACGCGAAAATGAGGATGATGTACTGCGCCACCTGCGTCCAGGTCACCGCGCGCATGCCGCCCAAAAACGAGCAGACGAGAATGCCCGCGAGCCCCACGAACACGCCCTCGCCGAACGACAGTCCGGTGAGTTTTGAGGTGATCAAGCCGACGCCGTAAATCTGCGCCACGAGATAGACGAACGAACACATAATCGCCACCACCACACCCACCGAGCGCGCGGCGTGACCACCGTAGCGCGCACCCAGAAAATCAGGGATCGTGTACTGCCCGAATTTGCGCAGGTACGGCGCAAGAAACAGCGCCACCAGCACGTAACCACCGGTCCATCCCATGATGAAGGCGAGCCCTGTGTAGCCCTGTAAATAGAGCGTTCCCGCCAGGCCAATGAACGACGCGGCGGACATCCAGTCTGCGGCCGTTGCCATGCCGTTGAAAATTGCCGGCACGCGACGCCCAGCAACGTAATACTCAGCCGCATCGGTGGTGCGGCTCAGCACACCGATGGCAGCATAAAGCACCACGGTCGCCAACAAAAAAATGTAGCCAATCCAGGTGCGCGTGAGACCCATTCGCTCCAGCCACCCCAGCAGCAACACGAACCCGACTACGCCCACGGTGTACCAGGCGTAAATGCGTCCAAGCCGTGCGCTGAAGGCTCGCTGAACCTTGCTGGACGGTCTGGGCTCGCTGGGCGTGATAGACGCTATGGCGGCTCTCCTTCACTGACTTCATCAAAGCCATACTCACGATCAAGTCGGCTCATGTAGCGTGCATAGAACCAGACCAGCGCGACGTAAACCAGCAGCGCGCCTTGCGCCCCCATCCAGAACGAGAACGGCCAGCCGAAAAAATCGAAGCTTAATTCGCGCGCAAAAAACGCGACAACGAACGTCACTGTAAAGCCAATCACCATCAGCACGGCGGTAACGCGAAGATTTTTCCTCCAGTATTCACGCTGGCGTTGAGCCGTATCCATACTCTCCTCCTTGCGGTGCAGCATCACGCGCTGGTTACAACGGGTGTCAGCGCATCTTTTTGCCGATGCATACACTCAACGAAGCGTAGCCGAGTTTTTCAGAATCGCAAATGAGCGATGATGTTCCCCTTCCGCCATCAAAGCAGAGCGGAGATTCGAAGTCAGGCGCTTTAACCGAGATGATTCATTCGACGCTCAAAAGAAAAATTGCTCGCGGGAGTACGAGCAGTCACCGATTTTTTGACGCAGATTGGCGCAGATTTAACGTAGATGAACACAGATTTTCTTTTCGCTCAATTCGCTGATCCAGAAGTAATAGCAATCTGGGCAAATCTGTCTGCAATCTGCGGGCTGCGGGCTGCGTCAAAAATCCTAATGGAGCGTCTCGGTTCAACCTACAAACTCTGCTTAAGCTGCTCCAGAATCGCGGGATTTTCCAGCGTCGAAATGTCCTGCGTTATCTCTTCGCCCTTGGCGATGGAGCGCAGCAAGCGGCGCATGATTTTGCCGGACCGCGTCTTCGGCAAATTGTCGCCAAAGCGAATGTCTTTCGGCTTGGCAATCGGGCCGATTTCTTTGCCGACCCAATCGCGCAATTGCTTGGCAACGATTCGCGCGGCTTCTACGTCCGCCGGACGTGCGCCCTTGAGCACCACAAACGCCGACACCGCTTCGCCCGTCGTGTCGTCAGGACGGCCCACCACAGCGGCCTCTGCGACCAAAGGATTCGACACCAGCGCTGATTCGATTTCCATCGTGCCGAGACGATGGCCAGACACGTTGAGTACATCGTCGATGCGCCCGGTAATGCGGAAATTGCCGGTCACCGCGTCGCGTACTGCGCCATCGCCCGCGAGGTAGTAGCCTTTGAGTTCGGGCGGAAAGTACGCGGATTTAAAGCGTTCCGGATCGTTCCAGATGGTGCGAATCATGGATGGCCACGGCTTCTTGACAACCAGAATTCCGCCCTGACCGTTGGCTACGTCCGCGCCCATTTCGTCAACGATGGCAGCGTCAATACCGGGCAACGGGAGCATACAGGAGCCGGGCACCAGGGGTGTGACGCCCGGCAGTGGCGTGATCATGTGACCGCCGGTTTCGGTTTGCCAGAAGGTGTCGACGATCGGGCAACGCCCGCCGCCGATGTTTTTGAAGTACCACATCCAGGCTTCTGGATTGATCGGTTCACCGACCGATCCGAGCAAACGCAGCGACGACAAATCGTATTGGTCGGGCGCGAAATCCGGCGCCGTGGCCGCAGCCTTGATCAACGAACGAATGGCCGTCGGTGCTGTATAAAAAACGCTGCATTTGTGGCGGGAAATCATCTCCCAGAAACGCCCGGCGTTAGGGAACGTCGGTACGCCCTCGAAGATGATTTGCGTCGCGCCCACCGCGAGCGGGCCGTACGCCACGTACGTGTGACCGGTGACCCAGCCGATGTCGGCAGTACACCAGAAGACGTCGGTCGGCTTGATGTCGAACACCCACTTCATGGTAAGCATCGCGTGCAGCAAATAGCCGCCGGTCGAATGCTGAACGCCCTTGGGTTTACCGGTCGAACCCGAGGTATAGAGTACGAACAGCGGATGCTCGGCGCTGACCATTTCCGGCGCGCATTCGTCGGATGACCCGCCCTCAACTTTCGACCAATCAATGTCGCGCGCTCCTGCTGCCACTTTGCCGCCGGTGCGCCGATAGACAATGGTGTGCCGCACAGCGTCGCAGCCGCCCATCGCGTAAGCCTCGTCCACCGCGGGCTTCAGCGAAATGGCTTTGCCGCCGCGCATCTGCTCGTCCGCCGCGATCACGAGCGACGCGCCCACGTCCACGATGCGCTCCTGCAAGCTCTTCGCAGAGAAGCCGCCGAACACCACCGAATGCGTGACGCCGATGCGCGCACACGCCTGCATCGCGATCACCGCCTCAATTGACATCGGCATGTAGACAATCGCGCGGTCACCTTTTTTATAGCCGAGCTGCTTCAGGCCATTGGCAAATTTGCACACGCGAGTGTACAAATCGCCATAGGTGATTTCGGTGACTTTGCCGTCATCAGCTTCAAAAATAATTGCAACTTTATCTTCAGTCGGCGTGCTGATATGGCGGTCAAGACAGTTGTACGAGGCGTTCAATTCGCCATCTTCAAACCACTTGAAGAATGGCGCGTTGCTGTCATCAAGCGACCGGGTGAACGGCTTGGCCCAGATCAAATGCTCACTGGCCAGATCGCCCCAAAAACCCGGGTAATCGGACGCGGCTTTTGCCAGCATCGCCTGAAAATCTTTCGGCTTGATGTTGGCTTGCGCCGTGAACTCGGCGGACGGCGGGAACACGCGATTCTCAACCAGCACTGATTCGATGGCAGACATGGCTTTCCTCCTTGATTTACTTGATTTGTGCGGGCAATGTGGAACCTGATGATACCCGGCGCGAGCCGGAAAAACAGACTGCACGTTAGCGGTATTGATTGACGCGAGTCTTACATAAGACACGACTACAGCTTTTTAGCTGAAGCCCCATGCGATATGGGCCGTGATCGCAATTTCGCTAAACATCGACTTTATCTGTATTTTGCGTCCATGCCCAGTGTGGGCGGTATTACATCGTAAAGTTGATTCCGGCACATACGCTAAACCACCTGTCACAACAGACAGTTTGCTGCGGGTACGGATGCTAAACTGCTTACGCCGAATGTTCCGGTGTTACCCGCCAAATCCGCGGTGGATTTCTCCATCTGTGGCGCATTGCTAAATCGTTATGAGTTCGCCACCGTCGTCCGCCACCAACACCCGCAAAATGCGGCCCCTACCCGCCGTCATATTCGCTAGCCGGTGGCTGCAATTGCCGCTGTATCTCGGACTGATCGTCGCCCAAATGGTCTACGTCTTCCATTTTTGGGTCGAACTGGTTCACCTGATTGAAGCGGCGTTTGGTTCGGCTGATGCGGTGCGAATCATCGCCGCCTCAGTTCAGCCCTGCGACGCGAACGTGGCGTTGGCAGACAACAAGGTCTGCGCCGCACCGCCCACCAAACTCACCGAAACGCTCATCATGCTGCTGGTGCTGGGCTTGATTGACGTGGTAATGATTTCTAACCTGCTGATCATGGTGATCGTGGGTGGCTACGAGACCTTTGTGTCGCGCATGGATCTTGAAAATCACCCCGATCAGCCAGAGTGGCTATCGCACGTCAACGCGTCCGTGCTCAAGGTCAAGCTCGCCACTGCAATCATCGGCATCTCGTCGATTCATTTGCTGAAAACGTTCATCAATGCTGAGCAATACAGTGAAAAAACGCTGGTCGCACAAACGGTGATTCACACCGTATTTCTGCTCTCTGCCATGGCCATCGCAATGACGGATCGCATGATGGCACCGCCGTCTGCTGCGCATTGACGGCAAGCACGCGACGCCACCTCCCTCAACGAATCTCTGCCGCAACGACCATGACCACCACCATCAAATACGCCGACTTCGTTGAATCCATACGCGCTGCGCTGCAGTTCATCAGCTTCTACCATCCGCAGGACTACATCGAGCATCTGGCGCGCGCGTATGAGGCCGAAGCGTCGCCCGCCGCCAAGGATGCGATTGCGCAAATTCTTACCAATTCGAAGATGTGCGCCGAGGGCCACCGTCCGATTTGTCAGGACACCGGCATCGTCAATGTGTTCCTGAAAATCGGCATGGAAGTGCGGCTCGAAGGCTTTCCAGGATCGGTCACCGACGCTGCGAACGAAGGCGTGCGTCAGGCGTATCTCGACCCGGATAACACGCTGCGCGGCTCGATCGTCGCCGACCCGGAATTTGCCCGCAAAAACACGGGCGACAACACGCCCGCCGTTGTTCACATGGAACTGGTGACCGGCAACACCATTGACGTGAACGTCGCGGCCAAAGGCGGCGGCAGCGAAAACAAGAGCAAATTCGTGATACTGAATCCGAGCGATTCACTGGTCGACTGGGTAGTGAAAACCGTGCCAACGATGGGCGCGGGTTGGTGCCCGCCAGGCATGCTCGGCATCGGCATTGGTGGCACGGCGGAAAAGGCGATGTTGATGGCCAAAGAAGTGTTGATGGAGCCGATCAACATGTACGAGTTGCTCAAACGCGGCCCGCAAAACAAGACGGAAGAATTGCGTATTGAGCTGTATCAGAAGGTCAACGCGCTGGGCATCGGCGCGCAGGGTCTGGGCGGCTTGTCCACCGTGCTCGACATCAAGATTGCGATGTACCCGACCCATGCGGCGGGCAAACCGGTTGCCATGATTCCAAACTGCGCCGCCACGCGTCATGCGCACTTTGTGATGGACGGATCGGGACCGGTGTATTGCGAACCGCCACCGCTTTCGACATGGCCTGACGTGCATTGGACGCCAGACGTCAAAACGTCGACCCGCGTCAATCTCGACACGCTGAGCAAGATGGAGGTCGCGAGTTGGACGCCGGGGCAGACGCTGCTGCTCAACGGCAAGATGTTGACCGGTCGCGACGCGGCACACAAGCGCATTAGCGAGATGCTGACGAAGGGTGAAAAGCTACCTGTCGATTTCGCCAACCGCGTGATTTATTACGTTGGCCCGGTGGATCCGGTGAGGGACGAAGTCGTCGGCCCCGCAGGCCCAACCACTGCCACGCGCATGGACAAATTCACCGAGATGATGCTTGCCAAAACGGGGCTCATCGCCATGATCGGCAAAGCCGAGCGCGGTCCAACCGGCATTGAGGCGATCAAGAACCACAAGGCGGCGTACCTGATGGCCGTTGGCGGCGCCGCCTATCTGGTGTCCAAAGCGATCATCGGCGCCAAAGTGCTAGCGTTTGAGGATCTCGGCATGGAGGCGATTTACGAGTTTGACGTGCGCGACATGCCGGTGACCGTGGCAGTGGACGCAAACGGCACCAGCGTACACAACACCGGGCCGAAAGAGTGGCAGGCGAGGATCGGGAAAATCCCCGTAGTGACCGCATGAGCACGCTACCGCCCGCTGTGCATGCTTGACCACTTCGCTGGTTTTTACGCACTACTGACCGCAGGCGCAATCGCCGCGCTGGCGCTGGGCGCGTGGATCGGCAGTCGCCGCACGCGCAAGACTCTGCAGACGTTGACCGACGCAACACGCTCGTTATCACAAGGTGATTTTCAGGTGGAGGTGGCGATCCGGTCACGCGGCCCGGCTGGCGAACTGGCCCGCGCGTTTAACGAAATGGCGCATCAGCTCGCCGCCAGCCGGTCACAAATTACCAACTATCAAAAGTCACTCGAATCGCGCGTCCGCGAGCGCACCAAAGAGCTGCAGTCGGCCACTCGGCGCGCCGTACAAATTGCGCAAACCGACCCACTCACGGGGCTACCTAACCGCGTGCTGTTTCGGGCAAAACTTGAGGACGCGATCAAGACCGCTGCCGCAGACAAAAGCCGCGTCGCCGTCTTGTTCGTAGACCTTGATTTTTTCAAGAACTTTAACGACAGTCTGGGCCATGACGCAGGCGATAACGTGCTACGCGAGGCCGCCGCACGTCTGAAGGATGCAATCCGTCAGGATGATCTGGTCGCCCGCTATGGTGGCGACGAATTTGTGGTGCTGATCACCCGGCTTGAGGCGCAGCATGCAGGTCATGTCGCACTGACCGTCGCCGAGGGCATCATCGACGCGCTGGTCAAGCCCATCGAGGTGGCGGGTACGCGCCACACCATGCCGGCCTCGATCGGCATCGCGCTGTTCCCGCAAGACGGTGTGGATGCCGGTGATCTGTTGAAAAATGCCGACACCGCGATGTATGCGGCGAAGCAGGCCGGGCGCAACTGCATCGAGCATTTCTCCGGCGGTTCCAGCCGCCAGCAGGCGCAGCGAACGCAGTTTGAAAGCGATATTCGGCGCGGCGTCACCGCGGGTGAATTTTTCCTGATGTTTCAGCCGCAGGTGGATGCGGCCACCGGCTCGCCCACCGGGCTTGAGGCGCTGCTGCGCTGGCGCCATCACACCCGAGGGCTCATTCAGCCCGCCGATTTCATCGCGGTGGCTGAGGAGAGCGGCATCATCAACCAGCTCGGCCAGCGCGCGCTGGAGATGGCCTGCGAGCAGTTCAAATTGTGGCAATCGAAGGACATCCATCCGCGAATCTCGGTCAACGTGTCGGCGCGGCAATTGCAGGATCCGAACTGGCTCAAATCGGTCGACGAAACCATCCAGAAAACCGGCATTCCCCCGCCGTTTCTCGACCTTGAAATTACCGAATCGATGCTCGTCGGCAATCCACAAAATGTCATCGATACGCTCGATACGCTGGGCCAGATGGGCGTGACGCTGACGCTCGACGACTTCGGAACCGGTTACTCAAGCCTCTCGTACCTCACGCGGCTGCCCTTTCACACCATCAAGATTGACCGCAGTTTCATCCAGCACATTGACGAGAAACCCCGCCGTGGCATTGTGCAGGCCATCGTCGCCATCGCTCACACGCTCGGCATGCGCGTGATCGCCGAAGGTGTCGAAACGCCATTGCAACTTTCAATCATTCGCGACCTTGGCTGCGAAGAAATCCAGGGCTTTTATCTGTCCAAGCCGCTCGAAGCCCAGCTAATTGAATCATGGTGGCGACGGCAGTTGGACAACGTCGGACTGATGAGGCTCTAGCGTAGTGTTGCGGAAGTGATACGGCTAATAAAAACGGCGGATTTTTCGTCGAATCTGGGCGCAAGGCCCAGCAATAGCTGGCTATTGCGAGCATCTACCCTAAATTCCTCATTTGTCCATCAGCCACCTGAATGGATGCGGGGCGAATGGATGGTTTACAAGGCAGTATTTGCTCGACGATGAGGGCTGCAATGGCGTGCCACGGTGGGGTATTTAGGATCTGCGCCGCAGAGGACCTATTTTATTTCTATTTCAATAGATCATTAATTATCCAAAGCCATCGGACGATTGACTTGATACGTGAGTGATCGAATTTAAGGGTTCGCAGACTGGTTTCG
This sequence comes from Burkholderiales bacterium, assembly GCA_043758415.1. Lineage (GTDB taxonomy): Bacteria > Pseudomonadota > Gammaproteobacteria > Burkholderiales > Casimicrobiaceae > Casimicrobium. Next base: position 15,206 of record JAYVNO010000117.1, read on the forward strand.
AGTTGCTCTTCAAGGCCCTCCATGCTGTCGAAAGCGAGGTTGTGTAATTACTTCTTGCGTAGCTCGTCCCAAACGTGCTTGACGGGGTTCAACTCGGGCGCATAGGGGGTAGTGACAGCAGGTAGATGTTGGCGGGTGGCTTCAAGCTGTGACTGGCACGCCAGCCCGCCCCGTCGAGCACCGTCACGCCGTGCCGATGCAACAGGTTGTACACCGAGGAGAGCGCCATCGGCTCCCCGCGCGCCTTCTCAAGAATCGGCTTCAACTGACCCACCACCAGAATGC
>JAYVNO010000118.1:0-15467 GCA_043758415.1 Burkholderiales bacterium
TTCGCAGGCGCGCCTGAATCAATCGACACGGCGACGTATGCGCTCACGTCATTGTCAGTCGCTAGTTTCGAATGCTGCGCAACATTTAATAGCGTCTCGTACAGCGCAAACTTCAACCATTCCCGGCATTGCGCGTGCGGTGCCACGTTTAGCTCATCCAACATCTCGTCGCCCAATTGCTGCGCAATATTTGCAATCGGTGTAACTGACGCACTCGGATCAGTTGTCGCGTCCACAGGTTGCAGCAACAATTTTTTAAAGACCACCGCCTTAAAAGATGTCGCTGGCAGTTGTACCGTTACCGTTGTGGCCGCATGCGCGCCTAACCATTCAATTAACGCGAACAAAGCACCACAAGCCTCGGGAGTAATGCGTGTCGTCCGGCGCAAATCAAAGTCGATTATTGGATTGTCAGTCGGAGGTTTGAATAGCAACCGCCCGTCGAGGCCAGCATCGTTTGATGGAACAGTCGGCAAATCATTAACAATCTCGATAACGTCTTCGATTGAACAATTTTCGGGTAGCCGAACGCGGAAATCTGGTGAGTCATCCATAGCGTGAGTATTTGAGATGCAGTGACGAATTGGCACGTCCAAACGACGTTATACAGCGTACAAAGTTGCCATCGGACTGCGACGATTTGGGTCTTCGACGGGGCGAAAAAATCACGCGCTCTGCCGTTATCGACTTGACGACGTTTTTGTAAGCATCTCGCTGCTTGAGTATGCTTCCGGATAGCCTCAGAGCGTCAAATTTATTACGGATATCGGATATCGTAAGCGTTCGGAATACCCGCCACGTCGAGGCATTCATTGAATCCTGTTACGTCAAATGCTCCGCCATTACAAGTAGCGCATGCTTCGCTTCTCGCTGCGTACCATCGTGAATCTGGTGCCTGCAACTGGTGCCATCGGCCACGATGATGGCGTCGGGTGCGTTGCGGATCGCAGGTAGCAGAGAGAGTTCGGCCATCTGCATTGACACGTCGAAATGTTTGGCTTCGTAGCCAAACGCGCCAGCCATGCCGCAGCAGGAACTCTCGATGAGACTCGGATTCGAGTCGGGGATTAACGCGAGCATGGAGAGCGTCGGCGAAATTTCGGCGAAGGCTTTTTGATGGCAGTGGCCGTGAACGAGGATCGGTGCGGTGGCGGGCTTCAATTTCGCTGTGAGCGCGTCGAGTTTTCCGGCCTTTGCTTCGCGTTCTAAAAACGTTTCGATCATCATTGAATGATCGGCAACAACCTGCGCGTTGTCGCCTAAACGCATCGCGAGCATTTCGTCTTTCATGGTGAACAGGCAGCTTGGTTCGAGCCCGACGATGCTGATACCTGCCGCTGCAAACGGCACCAGCGCGGAGAGCAGATATTCCGCTTGTCGACGCGCCTCATCGACCATGCCGACGGCGAGGAAAGTGCGACCGCAGCACAGGTTGCGGTCGTCGCGGTTGCCTTGCGCAGCCCAGCGCGGGATGTGCACCTGATATCCGGCAGCGCCTAAAACCGCAAGCGCAGCGTCCACGTTTTCGCGCTCAAATGCACCGTTGAAGGTGTCGACGAACAGCACCACGCAGGGCTCGCCGCGAGTTTTTGCTGCAAGCAATGTGGCTTCGCTCACGAGTATGGGCCCAACCAGTTTTTTCGGTAAGCTTGCCCACGCGGTATCGCTGCGCCATTCGGGCAGCGAGCGTTTGGCCGAGATGCCGAATAGCCTTTCAACCAGTTTCGCGAGCCACGGTTTTCGATTGCGCAAATTGAAAACGCGCGGCCATTTTGCGGCGAATCCTGCCGTGACGGGAAGGCGCGCGATAAGGTTGTCCTTGATTGAAAAGCCGTGCTTCAGTTTGTAGTGATGCAGGTGCTCGATCTTCATCTTCGCCATGTCAACACCGGTCGGGCAGTCGCGTTTGCAGCCCTTGCAACTCACGCAGAGTTCGAGCGCTTCACGCACTTCTTGAGACGCGATGCCATCGCTACCGAGCTGGCCCGAGATTGCCATGCGCAACGTGTTGGCTCGCCCGCGCGTGCTGGCCGATTCGTCGCGCGTGACGCGATAGCTTGGGCACATCGTGCCCGCGTCGAACTTCCTGCAATGGCCGTTGTTGTTGCACATTTCCACCGCCTTGCCGAAGCCTTCCGCGCCGTCGCCACCGGTGCCGGGTGCGGTGATTTTCTCCGTGACCGGATCGTTTTGTACGTTCCACGCTTGCCAATCGAGCGCGGTTTTGATCGGAATCGTTTTGTAGCTCGGAGGAAAGCGGAAGAGTGACGCGTCGTCCATCTTCGGCGGATCAACCATCTTGCCAGGATTGAACAAATTGTCCGGGTCGAACGCCTGCTTGATCTGGCGAAACGCGCCGGTGATCGCCGGGCCGTATTGCCATTCGATCCATTCGCCGCGACACAGGCCGTCGCCGTGTTCGCCGCTGTAGGCGCCTTTGAATTTGCGAACCAGCGCGCTCGCTTCCTCGGCAATCGCCCGCATCTTGGTGGCGTCTCCACGGTGCATGTCGAGGATCGGGCGCACATGCAGCGTACCCACGCTCGCATGCGCGTACCAGGTGCCCCGCGTACCATGCCTTGCAAAGACTTCGGTGAGGTTTGCCGTGTATTCAGCGAGATTTTCGAGTGGTACCGCGCAGTCTTCGATAAAGCTCACGGGCTTACCGTCACCCTTCAAGCTCATCATGATGTTAAGCCCGGCTTTGCGTACTTCCCACAGATTTTTTTGCGGCGCATCCTCGGTCATACAGACAACTGAATCAGGCAATCCTATGGTGCCGATTAACTCAATCAGTTGCCGCAGTTTGTGCTTGAGCGCGTCCTTGTCATCACCCGAAAATTCCACCAGCAAAATTGCATCGGGCGAGTCGACCAGTGCAGTGCGGATCGTCGGCGCGAACGCAGGGTTGGTCAACGACAACTCGATCATCGTGCGGTCAACCAGTTCGACTGCGGTCGGGCCGAGCTTGACGATGTGTTGCGCCGCGTCCATCGCCTGATGGAAAGTCGGAAAGTTAACAACGCCGAGCACTTTGCTTTTTGGCAGCGGCAACAGCGCCAACGTCAGCGATTTAGTGAATGCGAGTGTGCCTTCCGAGCCAACGAGCAGATGTGACAGATTAACGCTGCCGTCGGTCGTGTAAGGACGCTCGTTCTGGTTGCAGAAGATGTCGAGGTTATAGCCACCGACACGGCGTAGGACCTTCGGCCACACGCGCTCGATCTCGGCACGATGCTCCGCTGCAAGCGACTGCCCAAGTTCGCTAATTTGCGCTGCGCGCCCTTCAGCGGAATCGAGTGCACCAAACGTCGCCACGCGGCCATCCGCCATCCAAGCGTCCGCACCGAGCACGTTGTGAACCATATTGCCGTAGGCAATTGAGCGCGAACCACAGGAGTTGTTGCCTGCCATGCCGCCGAGGGTTGCCTGCGCGCTGGTCGACACATCTACCGGGAACCAGAGTCCGTGGGGTTTCAAAAATGCATTAAGGTGATCAAGCACCATGCCCGGTTCCACGGTTACCGTGCGTTGTGCGGGATCGAAATTGACCACGTTACGAAAGTACTTACTGTCGTCTATAACCAGCGCCACGCCCGTCGTCTGCCCGCACTGACTGGTGCCGCCGCCGCGTGCGAGCACCGGCACCTTTGCGTCGCGTGCAATATCAATGGCGTTCTTGATGTCGTCTGCCGTTCTCGGGATGAACACGCCGACCGGGATTTGTTGATAGATCGACGCATCGGTCGCGTAGCGTGCACGGTCGGCGTCGCTGAAGAGGGTTTCCCCTTGAGTGTTGTCGCGAAGCCTTTTTGCGAGTGAAGTGGTTTCATGCATGGCGTGAGCGTAGCAGCGTTGGCTATCGATTCTGGTGCGTTGGTGTCATTCCCGTCGACGTAAGCGCTGTCAAGCATTTCGGCGAGCGGGCAAATTGACCGGCGGCAAGAATCGTCGACACGGCGCGTGCGAAAATCGCTTGAATTATCGATTGATCCCCCCATGCTGCAACTCAATTTCCATCGTTCAGGCCGACACCAGTTGGCGATCCCCGGTCCATCACCTGTGCCAGACCGTGTCGCCCGCGCGATTAGCCTGCCGACCATTGACCATCGCGGTCCGGAATTTGCCGGGCTCGGCCTCGCGGTGCTCTCTGGCATCAAAACGATTTTCAAAACACAGCAACCCGTCATCATCTACCCGTCGTCGGGCACGGGTGCGTGGGAGGCCGCGCTGGTAAACACACTGTCGCCGGGCGATCACGTCTTGATGTATGAGACGGGTCAGTTCGCCACGCTTTGGAAAAAAATTGCCGACCGTTTAGGCGTCAAAACCGAGTTCATCGGGCCTGCGAACGATGGCGGTTGGCGACACGGCATTGACGCCAGTTTGATCGAAGCTCGCCTTCGTGAGGACGGCGGTCACGCGATCAAAGCGGTTTGCGTGGTTCACAACGAAACCTCCACCGGCGTGACCAGCAATATCAAGGCGGTGCGTGACGCGATTGACCGCGCCGGTCATCCGGCACTATTGCTGGTGGACACCGTCTCCGGCCTCGGCGGTGCCGATTATGAACATGATGCATGGGGCGTGGACGTGTCCATCGCTGGCTCACAAAAGGGCCTGATGCTGCCGCCCGGGCTCGGTTTCAATGCGCTCTCGCAAAAAGCCATTGCCGCCAGCAAAACGGCCAAGTTGCCCAAGGCTTATTGGGCTTGGGACGAGATGCTGGAGATGAACAAAACCGGCTACTTTCCGTCAACGCCCGCGACCAATCTGCTCTACGGCTTGCATGAAGTGCTCGACATGATTGCAGGCGAAGGGCTGGACACTGTGTTCGCACGCCATCAGCGGCTGGCCACCGCTTGTCGCGCTGCGGTCAGCGCGTGGGGTCTGGAAATTCAGTGCCTCGACGATGCATGCCACTCGCCGATTTTGACCGGCGTAGTGATGCCCGCGGGCATCGACGCCGACGCCGTCAGGAAGATTGCGCAAGACGAATACGACACCTCGCTCGGTCAGGGCCTCGGCAAAGTCAAAGGCAAGATTTTCCGCATCGGACACCTAGGCGAATGCAACGACGTATCGCTCATGGGTACGATTTGTATTGTCGAAATGAGCCTCGCCAAAGCGGGCGTCAAGGTTAAGGGCAGTGGCGCTGTGGCGGCGATGGAAGTGCTGAAAAATACCGCACAGATAACTGTCATGCGGGTTTGTGCGTAGGGCGGGCACTGCCCGCCGTCGTACCCTCGCGAAACGCAGAACACTCCTTCAAAATGTGATGAATTACGAGGCGGGCAGTGCCCGCCGTACCGACTTATAAGGCCCCCCAATGACCACCACTCGCCGCCAAACCCTAAAGTTTCTAGCCGCCACACCACTCGCGTTCAGCCCCGTTCTGCGCGCGCAAACTGCATGGCCCTCTGGCAACGTAAAAATCGTCGTCGGCTTCCCGCCCGGTGGCGGCACCGATGCGCTCGCACGCATCCTTGCGCCCAAGCTGACCACGATGTGGGGCCAACAGGTCATCGTCGAAAACCGTGCTGGCGTTGCTGGTGTGCTCGCGGCCGACGTAGTCGCCAAATCCACCGACGGCTTGACGTTGCTCATGGGTCACATCAATTCGCACGGCATCGGTCCGGCGTTGAACCCAAAAATGCCGTACAACGCGGAGGCCGATTTTTCGCCGTTGACGCTGGTTGGCGTGACGCCTAACGTGCTGATTTGTCACCCGAACGCACCGGCGAAAACGGTCAAGGACATCGTCGCGCTCGCCAAGGCAAAGCCGGGCACGTTGTCGTTCGGCTCCGCAGGCAGCGGCAGCGCGCAACACCTGGCGTTAGAGCTTTTCAAGGTGGCTGCGGGGATCGACGTGCTGCACGTTCCGTACAAAGGTAGCGCGCCGCTGCTGACCGACTTGATGGGCGGACAAATCAATTATTCCTTCGACACCATGGCCGCAGTGACGCCGCATGTGAAGGGCGGCAAGGTCTACGCCGTCGCGCAAACGCGCACCAAACGATCAGGCAGTTATCCTGACCTGCCAACGGTGGCCGAGAGCGGCTATCCGGGCTTCGAGGCAACGACTTGGTACGGCATGATCGGCCCCGCGAAAATGCCAGCAGATCTCGTTGCACGAATCAACCGCGACATCAACGCCGCGATGGCGATGCCCGACGTGAAAGAGCGCCTCGCAGGCGTCGGTGCGGAAGACGGCGGCGGCACGCCACAGCAGTTTGCGGATTTCATGCGTGCTGAGCGCGTCAAATGGGCACGAGTGGTGAAGGAGGCGAACGTTAAGGTGGATGCGTAGTTCCCCACTATCGCGCTCGTGACAGGTGTCGGTATACCGCTTGGTTGCACAGGTCAAAGACGCGATCAAACGGGAAGCAGATCGCGAATACAAATATCGTGATTGCGGGCGAGAATGGCGCTCTATGGGACGAGACTTCAGAGAATCGAAAAGAATAGATGTTGAAGCGGGTGTGATGCATTCAACTTTCCTACGAAACCCAGTCCACACAGGGGCTATAACTCATTTTCGCTAAAAGTCGATAAATGCGAATTCATGCATCTACCCCCTGTTTGGCATGGGTTTGTGGAAAAAGCTGATAGCTTCTGCGCAGGTCTGACCCGTGCGAATTCCATACGCTGCGCCGCGTGAATTCACCGCGCTGATCCGTCCGGTGGCGAGTGTGCTGGTTGCTTCACCGATGCGCGCGGTTTCGTGGCTTACTGTGCAGGCGGCGATGCCTGCTGCGTTCAATATCTCCAGCCCTTTAACACCTGCGTTGTCGAGACCCATTCCCGCATCGTTGAAGACGGCGAGACCGGGCGGATGAGCCAGCGCCAGATGTGCCGCGCTGATACCACCGTGCGAACCTGTAACGACGATCTGACCGCGCATGTCGTGAGTCACTGCGCTGATGCTGTCGATGACGAAGGTTTGCATTTCAAACGTGATGCCGCTCGCGCAGAATACTTGTGGCCTGAGCGAGCGCCGCCAGTTTGCCTTCGGCAATCTGTTCCGAGCTGACTGGATTGTCGGCAAACGTAGCGAAGCCGCAGTCCGGCGTGAGCAACATGCGCTCGGCGCCGAAGACGCGGATCGCGCGCTCGGCGTGCGCCACGATGGATTCGACGGACTCTATGTGCGCGTGCTTCTGGTTGCAGGCACCGACGCCGATCCGCATGTGATCAGGCAGCGCTGACAGCACCTCAATCTCGCCCGCTCGTGGCGTGCACAGTTCGAGCAACAGGGTGCCGACCTGCATCTGCGCGAGCGTGCTCACCAGCGGCATGTAGTCACCCGTGAGTGCCTTGCCTTCATCCGCAGTCCAGTTGCCGCGGCACATGTGCAGCGCCAGTCGATCCACCGGAAAGCCCTTGGTCACTGCATTGACCAGATCGCGGGCGAATGCGAGTTCTATTGACGCTTCCTTCTTTTCGCCGAGCGCACCGCACATAAAGCTGCGCTGGGTGGCGGCCCCCGTGAACACCACCTCAGACAACACCGGCTCATCCAGCTGAACCAGCGCCGTGCCCGCCGCCAACAGGCAAGCGATCTCTTCGCGCAACACGCGAACGATCGCCTCAGCGAGTTCCTCCCGGCTGCCATACGCACGATCGGAAATGCACTCCATCCACATCGTACGCGTCAGGAGATACGGCCCCGGCAGCGCGACCTTGATCGGTTGCTGCGTCAGCGTTTTGGTGAATTCGACTTCATGCACGGCGATGGATCGACTGCGACCGAGCGGGCCAAATACAGCCGGATGGCGCACGTCACCAGCAGGCACGTCGAGCGCGCGCAATTCGCGCTCAAACTCCTCCGGATCATCGACCAGCGGCAGCAAATCGGTCAGCGGAATTAACTGGCAGTTGTCGAGCCGCGATGCGACAAAACTTGAATAACTATCGCGACGCTGCTCGCCATCAGTGATCACATCCGCGCCCGCACGAATTTGCGCGGAGACGGCCAGCCGCACCGCATCGTCGGCAGTCGCCTGAAACTGCTTTTCATCAAGGCGACCTTCCATGTGCTCATGCACCGCCTGCAGCATCCAGCGGGGTCGCGGCCAACTACCGATGCCCATGATCGATAACGGTCGAATCGTGGGCGCGGGTGCCGCATCGGGCAGCTTGTCCATGAACTTGACGTCAACGAGTTGCACACCGCCAGTTGAAGTTTTCACAGGAGCGTTGTTCTGTTTACGCTCGGCCAGTTTGCCTTTGGACACGATGAAACTGCGCTGCTTGCCCACTTTCACGAACGACACCAGTTCATTGTTGGTCATGCGGCACCATGCTGGCAGATCCTCGTCGACCGAAATCTCGGTTGAGCGGATTTCGAGCAAACCGCCGCGATCCATCGGATCGATATGTCGACGGATCAGTAGCAACAAACCGTTGCCGCAATCGAGATCGCCGCCGTCAAAGCTGACGTCGGGCTGATGGGTGTGAGTTTCAGTGGGTGTCATGGGGTGCTCTCTATCGGGTTCGAGTGTCCGTAAACCGACTGCAACATTGCGTCGGTGAAGATGTTCGCAGCAACGTCAATGACGATGCGGCCTGCCGCGAGGCCGACGACGCGATCCGCGAATCGGCGCGCAAAGTGCGGTTGGTGCAAACTACAGATGACCGCAATGCCATTGCCGCGCGAATGGCAGATGGATCGCAAAAGCTCAAGAATTTCACCGCCAATACGCGGATCGAGACTGGCTACGGGTTCGTCGGCGATGATCACGTCTGGTTGCTGCGCCAGTGCGCGCGCAATGGCCACGCGCTGCTGCTGGCCGCCTGACAAGGTGTCAGCGCGCTGCTCCGCTTGCGCGAGGAGGCCAACGCGATCAAGGCATTCGAGCGCGAGCAACTGATCGGCCTGAGTGAACGTTCTAAACCAGCCACGCCACGCCGGTACATGCCCTAAGCGACCGGCCAGAACGTTCTGCTTTGCGGTCAACCGGCTGACCAGATTGAATTGCTGAAAGACAACCGCGATGCGACGCCGTTCGCGGCTGGCGAGCGAGGTGACATCGGCATCCGCGAGCGTTGCGCTGCCCGAGTCCATCGGGGTCAAACCGGCCAGGCAGCGAAACAGCGTAGTCTTCCCGGCACCACTCGGTCCCAACACCGTCAGAAACTCGCCACGTCGCACGCCGAAGCTGACCGCGTCAATCGCGCGATTGTTGCCGAACGCTTTACTTGCGTTGCGAACTTCGAATATCAGCGGGCCTTGAACCGCGTCAATTGCGGGTGTCGTGTCGGGCGCTACATTGACGAGCCGCATTTTCATCACGTTAGACGCTTTCTGAGCCAGCCACTGAACTGGTCGAGAAGCGTGACGACGATCAGGATCAGCGCGATGATGGTGAAGAGCCTGGAAAAATCGAGCAGATCCATGCTGTTTTTGAGTTCGAGCCCAATGCCACCCGCCCCAACCACACCGAGCACGGTTGAGGCGCGCACATTGAACTCCCACCAGAACAGAGTCGTCGACAACATCACCGGCTGCACATCGGGCAGCAGTGCATAGAGCATCGCGGTGTAGCGTCCGGCACCGGTGGTGCGCACTGCTTCCAGCGGGCCCATCTGCGCGTTTTCGATATGGTCGGCAAAAAATTTGGCGGCACTACCCCACGTGTGTAGCGCGATGCCAATCACCCCGGCAAACGGGCCAAGCCCGACGGCTGCTACGAATAGCAACGCGAATACAAACGAATCGATCCCGCGAAGCGCGTTCAAAAACCAGCGTGCGGGTAAGTAAAGCCTTGGAAACGGCGTGATGTTGCGGCTGGCAAGCACTGCCATCGGTATCGCCAGCAAGGTTGCTACTGTGGTGCCGATAGCGGCCATCGCGATCGTTTCCGCCATGCGCTGCAGGAATAGCGGTAGCTCTTCGAGCTTCGGCGGCCAGGCCTGCGCTAACCAATGGCCGAGCCGGGGCAGGCCAGTGACCAGGCGTCCCAAATCAACTTGCGCGAGCTGCCAGGAGGTGGCGTAAAACGCGGCCACCACAAAGAAGATCAGCGCGAATTTGACACGGCTCTTCGATCCACCGCGCAGGCCCGCCGCATAGGCAAGCCGTGCACGGTCGGTCGAATCGCTGACCGCGTTGGACGTGGTGGACGCTATACCGTGGACAGCGCTCGCTTCAGACATAACGGCACACGATCAAAGCGCTCACACCTTCGCTTTGATCTTCCCGACCGCTAGTCCGGCTTTCTCAATGCTCGCATACGAGGCATGCGTCGCGGCCACGAATCCGGTGTAGCGATTGGGCAGCAGCGTCTTCGCCTGTTCGACCGAAATGGTCGTGAGAATCGACTGGATTTGTGCCGCTCGCTCCTTCGACACTCCCTTTGGCACCGCGATGGCATCGTTCGGCAGCGGGTCGGATGTCCAGAGAATTTTGTTGCCGTCGGCCTTCACCGTGCCTGCAGCGATCATGGCGTTGCGGTTGCGATCAAAGTCGGTGGCCATGTCGGCCTGCCCGCTTTGCACGGCAATTTCGTTGGCACCGTGGGTCGCACCCTCGCGATATTTCCAGAAGGTTTTGGGATCGATCTTCCAGACTTCTTTGGCGTACCAGGTCGGAATCAACCAGCCCGACGTGGAGCCGACATCAGCGAACGAAATCGACAGCCCCTTGGTGTCATCGGGAAATTTGCTGACCTTCAGTTCTGGGCGGCCGATGATGATCGCGTGATAGATCGGCTTGTCATCGTATTTGACGGTGACCACCGCCTGACAGTCGGTGCTGTTGTTCGCGATGATGTAACCCCAGGGTCCCATCCACGCAACATCGAGCTGGCCGGAACCCATGGCCACGGCCATACCGGCCCAGTCAGTGGTCGCGAATAATTCAAAGTCAGCGTTGAGCTTTTCGGCCAGGTAGGCAAATATCGGCGTGTACGCCTTCTTTGTGTCCTCCGCGTTCGGCAGCAGCGGACCAACGCCAAAGCGCAGCTTCTGCCTGCCTTGCGCGTGCAGGCTGATATTGCTCGCCAGCAGCGTGAGCCCGGCCGCAGCGGCACCGAGGAGTCGTCTACGATTGTTTTGCATGATGCTGCTCCCGACTTAATAGCTGATGCTGGGAGCGCCGTCGCTCATGAACTCAACCAGCTTGGCGCCGCCCACTACTGCGGCCCCGTCGACCAGATTGTTTTCGTCGAGCTTCCTTTTCTTGAAGCATGGTGAGCACACAAACATCTTGCCGCCGGCCTTGGCGAAGTTGTCCATCAGCTCTTTAAGCGGTGCAAAGCCTTCTTCGTGAACCGAATCGGCGACGCCTTTTTGCGAGAGGCGTGTGCCTTCGATCGACAGGAACACAACCGTATCCTTGTCGGAAGCGACCGCCGCGTTGGCAACGACGAAAGCAACGGTCGCCCTGTCGGTATCGTCGAGGCCGTGGGTCAAACTGATTACATATTTACCGGGCATGATGTTCTCCTGGAACGGTGGTTAAAGGTGCGGTGCATAGATTTCCACCGCGTCGAAAAATCAGGGTTTGGCTCGAATGAAATAGGCGTGTGAATCCAAATCCTGAGCGAGCAGCTCATGACCGGTCATGCCGCACCAGGCGGGAATGTCTTCCGGAGCACCGAGGTCGAGCGCAATGACCTTAAACACTTGTCCGGGTGCCTCACGCACGCGCCGACGAAGTTCCAGCACGAGATCGCCGCAGCCGAGCTCGCCAGCATTCCATTCCTGATCAAAATTCATTGGGGTGCTTTCGCGCGGGTAGACTGACGCGCCAACCCTTATCGGCAGTGCGTTGGGCGAGATTAAGGGGTGCTCGGCACGTCGTGCGGCGAACAGAATCAATGTGTATGTGGAGAAGTGTGATGGACCAAATCGACGTTCGGCCGCCAATGTTTTGGGGGTTCCGGTTTGCGATTACAAAACGGATCCCACTGACTGACCGTTCCGAGGAAAGCATTGCGCTTCGCAAGTCGTATCGGCCGTCGTTACAACGTATGGCCGCGTCGCCCCAAAAACGCACCGAGGTGTAGAAATGCTTGAAACAATCGACGTGAGTGGGCCGTCGTATAGCAGATGCTTGGGGTTGATGAATCACGGACTGCGACTCGCTAAAACGTCAACAGTCGGGCATCGGGTGCCAGGCCCGCCACGAGTAGCGAGGCCGCGCCGCGCACACCGCTGACTTCGGAAATCAAATCAGACAGGCTCAAACTCGCTTCAGCCAAAGCCGCTGAACAAACATAGAGCTCAATATTCAGTGCTTTCAAATCGCTGATTTGCGAAACGAAATCTCGCGAACTCATCGCCGCACTCGCCTTCGGCGCAGCCACCCCGGACCCGTCGGGAGATGCGTCACGGCGCAGCAGGCCCACCGATCCACCGACTGCATGGATTTCAACGTCGATATCCATCGCTGCTGCGGTTGCGGCGTAACGAAACGCAAGCATCGCCGGCCCGGGTTCAGTGGGCGAACCGCTGGCCAAAACTACGACTAGGCGTTTCACCGAGTTCAAATGGATGCCTTCACTACGAACTAAAAATACGCATTACATCGCCACGAGCGAACACGAGATCGAGAAGCGATACCGCGTACCAACGCAGCGTAACAGAAATGCGCAGCCCTCTTTTATCGCTCGGTGCCGCATATCCTTACAGCGCCCGGTAGGAACCGAAATCCCGCACCATGATCCTCACCTGATAGCGGCGCGGCTCCGCGGTCACCTGTCCTGTTTGATATACGACGACAGTTGCAATCTTCAGTCGATGTGCTTTTCGTAAAACGCGAGCGTGGATAGCGGAGTGAATCCGAGGCGTGCGAGGATCGGTTGACTTTCGGGGCTGGCCTCCACCGCGAGGTAGCTCGCCCCGCGTGCCAGCGCACGTACCGCCCGTGCCTTGAGCAGGCTCGTGTACCCGCGTTGTCGCCGCCATGCGGCCTTCGTTGTGCCGCCGCAGAGTAGTGCGTACGGCGCCCCGGGCGCATGAAACATGTAGCCGGAGGTAACGGGATTGTCGCCGTCAAAACCGGCGAAAAAAGCGATGCCGGGTTCATGCGTTTCGATCAGCGCACGATAGTCGTCAACGTAGCGCGAATTGGGCGCGTCGGGCCATACGTCGTCCCAAATATTCTGATAAGCGTCCAGGTCCTTCGCGGTCACAAGTTCACGCACTGTGAGGGTCGGGGAGGTGCTTTTCTGCGTCGCTGCCAGCGCGTCAATCAGACCCTGCACGGGGGCCGCCATCAGGGTGGAATGATCGGTCTCTGCGCTGCCACGTTCAATGAGTTGGGCACGAAGTTCATCGTGCGTCGAATCGTGCGCGTAGAGCTTCCACATGAGCACTTTGGCGTGACCGCGCACGGCGGCGAATTCTGCATCGACAGCGACGGCAACGCCCGACTGCCGGAAGTCGTGCCACATGATGTAGCGAAGGCTGCCCGTAATCGTAGTGCAACGCGTGACAAGTGGCGTGATCTCTCGCACGCAACCCGCAATGTGTACGTTGCGGCGCATGGTGTCGTCGTAGAGGGCGAGGAGTTCTGATGGCGTCATTTGTTCGGCTTGTCCCAACTCACATAAGGGGAGCGGGGACAAAAAGCGGGTAAGGAGGCGACTACATCACCGAGTAAACCGGACCGCCACCGCCTTCCGGCGTTACCCAGTGAATGTTCTGCAGCGGATCCTTGATATCGCAGGTTTTGCAGTGGACGCAGTTCTGCGCGTTGATTTGCAGACGCTTACCGCCTGCGTCTTCATCGACAAATTCGTAGACACCCGCCGGGCAATAGCGACTCTCCGGCCCCGCGTAGCGCGCCAGATTGTGCTTCACCGGAATCGACGCATCGCGCAATTGCAGATGTACCGGCTGGTCTTCTTCGTGATTGGTGTTCGAGAGAAACACCGATGAGAGTTTGTCGAACGTGATCACGCCATCCGGTTTCGGGTAGGTAATCATCGGCATCTGATCGGCGGGCTTCAAATATTCGTTGTCGGCCTTGCCGTGACGCAGCGTCCAGCCGACGAGCTTGCCGAGGCCGAGATCGTTCATCCACATGTGTATGCCACCGTGCAGCGTGCCCAGCGCCATGCCCCATTTGAGACCAGGCTTCACGTTGCGCACCTTGTAGAGATCGCTGAATACCCAGCTCTTCTTCCAGCCGTCGTTGTACGCGTGCAGCTCGTCGTGCTCGCGCTCGGCCTTCACCGCATCGAACGCCGCCTCGGCCGCGAGCATGCCGGTCTTCATCGCGTTGTGTGAGCCCTTGATGCGTGGCAGATTCACGAACCCTGCGCTGCAACCAATCAGCGCGCCGCCTGCAAACGACAGCTTCGGTACGCTCTGCAATCCACCTTCGTTGATGGCCCTCGCGCCGTACACCAAACGCTTGCCGCCTTCCAGCAGCGGCTTGATATGTGGATGCAATTTGAAGCGCTGAAACTCGTCAAATGGGGACAGCCACGGGTTCTCGTAACTCAAGTGAATCACGAAACCAATCGCCACCAGCGCATCGTTGTTTTCGTTGGTCAGGTGATAAAGGAACGAGCCGCCACCGGTCTTCGAATCGAGCGGCCAACCCTGAGAATGCATCACCAAACCCGGCTTATGCTTTGACGGCTCGACCTGCCACAGCTCCTTGATGCCGATGCCGTACTTTTGCGGGTCAATGCCATCGCGCAAATTAAATTTTTTCATCAATTCCTGCGACAGCGAACCACGCACGCCTTCGCCAAACAGCGTGTACTTCGCATGCAATTCCATGCCCGGCTGGAACTCGCCTTTTTTCTCGCCATCCTTGCCAACGCCCATGTCGCCCGTAGCGACGCCGATCACCGCGCTGGCATCGTTGAATAACACTTCAGCCGCTGCAAAGCCGGGATAAATTTCGACACCCAACGCCTCAGCCTGTTCGCCCATCCATTTGCAGACACGACCGAGGCTCACGATGTAGTTGCCGTGGTTATTCATGAGCTTCGGCAGCAACCAGTTCGGCGTTTTCATCGCCCCGGTTTCGGTCAGCGTCCAGAACTCGTCCTCGGTCACCGGTGTGTGAATCGGCGCACCTTTTTCTTTCCAGTCGGGAATCAATTCGTTCAACGCCAGCGGATCGATAACCGCGCCCGAGAGAATATGCGCGCCGACCTCCCCCCCTTTTTCGAGAATGCATACTGAGATTTCGCGGTTGTTCTCTGCCGCGAGTTGCTTCAGGCGAATCGCAGCGGACAAACCCGCAGGCCCTGCGCCCACGATCACTACGTCGTATTCCATCGCGTCACGGTCGGCTCGGATGCTGGTCATAGGTCTGAATTTTTCTGAGTGGGTCGGTCGGATTCAACGCGGTATTTGTTTTGCTCCCACTCCCGCAAGCGGGAGTGGGTTGGGGTCAGGATGCAATACTGTTCATTTAACGGGGCACAGTCAATTTATTGACGCAGATTACACAGATTCCGCAGATTTACGCAGATTCAAACACGCGTGATTTCCAAAAT